>NZ_JBNZCE010000013.1:39959-193325 GCF_050589265.1 Actinoplanes sp. G11-F43
CGACCGATGAGGGTCGCCGCGCCGCGGGGATGGGGAACGGGGGTCAGGTGGCGGCGCAGGAGACGCTCGGCCAGGTCCAGTTGCCGTTGGCCTGGACGGTCAGACCGAAGGTGTTCCCGCTGCCGTTCGGCCGGGCGACCATCTGCTGGGCGGTGGGCCAGGTCGCCGTGGTGTTCCAGGTGTTGATGACCTTGGCGGGGGAGGGCAGGTTGAGGGTCACGGTCCAGTTGCTGGAGCCGGTGACGGCGACGCTCAGGTTGTAGCGGTCGCTCCACGACTGGCCCGCGGAGAGGGTCGCGGTGCAGGTCCCGCCGGCGGGCGGCGGTGTGGTGGTGCCGTCCGGTGCGACGGCCCGGCCGGTCGTCGGGGAGATCATGCCGGCGCACAGCCCACGGGCGGCCAGGCCCTGGGCGATGCGCCCGATGGCGGCGACCGTGTTGGCCGGCCAGTCGTGCATCAGGATGACCTGCCCGTTGGTGAGCCGTCCGGCGGCTGCCACGATGGCGTCGGTGCTCGCGTTGTTCCAGTCCTGCGAGTCGACGTCCCAGATGATCTCGGTGAGACCGAACTTCTGCTGGGCGGCCCGGAGCGTGGCGTTGGTCTCCCCGTACGGCGGCCGGAAGAGTCTGGGTGTTCCTCCGCCCCCGTTGGCGATGGCCGTCTGCGTGCGGGAGATCTCCGACTCCATGGCCGCCTGGCTCAGCTGAGTCATGTGCGGGTGGGTGTAGCTGTGGTTGGCCACCCACATGCCGGCGTCGACCTGTGCTCTGACCAGGGCGGGGTTGGCGGCGGCGTACTGGCCCTGGTTGAACATGGTGGCCCGCAGGCCGTTGTTGCGCAGCGCGGCCAGCAGGTTGGGTGTGTTGCCGGGCACCGGGCCGTCGTCGAAGGTGAGGCCGACATATCCGTTACAGGCCGCGGCCCGTGCCGGCGTCGTTTCGGCGGTGATCACGGTCCCGGCGGCGGCCGTGAGGGCGGCCAGCCCGGTGATCACTAGACGTTTCCACATGATTTGTTCCTCCTGGTGACGCGCCTGGCGGGGAATCCAGGCAGAGCGGTAGGAGCGGGATCCGAATCGATGGTCGACGATTCGTTCTCACCGGGAGTATTCGACGGCTCGCGTCATAGTGTCAACAACTTCCGGAAACATTCCGGAAGCGCGCGCGAGGCTAGCACCTGTTCAGTGCATAGGTGTAAGTCCGAAAAGGTGTGATGCTGATCTATTATCGGAACCGCACCGCGAAACTTACGGCGGCCGTCCGCGGCGTGGAATGATTCCGGCATGACGACGTACGTGGTAGCTGGTTGTTACGTGGTAGCTGGTTATGTGGTAGCTGGTCATGTGGTCGGGCCGCGCTGGGCGCACCCGGGGCGGGATGGTCTGCCGGCCTCGGTCGCGACCGTGAGCGAGTGCCTGGTGGATCGAGCCGCCGGGGCGCGACCGGTGGCTGGAGCCCTGGTTCGAGACTGCCGGAGAGGCGCGGGAGCACGGTGCCCGCCCGCTGTCGATGAGTGTCCCGGCCGATCAGGCGCCCGCGCTGGCGCATCTGGTGGTGGGTGGCTGGGTGACCTGCCGAACCCGCTATCGGCCGATCTCGGCCGCGGTGCGGATCCACCGGGTGGCGACGTTCTCGGCTTCGAGGTGCCCGGCTTCGAGATGGGCCGGTTCCACACCTGGCTCTGCTACTCCTACCTGGAGGAAGCTGCCGTGCTGGGCATCCGTCCCAACGCGCACGGCCTGATCGGCGGGCTGCCCGAGGCCCGCCGGCCAGCCGACGAGATCAACACCGGCGGCGGTTCGCCGGAGGAGGTGACATGGTTCCCCACGCTGATCACCGAGCACTGAGAGTCAGCCGTCGAAGGCGCGATCCACGTCCGCCCCCGTGAGGCCGTAGGTGGACAGGTCGTAGTCGTGCGCGGGTTCCGGCGTACCCCGCTGGATCGTCTCGATGACCGCCGACCGCGCCGGGCCGGACAACCGGGACCCCAGCCGGTCGTAGATCATCTCGACCGTCCGGATCGGATCAGCCGCGAGGTCCTCGAAACGTACGTCGACGAAACGGGACGGATCGTGGCGGGCGCGGTCGGCGCGGAACCGGCGCAGCCCGCGTGACCACAGCTCCAGTTGCGCGCGGCCGGTGACCGCACCGGCGAAGACCGTCGACCAGCCGGCGGAGGCACGCGCGTTGAGGCTGCACACCGAGGCGATCACGGTCCGCGGATCACGATGGGTCTGGATCACCGTGGCGTCCGGATAGACCGCCAGCAGGGCGTCCAGGGCGAACAGGTGACTCGGGTTCTTCAGCACCCAGCGGCGGTGCTGATCGTTCAGGCCGATCAGTTGCAGGTTGCGGCGATGGCGGCGGTAGGCGGGCGTCCAGTCCCGTCCGGCCAGCCACGAGGAGTAGGAGGGGATGTGTGCGGTGCATTCGAACGACACCGAGGTCATCGACTGGCAGAGCAGGCGCCAGCACTCCTCGACCCGATCCGGGCGCATGGGGTGCACGCCGTCCAGGCCGGCGGCGCCGTAAGCCGTCTGGAGCATGGCGAAGACCGGGTTCTCCGCCCACGTCGCGCGGGGCGGGCGTGGCTGCGGGACCTCGGTGAGCCACAGTTCCGGGCCCTGATGGGCGGGATCGGCGGTGAGCAGCCGATGCAGCGCGGTGGTTCCGGTGCGGGGCAGGCCGGTGACGAAGACCGGTCGCGGCAGGGCGACCTCGGCGTGCTGCGGCAGCTGCCACCAGGCGGCCTCCGCGATCAGGCGGGACACCAGGGCGCCGCGCAGCAGGCCGCGGGTCCACTTGCTGCCGGCCGGGGTCAGACCGGCTTCCCGGGCGTACGCGTCGAGCAGCACCCGGAGACCGTCGGCGTACCCGTCGTCGCCGTCTCCGAAGTCGTCCAGTCCGGTCATCCGGCTCGCCGAGGCGTGCAGGTCCTCCACGGTGCCGGCACCGGTGCGCCCGTCGGCGGTCAATGGTGGAACTCCCCGCAGTTGACGTCCAGGCAGGCGCCGGTGACCGCCCGGGCCAGGTCGGAGACGAGGAAGAGGACCGCGTCGGCGACCTCGTCCGGCTCGGGCAGCCGGCGCAGATCGATGTCGGAGGCCACCTCGTCGTAGATCTGCCGTGCCGGGACACCCCGTTGCGCGGCCTGGAACTCGAACCATCCGCGCAACTGGTCGGCCCAGATCCAGCCGGGCGCGACCGAGTTGACCCGGATCCCGCGCGGGCCCAGTTCGCTCGCCAGGTTCTGGGTCGCCGCCAGCAGAGCGGCTTTGGCCAGCTTGTAGGGACCGAAAGGACGCCGGGAATGCCGCAGCACCGCCGAATTGACGACCACCACCGAACCCCGCGACTCGGTCAGCGCCGGCGTGACCAGGCGGACGGTCCGCAACGCGGTGATCACGTTGCCGTCCAGCCCGGCCCGGACCTCGTCGAGATCAACCCGGCCCAGGCTGCGCATCGGCGGCATGGCGAACGCGTTGTGCACCAGGGCGTCGATCCGCCCGAACCGCTCCAGGGACCGCTCGGCCAGCGCGCGTCCCGCCGCCTCGTCGGCCAGGTCGGTGGGGACGGCGAGCGCCCGGTCACCGATCTTCGTGGCCAGTTCGTCCAGGATCGCGGGCGACCGGGCGGCGAGCACCACCGAGGCGCCCTGTGCCGCGGCCCGCACCGCGACCGCCTGGCCTAGACCGGGCCCCACCCCGGCGACCAGGACCACCTTCCCGTCGAGCAGCACCGGTCAGCCCAGCATCCGGGCCGCGGTGGCGGCCTGCCGGGCGGCGATCCGTTCACGCCACGCCACCGGGCCGACCGGTTTCCAGTACGGCAGCAGTTTCGGCAGGTCGTCGACGGCCACCACGTCCACCCGCGGGCCGTCGTCGGTGGTCAGTTCGCGGGAGAGCCGTTGCCAGCGCAGCTGGACGTAACCGCGGCGGTGCCCGGTCCGTTCCAGCCAGTTGGCGACGCCCGGGTTGCGTTCGCTGATCACGTAACGGATCATCCCGTCCGGATCGATCCGGGCCTGGTCGCGGGTGAGGCTGGTCTGGTGGTTGACGTAATCCAGCGAGACGTACCACATGCTGCCGAGCTGAATGCCCTGGTAGGGCGCGTCGCTGGCCGGGACGGTGACGATCATCGCCTGGTCGTCGTCCAGGTCGTAGTGGCCGGCCGAGGAGAACTGGGTGGTCAGCCCGCCCGGCGTGGAGCGGGGTGTGGTCAGCGTGTTGACCGGCAGCTTCAGGTAGAACCGCTCGGCGAAGGCGAGGAAGGTCCGCAGCCGGCTGAGCAGGAGCTTGCCGGCCACCCCGTACCGCTTGGTCATGAGGTCCGTGGTGGGTGGTGGCGGAGCCGCGCCGATCCGGTCCGCGCGCTGGATCCGGATCATGCCCGGCCGCTCGGTGGCCCAGTCGCTGAAGACCTCGCGGACCACCAGCATGCCGGCGCCCTTCAGGCCGGGACCGAGGTACAGCCGGTACGACCCGTCCGGCTGGACCACGATCTCCCGGTCGTCGAAGGCGGCCAGACTGCCCGGCACCTGGATCGGCGAGTAGTCGCCGTCGAGGATCTGGAAACTCAGGTCCACGGTGCTGCCGCGCTCGCCGGTGATCACGTACTCGGCGTCGTCGCGCAGCCACGCGTGGAAGTACAGGGTGTCCGGGTTGTCGAGGCCCATCTTGGTGTGCGGGCCGGTGGATCGTACGAAATAGGGGAAGTCCCGCTCGTAGGCCCAGGCCATCTGGACCGAGGCGCGGATGCTGCCCGCCAGATAGTCGTAGCCCTCGATCAGGTCCTGCTCGTCGCGCACGTGCGGGGCCGTGGTGATGACCCGCTCGGCCTCCTGGATCGCTTCGGCGAACGGTCTGGTTATCACCCCTCCGACAATAGAACTCGTTCTAGTTTCGGGTCAATGTGCCATTGACTGGCTGGGATAACGGGTTCCACTCTGGAGGACGTGTTGGCATACCGGATGACGAACTGGGGCGCGCCGCCGGAGACGGTCACCGTGCCCGACCCCGAACCGGGACCGGGCGAGACACTGGTCCGGGTCGCCGGCTGCGGGCTGTGCCGCTCCGACCTGACCATGCGGCACATCCCGGCCGCCGCGGGCGAGGCGCTGGGCTGGCGGATGCCGTTCACCCTCGGCCACGAGACAGCCGGCTGGATCGTCGGGTCCGGCGAACCGGTCGCCCTGGTGTCGCCGACGTCCTGCGGCACCTGCCGGTACTGCCTGCGCGGCCAGGACAGCGGATGCCCCCACGGGCGAGCCGGGCGAGGGTACGGCCGGGACGGCGGGCTCGCCGAATTCGTACTGGTCAGCGATCCGCGGTCACTGCTGCCGCTCGGTGCTCTCGACCCGCGGCACGCCGGGCCGCTCACCGACGCCGGGGCCACCGCCTACCACGCGGTGCGGCGGGTTCTGCCCCGCCTGACCGCCGGTGGCACCGTCGTCGTGATCGGGGCCGGTGGGCTGGGCGCGTTCGCCGTCCAGTTCCTGCGGGTGCTCACCGCCGCCGAGGTGACCGCCGTCGACCCGCTGCCCGCGCGCCGTGCCCACGCCGAAGAGATCGGGGCCCACGCTGCGGTCCCGGAGCTGCCGAAACGGTTCGAGGCCGAGGTGGTGCTCGACTTCGTCGGCACCGACGAGACCATCACGGCCGGCGTCGGGGCGGTGCGGACCGGCGGGGTGTACGGGCTGATCGGCTCGGCCGGTGGACGGTTCGGCCGACCGTGGTTCTCCGGCCTGCCCCGCGACGGTGAGGTGTTCACCTTCCAGGGATCGTCGATAGCCGACGCCCAGGACGTCATCGCGCTGGCCGGGGCCGGACTGATCCGCAGCCAGGTCCAGGAGTTCGGATTCGGGGAGATCGACCGGGCGTACGCCGAGGTCGCCGCCGCGACCGTCACCGGCCGGGCGGTGATCGTCCTTTGAGTGCGCGGGGACATCACCGCACGGCGATGTCCCCGCGGATTCTCAGGCGACCACCGAGACGACCGTCTGGCCGATCCGGCTGGTGCCGTCGCTGTAGCCGACCACACCCAGGTAACGTGCCCCGGCGGTCAGCCCGGTCCAGGTCGCGGTCACCGAGACCGTGGTGCCGACCGAGACGGACTGCTGCGCCGGTGTGGCCGTCAGGTTGCCGGCCGCGGTGTCACCGACCGCCCACGAATGGTGGGTGACGTCCAGCTCGCCCACCCCGGGCGGCGTGGCGAACTGCACCACGTAGACGTCGTACGAGCCGGCGGCCAGATTCAGCTGCTCCTGGGCCGTCGACCCGGCACTGGTCGCCACCAGGGTGGTGGTGCCGGCCCGGTAGGCGTACAGGTCGAGGTCGGTGCCGTCCGGTACGTCCGCGTCGAACGTCGCCGCCCGCGACAGCAGGGTGCCGGCCGGAACCGTCACCGTCACCTTGCCGACCGCCGGGCCGGCGACCGGCGCGGCGGAGTCGAAGTCCGGCTGGGTGCCGACCAGGTGCAGCGGGTCCGCCTTCGACGGGACCAGCCCGGCCGGGGAGGAGGTCAGCGTGCCGCTGAAACCGGGGATCACACTCAGCGCCGACGAGCCGCTGACACCGGTGCCGGCGACCTCCACCGGCGCGGCGATCGCCACCGGCCGGATCGCGATCGGGCTGCGCACGTCGGACGAGACCAGCTTCAGCGGGTCGGTCTTGTTGATCCAGGTCAGCGAGCCGAACGTCCACTGGCCGACCGCCGCGTCGGTGCGGGTCACGGTCACCTTGAACGAGGCCGACCTACCCGGCTTGACGACGAGTTTCTTCGGCGAGACCGTCACCGTCGTACCGGCCGGGGCCTTGATCTTCGCCTCGTAGATCGCCGGGAACTTGCTGACGTTCGTCACGGTACGCGTGGTGGTCTGCTTGCCGGCCAGGTCACCGATCGCGATCGACGGGTAGTTCAGGTCGGTCGGATCGATCTTGCCGTACTGGTCACAGGCCGTCCCGGTGGCGCCGCTGCCGCACGCGAAACGGATCCAGTCCGGGTAGGTCGAGTCGTAGACCAGACCCGGCCGGTACGAGGGACCGGGGCGGACGTGCCCGGCGCCGTAGTCCAGTGGCGTGGCGGCCGTGCCGGCCCGCTGGATCGGCCCACCGCTGTTGTCGGTCTGCCCGGCGGTGGTCATCATCGCCGACTTGACCCAGATCGGCGACCAGCTCGGGTTCTCGCTGATCAGCAGGGCCGCCAGGCCGGCGATGTGCGGGCTGGACATCGAGGTGCCGGAGTACGCGTCCCAGCTGCGCCCGTTGTTGCCCGGCGGCGCGACCGGCGCCACCACGTCCACACCCGGCGCGGTGATGTCCGGCTTGAGCAGGTCACCGTTGCCGGCGCGGGCCGGGCCCTTGGACGAGAAGGTGGCCATCTCCGGGGCGCGGGTGGTGAACTCGGTGGTCGCCGAGAGCGAGGCGGTCGCGCCGGCGGTCGCCGCGTACGCCTTGATCGCCAGGCCGGCCGCGCTGTCCACGTGCACCGTCGGCACGAAGTGGTAGTCGGCGTTGACCGAGTTGTCCGGGTTGTTGTAGAGGACCATCCCGACGCCACCGGCCTGCTTGACCGCCAGGCTCTTGTCGGTACGGCCGTTGCCGCCCCGCAGACACACCACGATCTTGCCGGTCACCTTCGCCGGGTCGAGCCGCCCTCCGGAATAGCAGAGCTGCACCTCGGCCGCCGGGGCGCCGGCCGCACCGGCCGCCACCGCGTCGATCAGCGGCGCGGACGGTACGGCGGCGCCCTGACCGAAGCCCTCATAGGAGGTGCCGTTGCCGAGCGTCACCGTCTTGTCGTAGCCGCGGTCGTGAGTGCTGGCCGCCACCGTGGTGATCCACGGCGAGTTGTGCGCCACCGTGCTGACCGCCGGGCCGCTGTTGCCGGCCGACGCGGCGACGAACACACCGGCGTTGGCGGCGTTCAGGAACGCCAGCTCGACCGGGTCGACGAAGGACGTGGTGGAACCCGAGATCGAGTAGTTGATCACGTCGACGCCGTCGGCCACCGCGGCGTTGATCGCCGCTACCAGGTCGACGGTCGTGCCGCTGCCGCCGCCGCCCTGATCCCACAGCGCCTTGTAGACGGCGAGCCGGGCGGCCGGCGCCATACCGGACGCCTTACCGACCTTGCGGCCGTCGATCACACTGTCCACCTTGTAGTTGCCGACCGACGTGCCGGCGGTGTGCGAACCGTGGCCGTTGAAGTCACGCGGCGACTTGAACTCGGCCGGGTTCGTCTCGTCCAGCCCGCCCTCGGTGAAGTAGCGCGCGCCGATCAGCTTGTTGTTGCAGGTGATGTTGCGCGCCGGATCGGTCTCCTCGCCGCGCTCACACGTACCGCGCCATTTGGCGTTGATGATCCGCTGGTCCGGGCGGGGGCTCGGCAGCGCCGCGAACGACGGGTTCTCCGGCCAGATGCCGGTGTCGATCACGCCGACGATCACACCCAGGCCGGCCTTGGCGGTGCCACCGAACTGACGCTGCCACACCCCGCTCCGGCCGGCCAGCCCGAGCATCTCCGGGGTGGAGATGGTGTCCGCCTTGTGCACGGTGTTCTTCGACACCGCCAGCACGCCGGAACTGTGGCGCAGCTTGTCGGCCTCGGCGGTGGTCATGCGCGCCGCGTATCCGCTGAACGCCACGTCGTACTCGTAAAGGGTCTCGCCCGCCGACACCCCGGCCAGGCGCTGCGTGCGCTGGCGCTCGGTCTTCAGGTGCGCCCGGTAGGCCTTGGTGGCGGTGCTGTCCAGGTCGATCTTCTCGCCGGCGGCCGGCTTGGTCGCGGGAATGCCCGAGACCCCGCCGGAGTAGCCGGCGACGGGTGGTGCCGCCAGTTGCACGATATAGAGACTCGAGGCCGGGGCCGGTTCCGCGCGGGCTACGTCGGCGCCGCCGGCGACCAGCACTGTCGACAACGCGGCGGCCAGGGCGATCCGTGCGGATCGTGGTGATGACACAGGCGTCCTCCGGTGTGCGAAATAATTCTCACATCGATCCGGATCATATTGATTTACCTCGACTCTTTGGAAGATCCCACGTCGGTCCTAGTGCGAGAGGATGATGGATGCTTATGGATATGCGAACTCTGACCGGAACTGTCACCGCCGGGGTTGAGCACGGCTGCCTCCTGCTCGGCGAATTCCTGCTAGTCGGCGGCGACCGCACGATGATCCAGGCCGGGGCGTACGTCACGGTGACCGGCCGAGTCGTCCCGGACCTGATCACCACATGCCAGCAGGGCACGCCGTTCGTGGTGGCCTCCGCCCGCTCCGGCGGCTGACCGCCCGGCTGCCATCGGCGCGTCACCGGCTTCATCGCCGGTGCCGTCACGGGCGCCATCGCCGGTGCCATTGCCGGTGTCACGGCGAAAATGCGGACATTCACAGTTCTGCATATTGCATGGTCGCCATTTCGGTCGATGGCCTCATCGGGCCGTTGCTGTTTTCGGTGCCGTGCCTCCCGATGCCCTTCGGAAATGCGGATCTCGGCCCCGGGGGACAGCAAGGTCAGACCTGGGTGCCCGATTTGCCGGATAATTCGACGGCTGCGGTCATCGTCTGGCTGCGGTTGCGGTCTCGCGGCGGTCACCGTCTGGCTGTGGTCACCGTTTGGCTGCGGTTGCGGTCTCGCGGCGGTCACCGTCTGGCTGCGGTCACCGTCTGGCTGTGGTTGCCGTCTGGCTGTGGTTGTCGTTGGGCTGCGGTTGCCGGCTGGCGCTCCGTCGTCATGGCTTGCCCGGCCCTCTGGCGGCGGCTGGGCGGAAGCTGTCTCCGGTCAACAACGGAACGACATCGCTGGAGTTGAGCTCGGCGGCGATCGCGACGTCTTCGGGGAATCCGAAAGCGGTCAGCTCGCGGCCACCCGCACAGTCGTGCAACGCGGTGGGAATGTCGGTGGCTGCCTGGCGGTAGGCGGCCACCGTGGCCTGCGCCTCCGGTGACAGCCCGCACACACCCTCGTCGACCAAGCCCGCGATGAATGCGCCCGCACCCCATAGATCCTCGGCCGCCGGCCGCAGTGATCCGTCCTCCAGCCAGCGCTCTCCGGCCGGGATCACCGCAACAGTGATCTCCCCGTCCACCGCGGCGTTTCCGTCGACCGCGGTGATTCCGCCTGGGGCGGTGCTCCCGTCCGGCACGGTGATTCCGGCTGGCGGGTTGATGACGCCTGCAGCGGTGATCCCGTCCGGCGCGGTGATAGCGGCTGGCGGGATGATTCCGTTTGGCACGGTGATTCCGGCAGGGGCGGTGATCCCGGCCGTGGTGGCGGCCAGGTCCGGGCAGCCGGGGCCAGTGCCGGAGGTGGGGCGCAGATGGCGGGCTGTCCAGGCGGCGGCCGCTCGGGCATTGCGCAGGGAGACGCCGATGACGGTGGCGCCCTGCTCGGCCAGGATCCGGGCGATCGCCGAACCGTTCGGCGACGGCAGGACCAGGCGCTCGATCCCGGAAGCGGAGCGGATCGTGGCGGGGGAGAGGCTGACCGGATGGTCCGGCCCCACCTGGGAACGGCCCACGGCCAGCGTCGCCCGATGACCGGCGGCGAAGGCGACCGCCCGTTCGTCACGCCACCGGAACGGGAACACCTCGATGCCCCGATCGGCCGCCACCGTCAGCGACGTGGTGAACGACAGCACGTCCACGACGGCCACGATCGTGGTGCCGGACCCGACGGCCTTCGCCCCGGCCGGGCCCCACTCGCACCGGACGCGGAACCCCGCCTGTGAATAGGGGCTCACCGGGCTCGCCAGACCTTGAACGTCTGCTGGACGTGCCATGATCCGTCCTCCTCGCGGGTCTCGTTGCGCCACCGGAAGCTGGACGGCTCGAGATCGGAGAACGTCCAGCGGAGGGCTCCGCCGTCCAGGACTATGCCGCCGGGGACGGGCGCCGCCAGGAAACTGTGCACACGCCGCCGGCCTGGGCCGATCCAGGTGGAGCGCCACACGCCGTCGCCGGCCGACGGGTCGGGGAAACGGACGCTGACGCCGTGCTCGATGCCGGGCAGGACCCAGACGTCGGTGGTGGCATGACCGCCCAGCGCATAGCCGAAGTGCCACTCACCGCGTCGCACGGTGCTGGAACCGTCCGGCTCGAACTCCGTGCAGTCGAGCTCCCACGAGCCGGTGAACCGGCCGAACAGACTCAGGTCCAGGCCCGGGGCCGGGCCGTTCGCGAGGAAGGGGAGTTCCGTCATGCGCCCGACGTTAATCGGCTGTGGCGCCGGTCCGCTCCGGAGATTCGCCGGCCTGTGGATAAGTGGGAAGGCGGTTCGGCGATTGTGGACAACCGCCCGGAGCCGCTCGGAAGGGAGCAGACTGGGCGCGTTCCTCACGGCGGCGGTCACCGTGTGGCCCGGGACCACGGTGTCGGCCCGGGAGCACGGTGTCGGCCCGGGAGCACGGTGTCGGCCCGGGAGCACGGTGTCGGCCCGGCGGTCGCGGGTCGGTCTGGAGCGGTGGCCACGTCGCGGGGACGAGGCGGGACTGGTGGGCTGCGGTTGTGGGCCCCTATGGCGTACCGGAGAGGGGTTTGATGAATTTGTCCGCGAAGCGGTGCAGGGCGTCGCGCTTCTCCTGGAGCGGGGCGTCGAAGCGGCGCCACGGGACGACGATGGCGTCGGTCACGCCGATGTCGGCCTGCTGACGGAAGCCGTCGAGGCCCGGCCGGTCGATGCAGACCGCCTGGATCTCGAAGGGGGTGTCGGCGCGGCCGTGTGCGGTGCGGAGTTCGGAGAGACGGGTGATGACGGTGCGCAGATCGTCGAATTTGATCATGGCGGAGGACCAGCCGTCGCCGATGCGGGCGGCACGGCGCAGGGCGGGTTCGGTGTGACCGCCGACGTAGAACGGGACCGGTGCGGTCGGCGCCGGGCTCATCTGGAGTTTTTCGAAGGAAAAGTGTTTGCCGTGGAAAGAGACCATGCCACCGGCCAGGATCCGCCGGATGATCTCGATGGATTCGTCGGCTCGGACGCCGCGGTCCTTGAATGGGGCTCCACACCAATACGACTCTTCCGGGGACCATCCCAGGCCGACCCCGAGACCGAAGCGGTTTCCCGTCAGGACCGCTACCGACCCTATCTGGCGGGCGAGAAGGAGTGGATTGCGCGGGTCCAGCTTGAGGACCTGAGTGTAGAAACGGATCCGTGAGGTGACCGCGCCCATCGCGGCGGCGGCAACCATCGGGTCCGGCCACGGGGTCTCGGCGTCCCAGAAGCGGCTGCCGTCCGGGGTGTAGGGATAGGAGGCGGACACATGCTCTGAGTAGAACAGCGAGTCCGGCAGCGCGATCGAGGTGAAGCCGCATTCCTCGGCGGTGCGGGCCAGCTCGGTCAGCTGGTCGAGCGGGCTCAGGGCGATTCCCAGGGTGAACTTCACGGCAGCACCTCGGCCAGGTCGAGCAGTTGACGGGTGGCGCCGCCGAGCAGGAACTCGTGGTCTTCGGCGGCCAAAAAGTAGCGGTGCAGCGGGTATTCGACGTCGATGCCGACGCCGCCGTGCACGTGAACGGCGGTGTGCAAGACCCGGTGCCCGGTCTCGACGGCCCAGAAACCGGCGGTGGCGACCTCCGCGGGTTCCGGCCGGCAGACCGCCTGCCACAGTGCCAGCCTCAGCGCCTCGACGTCGATCCACGCGTCGGCGAGTCGCTGGGAGACCGCCTGGAAGGAGCCGATCGGGCGGCCGAACTGGACGCGCTCGCGGGCGTAGGAGGCGGTCATCTCCAGGGCGCGTTCGGCGATGCCCAGCTGGGTGGCGCAGGCGCCGATGGTGAGGCGGGCACGCAGCCAGCCGGCGCCGCTGATCCTGGGGATCTCGGGGCCGGGGCCCGCCAGGGTGTCGCGGCGTGGGTGCCCTGTCTCCGGTCTGCCGGCGAGATCCGGCGGGCGGCTGGCCGCCGGGACCAGGGCGATCTCCTCGCCCATCGGGGCCAGGACCAGGGCCGCGGTGGTGGCGGCCGGAGCGGAGTCGGGCGTGGCCACCGCGAGGACGCCGGGCGTGGGCACCGAGAGGATGCCGGGGGTGGCAGCCGAAGGGACGCCGGGGGTGGCCGCCGTGCGGGCGCCCAACGCGGTGTCGGGCATGACGGCCATATGGCTGTCGGGCGTGGCGGTCGAGAGGACGCCGGGTGTGGCGGTTGGGAGGGCGCCGGGTGTGGCGGTTGGGAGGGCGCCGGGTATGGCGACGGTCAGGACCAGGTCGCCTCGGGCGGCGGGGATCGCCCAGGTCTCCACCTGTTCGTCGGTACCGAAGTGGGCTATCGCGGACGCGGCGGCGACGATCGACGGCAGGTAGGGGACGGTGGCGGCACTGCGGCCCAGTTCGATCAAAATCGCGCACTGTTCGGCTAGGCCGTAGCCCTCGCCTCCGGCCCGTTCGGGCAGGGCGGCGGCGAGTACCCCGGCCTCGGCCAGGGCCGGCCAGAGCGGGCGGCCGGACGTGGCGAGGTCGCGGGTCATGCCGGCGAGGTCCCGGGCGGCGGCCGAGTACGAGAAGTCCATGTCGTGTCCTAACGACGAGCTGGAGTCCGGTACCGCACTTACGTCACCGAACCGCGGGGAGGCGGCGATGTGGCACAGGAGACACGGGTGGGGTGATCAACGTTTGACCGGGAGGTTCAGGCCGGCCGCCGCGATGATGTCCCGCTGGACCTCGTTGGTGCCGCCGCCGAAGGTGAGGATCAGGGAGGAGCGGTACATGCGCTCGATGCGGCCCGCCAGGACCGCGCCGGGCGAGCCGGTGCGGATCGTCGCGGCGGGGCCGATCACCTCCATCAGGAGGCGGTACGCCTCGATCGCCAGTTCGGTGCCGTACACCTTGCCGGCGGAGGCCCTGGTCGCCGCCGGAGTGCCGTCGGTGACGCAGGCGCGCCAGTTGAACAGCTTCAGGACCTCGGTCTTGGCGTGGACCCGGGCCAGGTGCAGGCGCACCCACTCCTGATCCAGCGCGCCGGTGCCGGCCGCCCAGTCGCGGACCTCGCGCAGCGCCCGCTGCAACGGCGCCGCCGAGGTGAGGGCCACCCGCTCGTGGTTGAGCTGGTCGGTGATCAGGCGCCAGCCCTGGTTCTCCTCGCCGACCAGGGCGGACACCGGCACCCGCACGTCGGAGTAGTAGGTGGCGCTGGTGGACGGCCCGGCGACGGTGTGCACGGGAGTCCACGAGAAGCCGGCCGCCGAGGTGGGCACGACCAGGATGGAGAGCCCGCGATGACGCGACAGCGAGGGGGAGGTGCGGCAGGCCAGCCAGATGTAGTCGGCGTACTGGATCAGGCTGGTCCACATCTTCTGGCCGTTGATCACATAAGAGTCGCCGTCGCGGACCGCTGTCGTCCGTAGCGCCGCCAGGTCGGTGCCGGCCTCGGGCTCGGAGTAGCCGATGGCGAAGTGCGCCTCGCCGGCCTCGATGCGGGGCAGCAGTGACGCACGGAGCGCGGGTGAGCCGTGCCGGGCGATCGTCGGCCCGACCGTGTACAGGGTGAGGAACGGCACCGGCACCCCGGCGAGCGCCGCCTCGTCGGCGAAGATCAGCTGCTCTAGGCGGGACCGGCCCTCGATCGCCAGCCAGCCGTCCCGGCCCAGCCGGCGGACCACCTGCCGGTAGGCGGCGCCGTCCCCGTACTCGCCGCCGCCACTGTCCAGGCCGGCCCGCAACTCGGGTGTCATCAGCGCGGCGAAGTACTCCCGTAGCGACGCCCGCAGCTTCTCCTGTTCGGGCGTGTATCCGACGTGCATGGTGCACCCCGATCCCGGTAAGTTAGAACACGTTCTACCACGACCGGGCGGGAGGGCGTCAACTGTGGAGGCTTATCTGGTGGGCGCCGTGCGCACCGCCGTGGGCTGTCGTGGTGGCCTGCACGCCACCACCCATCCGGCCGATCTGGCGGCCGGCACGATCGCCTGCCTGATCGATCGGGCGCGGGTGGATCCGGCCACCGTCGACGACGTCATCCTGGGCTGTGTGGACACGCTGGGCCCACAGTCCGGCGACATCGCCCGCACCGCCTGGCTGGCCGCCGGCCTGCCGGAACACGTTCCCGGTGTGACGGTGGACCGCCAGTGCGGCTCCTCGCAGCAGGCGGTCCACTTCGCCGCTCAGGCGGTGATGAGCGGCACCGCCGACCTGATCGTGGCCGGGGGAGTGCAGAACATGAGCCAGGTCCCGATCAGCAGCGCCATGGCACCCGACGGACCTTATGAAGCGTCGAAAGGATGGATGAATAGATACAGAACAACGGACTTGAACCAGTTCCGCAGCGCCGACGAGATCGCCACCAGATGGTCCATCACCCCGGAGGAGATGCGACGGTACGCCGGGGAAAGCCACCGCAAAGCAACCGCAGCCATCGACGAGAACCGCTTCCAGGCCGAGATCCAGAACGACGCGACCGACGAATGCCCGCGCCGCGACAGCACCCCGGAAAAGATGGCGGCCCTGAAACCGCTACGCGACGGTGGCACCACCACGGCAGCCATGTCCAGCCGGATAGCCGACGGCGCGGCCGCTCTCCTGATAGCGAACGACATCGCCCTCCGCACCCACGATCTGACTCCACGGGCGCGAATCCACCACCTCTCCGCCCGCGGCGACGACCCGATCCTGATGCTGACGGCCCCCATTCCGGCGACCGCGCACGCCTTGCGGAGAACCGGCCTGAGCATCGACGACATCGACCGTTTCGAGGTCAACGAGGCATTCGCGAGCGTCGTTCTGGCCTGGTTGAAGGAGACGAGAGCCGACCCGGCCCGGGTGAACGTCAACGGCGGGGCGATCGCCCTGGGCCACCCGCTGGGCGCGACCGGCGCCCGCCTGATGGTCACCATGCTGCACGAGCTGGAACGATGCGGCGGCCGCTACGGCCTCCAGGTGATGTGCGAGGGCGGTGGGCAGGCCAACGTGACGGTCATCGAGCGTCTGTGAGCCGGTCCAGCCCGGCGGCGGCCTCGGCCATGATCCGCTCGATGAGCGCGGCGCAGGTCGGCAGGTCGTCGATCAGCCCGGCGACCTGCCCGGCGGACATCACCCCGTAGTCGGGCCGGCCGTCCACCATCGCGGTCCGCAGCAGAACGGGTGTCCCGGCGGCCATCAGCGTCTGCGCCCAGGTCATGTCGCGGCCGTGCCGTGCGGCGATTCCGGCGCGAACGAGCCGGGGCCAGGTGTATCCGGCGAGGCGCCGGAACGCGACGGCGTGGCGGGTCGCCCGGAGCAGCGCGCCGACGGTTCCCGATTTTTCCAGAGCATTGACGTACGCCGTTCTGAGTACGCGGTGTGGCACCCCGTCGACCGCTGTGGTGACCACGGTCCCGGTGACGTCGGCGTCGAGATAGAGCTGCTTCACCCGTACGCCGACCGGGCTTTCCGCGGTCAGCAGGAATCGGGTGCCCATCGCGATTCCGGCGGCCCCGTAGGCGAGTGCCGCGACCAGTCCCCGCCCGTCGAAGAATCCACCGGCCGCGACCACTGGAACGCCGACCGCGTCGACCACCTGTGGCAGCAGAAGTGTGGTCGGAACGGATCCGGTGTGGCCGCCACCCTCGCCGCCTTGGACGAGAACCGCGTCGACGCCCCATTCGGCGACTTTCTCGGCGTGCCGCCGGGCCCCGACCGAGGGCATGGTCAGCACCCCGCCGTCGGCGCACCGGCGGATCAGATCACGGGAGGGCGCCAGGGCGAACGAGGCTAGCCGGACCTTCTCCCGGATGAGCAGATCGATGCGTTCGCCGGCGTCGGGCGCGTCCGATCGCACGTTCACCCCGAAGGGTTCCGCGGTCCGTTCCTTGATGCGGACGATGGTGTCGCGCAGTTCGCCGGGACTCATCGTGGCGGAGGCGACGATGCCGAATCCACCTGCCTCGGCGACGGCGGAGACCAGTCGCGCGCCGGCCACGTAACCCATTCCGGTCTGCACGATCGGGTACCGGCAGCCGAGCAGTTCGGTGAGCGCGGTCCTCACCGGATCTCCCGTTCCCGGGCACCCGCCGGGTCCAGGAGGGTGCGGATCAGTTCGTCTTCCTCGCCGGTGGGTTCCCGGGTGTGCGGCACCCGGTCCGGAATGGTCAGGGTGAAGCCGGTGGCGGCGACCACATCGTCGACTGTCACTCCCGGATGAACGGATCGCAGGCGCATCGACCGGTCCGGGGTGGCGAAGTCGAGGACCGCGAGATCGGTGACGACGACCCGGATCTCGTGGGCGTTCCGGTCGGTTCCGATCCCGGAGACCATGTCGACGCGCTCGACGAAGACCCGTGGTGAATGGCGCGGAACCCAGTAGCTGACCGTGTGGTTGACGGTGTTGCCGGGCGCCCCGCGGACACACAGCAGCTGCGAGTTCGGCCGTTCCCAGGGCCCGATACAGGAGATGTTCTGATTGCCGAACCGGTCCAGCTGCCGGGCGCCCATCATCACGTGCCGGGTGCCGGCAGCGACCATGGTGAACACCGCCCGATACGGCAGCCAGCCCTCGGCCCGGCCGTTTCGCAACAGGGTCGCCTCGCCGTCGGTGACGAGCAGTTCCGGCGCGAACGTCAGCTGGGCCAGCCGGGCTCCCAATCCGGGGATCAGGCCGGCCGAACCCGCCAGCACCGCCCCGTCCCCGCGCCAGGCGTCCGCGCAGGCCACGACGCATGTCTCGGCCCGGGTCACCGGAGGATCGCCTTCTGGTAGTCGGCTTCGCTGCCGTCCAGATAACGGCTCCGGAACTCCGTGAAGGAGGTGGTGGCGTACTCCCGCTGGAATTGCTCGTCCCG
This sequence comes from Actinoplanes sp. G11-F43, assembly GCF_050589265.1. Classification (NCBI taxonomy): domain Bacteria; kingdom Bacillati; phylum Actinomycetota; class Actinomycetes; order Micromonosporales; family Micromonosporaceae; genus Actinoplanes; species Actinoplanes sp. G11-F43. The sequence goes on from NZ_JBNZCE010000013.1 coordinate 57,700, forward strand.
CCCGTAGTCGGGCACACAGCTGGTGAAATGCGCGCCGTTCGGGGTGTGCATCACGCCGTCGACCATGGACCGGTTCACCAGCAGGGCCTGCGGTGGCCCGCCGGACATCAGGTCGTCGGTGCTCTCGACCCGTTCGCAGGACAGGAACCGCCGTTTCGCGGCCAGGCAGAACAGATCGTCGAAATACGGATCGGGGCCGAGGTAGCGCCCGTTCCCGCCGGCGTCGGCCCGGTTGAGGTGGATGAACGCGATGTCGATCGGCAGCGCCGGCATGGCGACGAGTTCGGTGGCGTCGGGATAGGGCGAGCGGATCGTCCGCAGGCCCGGATTGACCCGCATGACGTCGGAGCCGAGGCCGGCGCGGATCGGCAGGAACGGGAGCCGGTTGGCCGCGGCGAGCAGTCCCCAGTAGAGCATTCCCTCGTCGTACTCGGTCAGTTTGATCGTGCCCTCGCTGCGAGCCCGGCGGAAATGCGGTTCGAGGGGGATGCTGTCCAGGGAGACGAAACCGGTGACGACGCGGTGCACCACTCCGGAGGCCACGAGAAGGCCGGCGTCGGGTCCCCCGTACGAAATCAGGGTCAGGTTCTTCCGCCCGGACCGCAGAATGGCGCGCACCACCGCCATCGGTTTGCGCCGTGACCCCCAGCCGCCGATGCCGATCGTCATTCCGTCCCGGATCTCCGCCACCGCGTCCTCGACGCTGACAACGCTCACCGTTCCTCCAGGAATCGCCGCCGGGCCCGTTCGCCGGCCCCGTTCAGGTCGAGTTCGAAGGTGAAGCCCTGCTCGAATCGGTAGGACCGTTTCACATCGACCGGATCGATGCCGTTCAGCGATTCCTTGGCGCGGCGGATGACCAGCGGATCCTTGGCGGCGATCTCCTCGGCGACCCGGTGCGCGGCCCGCCGCAACCCGGCGGCCGGGACCACTTCGAGGACCGTCCCGAACCGGTGCAGATCCCTTGCGGTCACCGGCCGGCACGTGTAGACCATGGTGCGCATCAGCTGGTGCGGGACCAGCCGGGCCAGGTGGGTGGCCGCGCCGAGCGCACCGCGGTCCACCTCGGGCAGCCCGAACGTGGCGTCGTCGGTGGCCACCACCAGATCCGCGTTGCCGGCCAGGCCGACCCCGCCGCCCAGGCAGAAGCCCTGCACCGCGGCGATCACCGGGACCGGGCAGTCGTAGACGGCACCGAACGCCGCCGCACAGCCCCGGTTCGCCGCGAGCAGCGCCTGATGGCCCGGCACGCGTTGCATCTCCTTGATGTCGACGCCCGCGCAGAAGCCGCGGCCCTCGGCGGCGAGCACCACCACCCGGGTCACCGGATCGTCGCCCGCGACGGCGAGTGCCCCGGCGATGGCGTGCCAGCCGTCCGCCGGGATCGCGTTGACCGGCGGAAAGTCCACGATCACCTCGGCGATCTCGCCGCGGTGCAGCTCAATGCCCACGAACGCCAGGCTAACCTAGCGCTTGCTTGGGTGGCTAGCATCGATCGTCATGGACCCTCTCGACTACGCGGGCCGGGCCGTGGTCGTCACCGGCGGCACCCGCGGCATCGGCGCCGCGGTCGCCGGCGCGTTCCGCGCGGCGGGCGCCGACGTCCTGGTGTGCGCCCGCACGTCACCGTCCGGCATGCCACCGGGTGACTTCTTTCGTGCTGATGTACGCGATCCGGCGCAAGCCGCCGCCCTGGTCGAGCAGGCGGTGACCCGGTACGGACGGCTCGATGTCCTGGTCAACAACGCCGGCGGCAGTCCCGAGGTGCCGGCCGGAACCGCCTCGCCCCGGTTGCACGCGAAAATCATCGAGCTGAACCTGACAGCGCCGCTGCACGTCTCGCAAGCCGCGAACACGGTGATGCGCGTTCAGCCCACCGGCGGGGTGATCCTGATGATCGGCAGCGTCAGCGGCACCCGGCCGTCGCCGGGCACCGCCGCCTATGGCGCCGCCAAGGCCGGCCTGCACCATCTGGCCACCAGCCTGGCCGCCGAATGGGCCCCGAAGGTCCGGGTGAACAGCCTGGTGGTCGGCCCGGTCGGTGATCAGGAACAGTCATCCGGCGCCGTCTCGACGATCGGCCGGACCGTCCCGATGGGGCGGGGCGCCACCGCCGCCGAGGTGGCCGGCGCCTGCCTGCTGCTCGCCTCGCCACTGGCCGGTTACATCAGCGGCGCGTCGCTCGCCGTCCACGGTGGTGGTGAGTGGCCGGCCTATCTGGCGGACCTCCGGGACACGGCGTACCGTGCCGAGAAATAGAACCTGTTGCAGAATTCCGGCGTTCGGAGGCTCGGCATGGTGCTCTCGATCAAGGCGAAACGCGACGAGGCCGGCCTGAGCGCCGGAGAACTGCTGATCGACGGCCGATGGCGCCCGGCCGGCGACGGCGCACTGTGGACCCACCACCATCCGGCCACCGCCGAAGAGGTCGGCACGTTCGCGATCGCCGGCGCGCCGGACGTGGACGCCGCGGTCCGTGCCGCCCGGACCGCCTTCGACGACGGGCCCTGGCCGCGGACCCGGGCCAAGGAACGGATCCGGGTGCTGCGCCGGATCGCCGACGGCATCCGCGAGCACGCCACCGAGCTGCAGACGCTGATCGCGCTGGACAACGGGGTGCCGGTCAGTTTCGGCGAGACCTACGCGATGTCGGTCGAGTGCGTGGCCGACATCTTCGACCACCACGCCGGCTGGGTCGACAAACTCGCCGGCGAGACCCTGCCCGGCTACCAGGGCGGCGACCACATGGTGTTCACCCTGCGTGAACCGGTCGGCGCGGTGGCCGCCGTCATCCCATGGAACGGGCCGTTGCTCCTCGCCGCCCAGAAGCTCGCCCCCGCGCTGGCGGCCGGCTGCACCGTCGTGCTCAAACCCTCCGAGTACGCGACCTTCTCGGTGCTGCGGTTCGTCCGCATCCTGGAGGAGGCGGGGCTGCCCCCGGGCGTACTCAATGTGGTGACCGGCCCCGGTGAGACCACCGGCGACGCCCTGATCAATCACCCCCTGATCGACAAGATCACTTTCACCGGCAGCCGCGGCGTCGGCCGGCGGGTGCTGGCCGCCGCCGCGAACGGGGTCAAACGCACCAGCCTCGAACTCGGCGGCAAGAGCCCGTCGGTGGTCTTCGTCGACGCCGACGTGTACGCGGCGGCCACCACCACGATGGGCACGGTGACCATGGGGCTGTCCGGTCAGGCGTGCGTCGCGCACACCCGGGCGCTGGTCCACCGGGAGGTCTACGACGAGTTCCTGGCCATCGTCGAGGCGATGGCCGCCCTGGTCAACTACGGTGACCCGTTCCATCCGGAGACCACCGCCTCGCCGCTGATCAACGAGCGGCAGCTGGCCCGGGTGCTCGGCTACATCGAATCCGGCCGGGCCGAGGGCGCCCGGCTGGTGGTCGGCGGCGGCCGGCCCGACGGTGAGCTGTCAGCCGGCAACTTCGTGCAGCCGACCGTCTTCGCCGACGTCGCCAACGACGCCGTCATCGCCCGGGAGGAGATCTTCGGCCCGGTGCTGGCGGTCGTCCCGTTCACCGGCGAGGAGGAGGCGATCCGGTTGGCCAACGACACGTCGTACGGGCTGGCCGCCACGGTCTGGACCAACGACGTACGGCGTGCGTTCCGCCTGACCAAGGCTCTGCGCGCGGGAACCGTCGGGGTCAACGGCTATCAGTTGGAGCCGCACGTGGCGTTCGGTGGGTTCGGCCAGTCCGGGCTGAACCGGGAGGGTGGCCGCAGCTCGATCGAGGCCTACACCGAGCTGAAGACGGTGCTGATCCCGACCACCGACGAAATGATGTGATGCTATGGTCCCTTTCCTAGACGGATACCGTCTAGGAAAGGGGTTCTGGTGAACGCTCAGCAAGCCGCGTGGAAGGCCCGGACATCGCCGCCGGTGGAGAAACTCGCGGGCGGGCTGGTGTCCGTCCCGGTGCCGATCCCGAACAATCCGCTGCGCTACACGCTGAGCTACCTGATCCCCGGCGACGACGGCCTGGTCGTGGTCGATCCCGGCTGGGACAGCGACATCGGCTGGACGGCCCTGCTCGCCGGACTGGCCGAAGCCGGGGCGACCGCCGCCGACGTGACCGGGGTGGTGCTCACCCACGTGCACCCCGACCACCACGGCCTCACCGCCCGGCTGCGCGACGCCTCCGGCGCCTGGGTCGCCATGCACCCCGCCGAGCGCGACTCGATGCTGCACGACCGGGAACACCAGCCGGTGGTCGCCCTGGCCGGCTGGCTGCGGGACCTGCACGTCCCCGAGGCGGAGATCAACGGCTTGCTCGGTACGTTCGGATCAGCCGTCGATCAGCACTTCGCCCCGCTCGCCGACCCCGATGTCCTGCTCGCCGACGGCGACCTGGTCCCGCTGGCCGGCCGTCGCATCCGGGCGATCTGGACACCCGGCCACACCCCCGGTCATCTGTGCCTGCTCGACGCCGAAGCCCAGCTGCTGCTCACCGGCGACCATGTGCTCCCTCGCATCACCCCCAACGTCGGTCTCCAACCCGGTGGCGGCAACCCGCTCGGCGACTACCTGGAGTCGCTGGACAAGACGTCCGCATACGACGACTGCGAGGCCCTGCCCGGCCACGAGTACCGTTTCCACGGCATCGCCGCCCGAACCGCCGAACTGGCGGCCCACCATCACGCCCGCGGCGCCGAGATCGTCACCGCCGTCGACCGGCTCGGCGGTCCCACCATCTGGGACCTGGCGGCGGCCCTGACCTGGTCCCGCCCGTGGACCGAGATCGGCCCGATGAAGGTCGCCGCGGTCGCCGAGACCGCCGCCCACGTCGAACTCCTCATCCGCTCCGGAACCCTCTCCCGCAAACCAGCCGCCGACGGCACTCAGCGCCTGATCCCCGGCCCTCTGGCCGCCGGCCCACACTGACCCCGCAGCCCGCCCCGCACCCGCAGTCCGCCTGGCACCCGCAGTCCGCCTGGCACCCCAGCCCGCCTGGCACCCCAGCCCGCCCGGCACCCCAGCCCGCCCGGCACCCCAGCCCGCCCGGCACCCGCAGCCGCAGTACACCTCGCACCCGCACGCCCCGCAGCCGTCGGTCAGATGGCCACCGTGCTGCCGGGCGCTCACCTGATCCGCGGGTGGGATCACCCGGCTCTGGCGACCGCGGCCAGCACGAAATCGACCAGTTCCTCGGCGTAGTGGTCGGCCCTCCCGGTCACCTTCGCCCGAAGCCGGGCCGGGGTGACCAGTGCGTGGTTGAGGGCGCCACCGCTGATCGTGTCCAGCAGCAGGGTCACGCTGGTGTCGCGACTCAGCTGCCCACGGTCGATGCCCCGGTGCACGATCGCCCGGGCCGCGGCGGCCTGGGACTGCAGGAACCGGTCCAGATGCTCCGGCCCGGACGGGATGCTCTCCGCCTCCAGCATCAGCCGCAGCAGCGCACCGCCGGACTCGTCCAGGAACGCGTGCAGCACCTGCCGCGCCAACGCCACCAGATCGTCGCGCAGCGACCCGGTGTCGATGTCACGCACCCCGGACAGCCGGGTGGCGAACACCGCGGCGGCCAGTGCCTCCTTGTTCGGCCAGCGCAGGTAGATGGAAGCCTTGCCGACCCCCGCCTGGCGAGCCACCGCGTCCACCGAGAACCGGGCCCAGCCCTCCGCCCCGAACACCTCGGCCGCCGCCCGGATGATCCGCTCGTCCACCTCGGGATCACGACGCCGCCCGACGGGTGAAGCAGCCACGATGATCCTCCCGTCGCTCGACCGGCGCCCAGTCTAGGACCGCCTCAGGTCAGCAACTTGCGATGATCCCAGCTCGCCACCCGGGCCGGGTCGACCAGGTAGGCGACACGTTTGCGGGCCGCGTGCGCCACATAGGCGTCCAGGGCGTCGCGGGGCACGTCCGGCATCCGGGCCGCGATCAGCCGGCCGACCGCGGTGACCCCTGGCAGATCGTCGATCCGTCGCGCGACGCCGCCCACCTGCACCCCGCGCAGCTCGAAGTAGTCCTCACCGTCCTCCACCAGGCAGGTCAGCCGTGGGTCACGGGCCAGGTTGCGCGCTTTCTGCGAGGCCCGATAGGTCCAGAACGCGATCCGCCCCTCGTCCAGCCCGAAGAACATGGTCACCAGATGTGGTGTCCCATCCGGGTTGATCGTCGCCGTCTGCAGCTTCCGGGCGCCGGCCAGAACCGCTCCGATCTCGTCATCGGTCATGGCGACCGTCTCGCGTTGTTTCACCGTGCCCTCCGTTGCGTGCTCACGTCCCGAACTGCCCTCACGGGCCGCGCCGTCTACGCGGCCTGTGCTGTGCCGCTGTCTAGTTGCGGTGCTCTCCGTTGTTCCGTGCCTCAAGTCTTGTCGCCGGGACGCTCGGCGGCCATGGTGCTGGCCGCCTGTCGGAGGTGCGGCTACCCGAACCGAAGGAGGTGCGGCTACCCGAACCGAAGGAGGTGCGGCTACCCGAACCGAAGGAGGTGCGGCTACCCGAACCCGAAGAGGTCGGCTGGCCCCACTGTGCCGAAGCGAAGACCTCGTTACGGTGAAGAGGACTCGCCGAAAGTGGTTTCGGCCAGCGGGATCGTCTCCTCGCAGACGAATCCCGGTCGTGGAGGATCGGTGGTGAAGACAGTGCTCAGAGCAGCTGCGAGTTCCAGCGGCGTCCAGTGGCCGGCCGCCGCGTGGAAGACCGCCCGCACGGTCGGCGGGCCCATGACCGCCACCATGTCGCCATGCACCACGAAGACCTCACCGGTGATCAGCGCACCCGCCGGGCCGGCCAGGTGCACGACCAGGGGAGCGACCCGGTCCGGCGACAGTGGATCGGAGCCGGCCGGCGCGGGGCCCATCAGGTCACCGGTCATGGCGGTCCGGGCGCGGGGGCAGATGGCGTTCACCCGGACCCCGTGTTTGAAGCAGCCCCGGGCCGTCGCCAGAGTGAGGGAGACGATGCCACCCTTGGCCGCCGCGTAGTTGGGCTGGCCGGCCGAGCCGAGGAGGAATGCCTCCGACGCCGTGTTGACGATCCGGGCGTGGACCGGTCCGCCGCTCTCCTTGCTGCGGTCCCGCCACCAGGCGGTCGCGAACCGGGAGGTCACGAAATGCCCGCGCAGGTGGACTCGGACGACCGTGTCCCACTCCTGTTCGGACATCGAGAAGATCATCCGGTCGCGGAGTACCCCGGCGTTGTTGACCAGGATGTCCAGGGCGCCGTAGGTCGAGACCGCGGTCTTGACCAGGGTCTCGCCGGTCGACCAGTCGGCCACGTCGCCGGGGCAGGCCACGGCCTCGCCTCCGGATGACCGGATCCGATCCACCGTCGCGTCCAGAGACGGCCCGGGGAGGTCGTTGAGGACCACGCGGGCGCCCGCGGCGGCGAGGGCGAGTGCTTCCGCGGCACCGAGCCCCTGACCAGCTCCGGTGACGACCGCGACCCGGCCATCCAGCGAGCGATCGGCTCCCGACCGGGAGTGGGCGGCATGCGACCGGGATCGGGCGGCTTGCGATGGCGAGTAGGAGGCGGTCCGCGTCGGGGTGGGAGCGGTCTGCGGCGACTGGGAGGAGGTCTGGAAGTGATCGGTGGGTTGGGGCTGAGAGATGGTCCGTGGCTGAGGGGTGATCTGGGACTGGGAGGTGGTCGGGGAGTGATCGGTGGGTTGGGTCTCGGCGGTGGTCCGTGATTGAGGGGCGAGCCGGGGCTGATAGGTGATCCGTGACTCGGAGGGGAAGGGTTGTCGCCGTGGGAGGCGGTGCTGTTTTTCCGGCATTTCAGTACCCCGGTCCGCTCAGAAGGCCGCCGTCGGCCAGGAACTCGGCTCCGGTGGTGTATGACGACTCGTCGGAGGCCAGGAAGGCGACCAGGCGGGAGATCTCGACCGGTTCGGCGAAGCGGGCTATCGGCAGGGCTTTGAGGAAACCGCCACCGTCCACACCGGTCATCGACTGGGCCGCGGTCAGGGCCATCGACGTCATCACGCCGCCGGGGTGTACCGAGTTCACGCGGATGCCGAGTGGGCCCAGTTCCTGGGCCGCCGACCTGGTCAGGCCGCGGACGGCGAACTTGCTGGCGCTGTACGCGGAGAGCCCGGCCGCCCCGGCGAAACCCTCGATCGAGGAGATGTTGACGATCGAGCCCCGGCCGGCGGCGCTCATCGGGGCCGCCACCTGGCGGATTCCGAGCCACGTGCCGATCAGGTTGACCTCGATGACCTGACGGAACTCGGCCGGGTCCATCTCGGCGACCGGGGCGTGCCGCAGAATGCCGGCATTGTTGACGAGCACGTCGATGCGGCCGAAGCGGCCGAGCACCGCGTCGACGGCCGCCGCCCAGTCGTCCGCGCTGGTCACGTCGTGGTGCACGTAATCGCAGCCGATGCCGTCGGCGACGGCTTGGCCTTTTTCGTCGAGTACGTCGCCGATCGTCACCAGCGCGCCCTCGGCGGCGAAGTGCCGGGCATGCGCCTTGCCCATGCCGCGGGCGCCGCCGGTGATCAGCGTGACCTTGCCGTCCAGCCGTCCCACGAGACCTCCAGACAACGAGAAGCCGACAGAGCACGAGAAGCCGACAGAGCACAAGAAGCCGACAGAGCACAAGAAGCCGACAGAGCATGAGAGGCCGACGGAACACGAGAGGCCGATAGAGCACGAGAGGCCGACGGAACACTAGAGACCGATAGAGCACGAGAAGCCGACGGAACACGAGAAGCCGACCGAGCAACTGGAAGCCGACAGAGCAACGAGAAGCCGACGAGCCACCCAAGCAAGCATTTGGTTGGAGGCTAGGCCCTGATGCCGTCGAACAGCAACCGCAGCAGGCCGTCGGTTATCTCCTCGCTGGTCCACGTGCTGGACGGGCGGGAGGACGGGATCCACAGGATGTCGCGGAGCAGCCGGTACGCCAGGCGGGCGTCCAGATCGGCACGGAACTCACCGGCCTCCTTGCCGCGTTCCAGCTGCTCGATCCAGGTCTGCTCGATCTCCTTCATCGCGGTCCGCAGATAACCGAACCGCGGTTGGGCACTGAAGTAGTTCCAGTCGTTCTGCAACATGGTCAGTGCCGCCCGGTGCCGGGCCAGGGTGGCGTTGCTGGACCGTACGATCAATTCGATCGCCTCTCGCGGGCCGGACGCCGAGCCCACCGCCGAACGGTAACCGGCCAGCACGTCCTCCAGAAAGGCGCTGAGGATCTCGTCGCCGATCGACTCCTTGGAGTCGAAGTGGTGGTAGAGGCTGCCGGACAGGATCCCGGCGGCGTCCGCGATCTCGCGCACGGTGGTGGCCCGGAACCCCTTCTCGGCGAAGAGGTCACCGGCGAGCCGGACGAGGTGGGCGCGCCGTTCGGACGGGCTTCGAGATTGTGTCACCGGCCGATTATCGCCCCCTACCGAACGCTTGCTTGGTTCCACCCCCGTCGATAACTTAGAACCTGTTCTAAAAATCTGAGGGGGCCGGGATGCGCGCGGCGATTCTGCACACGATCGGCGACGAGAAGCTCGACATCCGCGACGACGTCCGGCTGATCGCCCCGGGCCCCGGTGAGGTGCGCCTGAGGGTGCGCGCCTCCGGCGTCTGCCACTCCGACCTGTCGGCGATCCGCGGCGTCCTGCCGCAGCCGGTGCCCGCGGTCCTCGGCCACGAGGCGGCCGGCGACGTGCTCGAGGTCGGCCCGGGCGTCGACGACCTGGCCCCGGGCGACCGGGTGGCGGTCAACTGGCTGCCCGCCTGCGGCGTCTGCGCGCACTGCCGCCGCGGCGAGACCTATCTGTGCCTGACCCACGTGATGGCCGGCTACGTGATCCCCCGGTTCACCCTCGGTGACGAGCAGGTGTTCGGGATGGCCGGCTGCGGTTCGTTCGCCGAGGAGATGGTGGTTCCCCGGGCCGGCGCGGTCAAGATCGACGACGATGTGCCGTACGAGGTGGCGGCCCTTGTCGGTTGCGGGGTGACCACCGGCGTCGGGGCGGTGATCAACACCGCGGGGGTGCGGCCGGGCGACACGGTCGTCGTGATCGGCTGTGGTGGGGTCGGCATCGCCGCGATCCAGGGTGCCCGCCTGGCCGGCGCCGCGGTGATCGTGGCGGTGGACACCGTCGCGGCCCGGCACGACGCGGCCCGCCGTTTCGGCGCCACCCACACGGCCGGCCCCGACGACCTGAGTGACGTGCGGGCGGCGGTGGTGCCGGAGGGCTTCGACCACTCGTTCGACGTGGTGGCGGTGCCGCGGACGCTGCGTGCCGCGTGGTCGGTGACCCGCCGGGGCGGCAGTGTCATCGTGGTGGGCGCCGGCCGGGCCGAGGATCAGGCCGTGTTCAGCCCGTTCGAGCTGCTCTTCGAGGGTAAACGGATCCTTCCCTCGCTGTACGGGTCGGCCGAGCCGCACCGGGACTTCCCCCGTCTGCTGGCGCTCTGGCGGGCCGGCCGGCTCGACATCGAGGGCATGATCAGCCGCCGGCTGCGCCTGGATCAGGCCGGTGCCGCGCTGGCCGCGCTGGGCAGCGGTGACGTGATCCGCCAAGTGATCGTGCAGGACTGATGCGCCTCGGCATCCAGCTCGGCTACAGCGGGCAGGGTTTCGCCGCGGCGGTGGACGAGGTGGTGGAGTTCGAGGAGGCCGGCGCCGAGCTGGTGGTGGTTCCGGAGGCGTACAGCTTCGACGCGGTGAGCCAGCTGGGTTTTCTGGCCGCCCGCACCCGGACCATGCGGCTGGCGTCCGGGGTGATGCAGCTCTACACGCGGACGCCGACGCTGATCGCGATGACCGCGGCCGGGCTGGACTACGTCTCCGGTGGCCGTTTCAGCCTGGGTCTGGGCGCGTCCGGTCCGCAGGTGATCGAGGGGTTCCACGGCGTCCGTTATGCCGCCCCGGTGGCCCGCACCAGGGAGATCGCCGAGATCTGCCGCCGGGTGTGGCGCCGCGAGACGCTGGTCTTCGACGGCGAGCACTACACGATTCCGCTGCCGGGTGACTACGCCAAACCCCTCAAGATCATTAATCATCCGGTACGGCATCGGGTCCCGATCCTGCTGGCCGCGATGGGCCCCCGCAACGTCGCCCTGGCCGCTGAGATCGCCGAGGGCTGGCAGGCGCTGTGGCTCGACCCGCGCTCGGCGGACCGGGTGTTCGGCGACGCCCTGGCCGACGGCCGGTCCCGCCGCGACCCGGCCCTCGGCCCGCTCGACGTCAGCGTCCCGGTGCCGTTCGCGGTCGGTGATCCGGCACCCGGACTGCTCGGCCGGCATCGCGCCCAGCTGGCGCTCTACCTGGGCGGCATGGGCGCGCGCGGCCGCAACTTCTCCAACGACCTGGTCCGCCGGTACGGCTACGCCGAGGAGGCCGCCCGGGTCCAGGACCTGTTCCTGTCCGGCCGCCGCGCCGAGGCGATCGCCGCCGTCCCGGACGACCTGGTGACGGCGACCTCCCTGGTGGGGACGCCGGAGACGATCCGCCGCCGGCTCGACGAGTTCGCCGCCGCCGGGGTCACCACGCTGCTGGCGTCGCCGCTGGCGCCGACCCGTGCCGAGCGGGTGAAGGACATCGGCACATTGCGCCGCATGATCGGCTGAACGCGGGCCGGACCATCGGTGTACTCCCCGGCGAGGAGAAGGGGGAACCACCGATGCAACCACTGCTCGACGTCGATGTGCCCGGTCTGGTCGCCGCCGGATCCGAGGTCCGCGCGGCCGCCGCCCGGATGCGCGCGGCCGTCGACGAGGCGGCCGAGGGCATGGCGCCGCCCGGCCAGCCCGGATCGGACGCGGCCGCCGCCGCCGGGGCCTGGCAGACCGCGCTGCAGGGGGTCCGGGCTCACTGTGGACATCGCCACCATGAACGTCACCGCTCCGGCCTCCGCCTACACCGGCGGGAACCTGGACCGTACCGGCCGGGCCGTCGGGCTGTTCAGCAACGATCTGCGCGCCCTCCTGGAGATGGCCCGCGCGCTCGACGACGCGACAGCCAACTCGATCACCGTGAACGTCCCCGTGGCCGCCGGTTTCGGCCTCACCAGGCTCCCCGGCCCGACCGCCGCCGACCTGGAGGCGCAGGCCGGCCGGCCACCCCGGGAGGTCCGGGAGTGGTGGGAGACGCTCAGCCCGCAACAGCAGGAACTTGCCATCCGTCAGCATCCGGAACTGGTCGGCTGGCTGGACGGGGTGCCCGTGGTGGATCGCGATGCCGCCAACCGGATCGTGCTCGACCGCGAGACGCGGGATCTGCTGGACCGTAAGCGCGCCCTGGAGAACCGGCTCCGAGAGGTGACCGATCCGTTCACCGGGGTCGACCCGATGGGTGTCGTCTCCCGGCAGGTGCGCGCCGACCTGGCCGAGGTGAACGGCAAACTGGCGGGCCTCGACGCGATCAGCAACCGGATCGACGGTGGGCAGCCGCCGGCGTTCCTGCTCGGCGTCTCCGCCGCCGCCGACGGCCGGGCGATCGTCGCGGTCAACAACCCGGACACCGCCCACAACGTCGTCACCTATATCCCGCGGGAACCACAGCCGATCTGGCCGGCGCGCGCGGTGACATGACCCGGGCCGGCAAGATGGCCGCCGACGCGGCGCTCGCCGCTCCGGACCAGTCCACCTCCGCGGTCTACTGGCTCGGCTACGACGCGCCGGATCAGGTCCACAACGCGATCTCCAGCGACTACGCCCGGGACGGTGCGCCGAGCCTGACCCGATTCCAGGACGGGCTGCGCGCCACCCACGAGGGCGACACGCCGTCCCGCAACACGGTGCTGGGACACAGTTACGGATCCACGGTGATCGGCAACGCGGCGAAGAACGGGGAGCTGGCCAACGACATCATCAGATGGGCCCCGGGCGCGGTCCACGGCCGGGATCCGGTCGACGGCGACTTCGGCGGCTGGGTGTTCCCGAGCGACCCCGGACAGGGCGGGACCGGGCAGGTCGGCACCCACTCCGCCTACTGGGACGAGGACAACAGAGCCCGAGAGGGCTTCACCAGGATCATCACCGGACAGCTGTAGCAGGGGACCGATGTGGGAATACGACGGAACACCGTGGTTCTGGGAACGGTCACGGCTCTGCTGAGCCTGACAGCCTGTGCAGGAGGGAACGAGACGATGCAGCCCACCGTGAGTGCGGCCGAGGCGTCGCAGCGGGTTCAGCAACTGGTCGAGGAGGCGTTCGCCCAGCTTCCGCCCGGCGCGTCGCTGGTGTTCAACGACGGCAGTGATGTCGGCCCGTGTGAGGGGGCGATGCAGGGGCGGGTGTTCGCCGAGAAGCGGTACCGGATCGTCGTCGAACCGGGCAGCGACTGGCCCGCCGACCGGGCGATCCCCACCCTGGTGGCGTTCTGGGAGAAAGCGGGCTATCAGCTGCACGACGACCGCAGGCAGGAGCGATGGCCCCGCTACGTGGTCCGCACTCCCGACGACTTCTCGGTGAACATCGCCGGCTGGGACCGGGGTGACCACTTCGATTACACATTGACCAGCAGCTCGCCCTGCGTCTGGGAGAACGGGACGCCGAACCCTGGATGACCGTCCATATAGTGGCGGGGTGGCGCAGGGGCTGACATACACCGATGCCGTCAAACTGCTCGGCGGCGCCGGGCCGTTCGGGAAAGCCGCCGACGATCTGGTCGGCGCCGCGCTGCTGCTCGGGACGGCCGGTGGCAGCGAGGCCGCGATCAGTCTCTTCGACGCCAAGGGGGAGGCCTTCCGGCTGGGTCACCGGGTGGCCGGGAAGATCACCGATCTGGTCCGCGGTCAGGGGCGCTACCACCGCGGCGAACGACTGCACGCCGCGCACGCCGTCCTGGCCGTCTCGTCGTTCTTCGGCGCGCTCGGCGACTGCCTGGAGTCCACCGGGCTGCGGTCCCCGGACTTCACCCGCGAGGACCAGCTGCTGCTGGTGGCGACCGCGCGTACCGCCGGGTCCTGGCAGTCCCGCCTGCTCGACGCCGCGATCCCCGCCCCGTCGCCGGAGTGGCCGTTCGACCGTCTGCTGGACGAGCTGACCGCCTGGTACGCCGAGCGGGCCGCCATCCTGGCCCGGCACCTGCCCGGACTGGCCGTCTGGGACGCCGCCGACGACCGGGCCCGCCGGGCCGCCGGGACAGTGCTGGCCGAGGTGCTGCCGGGGCTGGCCCGGGAACACTACGAACAGGTGACGCGACGGCTGGCGGCGGAGATCCCGGAGTTCGCGATCTGGATGACCCGGACCGAGGCGCGGGCCACCTCCCGCGGGCTGGAGCGGCTGGAGACGCTGCTGCTGACCGCCACCTCACACGCCGCCCCGCTCCGGCACCGGGCCGGGCTGGCCGCCGTCTACCGGGCCGATCTGGACGAGCCGATCCTGGGCGGCGACGCCGGTGAGCTGATCATGCCGAGCCTCGGTCTGGCGTACCTGGATCCGTGGTTCCGGGTCCGGCCCGGCGGCCCCGGCACCCGGCCGGCCGACGAGGACTGGTGGGCCGGGGCCGAGGCGCGGACCGACTTCGACGGATTCCTCGCCGTCTACCTGACCACGCCACAGGCCGCGACCGTACCGCTGCTGCTGCTCGGGCAGCCCGGCGGCGGGAAGTCGTCGCTGACCCGGATTCTCGCCGCCCGGCTGCCGGCCGCCGACTTCCTGGTGGTCCGGGTGGCGCTGCGGGAGATCCGGGCGGAGAGCGAGGTGCAGGACCAGATCGAGCAGACGCTGCGCGGCACCCTCGGTGAGACGGTGGCCTGGGCCGACCTGGCCGGCTCGGCGGACGGGGCGATGCCGGTCATCCTGCTCGACGGCCTGGACGAGCTGTTGCAGGCCACCGGGGTGCACCAGTCCGACTACCTGGAGCGGGTGGCCGCGTTCCAGCGCCGGGAGGCCCGGCTCGGCCGTCCGGTCGCGGTGATCGTGACCAGCCGGGTGGCGGTCGCCGACCGGGCCCGGCTGCCCGCCGGTGGCCTGGCCGTGCGGCTGGAGCCGTTCGCCGAGTCCCAGGTGGACCGCTGGCTGGAGATCTGGAACACCGCCAACGCCGGCTACTGGACCCGGGCCGGCCGCAAGCCGCTCACCCACGACGTGATCGTCCGCTTCCCGGAACTGGCCGGCCAGCCGTTGCTGCTGCTGATGCTGGCCCTCTACGACGCCGGGGCCAACGCGCTGCAGGACACCGCCGACTTCGACACCGGCCAGCTGTACGAGCGGCTGCTGCACGACTTCGCCGGCCGCGAGGTACGCCGGGTGCACGGCGAGCACCTGCCCGAGAGCGATCGGGCTGCGCTCGTCGACGAGGAGTTGCTGCGCCTGTCGGTGGTGGCGTTCGCGATGTTCCACCGGCTGCGGCTGTGGGCCACCGCCGACGAACTCGACGCCGACCTGCGCGGCCTCGGCCTGCCACCGTCCGGCACGGCCCGGCACGGCGGATTCGAGCGCCCGTTCACCGCCGGGGAGGAGATGGTCGGCCGGTTCTTCTTCATCCAGCGGACCCAGGCGTTCCAGGACGATCAGACCCGCCGGACGTACGAGTTCCTGCACGCCACCTTCGGGGAGTATCTGGTGGCCCGGCTGGTCGTGCAGGCCGTCCGGGAGGCGACCGCGCTGTCGAGGGCGCGGTCGCTGCGGGTCGGCCGCACCGGCGACGACGATCTGCTGCGCTCGCTCCTGGGGTACACCCCACTCTGCGCCCGCGGCACGGTGATGCCGTTCGTGACCAGCCTGCTGGCTCGCTCCGACCCCGCCGAGCTGCGCGAATGGCTCGTCGGCCGGCTGCGTGCGGCGGTCACCCGGCCGTCCTGGGCGCCACTGCGGTACCAGCCCGTCGACAAGCGCGTGGATCACTGGATGGCCACGTACTCCTTCAATCTGCTCTTGATCGTCCTGGCGTGTGGTGGGCCGGTCCGCGCGTCCGAGTTGTTCCTGCGGGCCCGTGATCCGGCGGGCTGGCTGCGCGACTCGGTGCTGCAGTGGCGTGGCTCGATCCCCGGCGGGATGTTCCTGGACGCGCTGAAACCGGTCCAGGTGACCCGGATGTGGGCCGATGACGAGCGCCGGGACATGGCCTTGGAGGTGGTGACGGATCCGGCTTTCGAGCGGGTCGATCCGCTGTGGTCACACCGGTCCGGGCCGGGCCGGGCGTTCCCCGGCACCGGGCCGGCCGACGATCTCAGCGACAACTTCCCGGTCGTGCCGGTGCTCACCTCGATGGCGCTGTCCGGGGCGTTCAGTGACGACGTGCTGCGGCACGCCGCCGATCCGGTGCTGGAGCACTTCGGCTGGCCGGCCATGACGACGTTCATCGACCACGGCCCGGACGGCGTCGAATCGGTGGCGAACAGCCTGCTCCGGGTGTTGCTGGCCCGCAACGGCGATCCGGCCGCCGCCTACGAGCGGGCCGCGCGGGCCCTGGGCCGATGGCACGACAAGGCCGGGTCCAGCCCGGATTTCGTCCGGTGTCACGCGGTCTTCCAGCGGTCGCTCGCCGGTGACGCCGGCCGGCTCGCCGAGCGGGACGTGGCGCGCTGGGCCGGGCTGATCGCGGCCGAGTGATCTGGTGGCGCCCTCCCCCGGGAGCGGGGATGGGGGAGGGCGCCGTGTGGGGGACGGGACGTACTGGCCTACGGATGCCCGGAATGTAGATTTTGGGGGAGTCTGGAGCGCTCCCGGCCCCAGAAAAACACAGGCTGTCATAGATGTGAAGAGGTTGCCGTTTGCAGGTTTTTTGCAACAGAGACGCGAACGCCCCGGTCCGCCCCGGCTGGGGGTGAACCGGGGCGGACCGGATCAGCGGCTCTGGATCGAGATCTCCACCTGCCCGGCGTCCGCACGGCGCTCCCGGCGGGGCACCGCGTGACGGACCTGCCAGTCGGCCGCCCGCAGGGTGGCCTGCACGCCGCCGGCCGACTTCGATCCGGGCGGCAGGTACTTGTCGTAGATGGTGCCCAGGCAGTCGCTGGTGAACACCGCGATGGTCGGCCCGGTGGTACGCAGGCTCGCCAGCACGTCGTCGTCGGCCCCGGCCGCCGTGTCGGCCCGCTTCAGCACACACGCGCTGAACTGGAAGAGGTCGGCGACACTCCGCTCGGCCCCGGTCAGGCCGGCCTTCGCCATCAGCGTCCGCACCGCCGGGTGCGCGATGTCACCCCGGCCCAGCGCCTCCACCGCCGCCGGTCCGAACTCGGCGTGCGCCTGGAGCAGGGCGTCGGCGGTCGCCGGCCGCATCGCCCGGCTGCTGGGCAGCAGCAGGTCGAGCTGGCGCAGCCCGGTGTCCAGGGCGATCGCCGACCAGTCGAGCCGTCCGGTGAGCCACACCGGGCCGGTGTGGCCCGGCTGCAGATCCAGGGTCACGGTCTGGCCACCGCCGACCGTGATCGCACCGTCCAGGTAGGTCAGCACGGCGTTCCGGACGCCGTCGATCGCCTCGTTCGACCCGGCCGGCGCCTCGGTGTTCAGGACCGGCTTGACCCGGCCGTCCGCCGGCAGGTCGAGGACCATCGGGAACGGGTAGCGATTGTGGACCGTGAGCTGCCGGGTGCCGGTGCCCGCGGAGACCACACAGGCGCCGACCCGGCCGGCCGGGGTGGAGGTGACCCGGACCGTCACACCGGCCGGCGCCGGCGCACAGGCCGGTGCGCCGGCCGGGGTGGCGATGGTCTGGTCCGAGGAGACCACAGCCGGCGGGGTGGCCGTGGCGGCGGGCGTGGCCCCGGTCAGGTGCGCGATCGAGGTGGTCAGCGCGGAGGCGGCGGCGGCCCGGGCGTGCCCCCAGAAGGTCGGGCTGGCGTCCTCCCGGATCGGCAGGACCGTGCCCGCGCCGGTGGTGATGGTGCCGCCGGAGGCGCCCGGCGCGACCCGCCACGAGCCGACCACGAAACTGTCGAACAGGATCGTGTCGCCGGAGATCGCGTGATCCACCGCGTCGGTGGCGGTGCCGCTCAGCGGAACCCAGCCGCCCAGATCCGCCGACCAGCCGAAGAGATTGAGCAACTGCGGGTTGAGACCGGCCGGAAGCCCGTCGTAGTCGATGACGATCCGGCCCTGGGAGATGCTCCCACCCTCGACATCCATGCTGACCATGTCACCGACGGTGACGATGCCGGGGGAGAAGGGCCGGTCGGCCGGTATCGGGCCACGGCGGAAACCCACCCGTGGCTCACCCTCGACGGCACCCTCCGGCGCGTTGAACTTCACATGGCCGTCCAATGCGGTCACCCATCGGGTGCCCCCTTCGACCACGTGCGACTGCGGAACACCGATGGGGCCGCAAGCCCCGAGAGCGGCACCGACCGCGGTGAGCACGGCACACGCCGTGATCCCCCGAACCAGGTTCATGTTTGTCCTCCCCGGCGGAGGAGGATAGCGGGCGCTTGTGAACTTTTATCACCGACCGCTACATGTGAACCGTCACGTCCCCCGCGGCTCACCTTCGGATCGTAGCCGCGCCGGTAAAGGGCGCCCAAGCGCTCGAAGGCGTGAACCCGTTCGATAGGGACGTTCGTCACGGCGTTCCGGGCCCTGATCGAGCGCGGCGCCCACATCGGGTGATATGACTCATCGGTGCGATCACCCTGGCGGCATCCGGCCCGCGTCGTGCCGCTGGCGTTCCTGGCCCTGATCATCATCGGGACCGGGCTGATGATGCTGCCCGCCGCCCGCGCCGCACCCGGCCACGCCCCGTTCGTCACCGCCCTGTTCACCGCCGCGTCCGCGGTCTGCGTGACCGGGCTGGCCGTGGTCGACACCCCGACCTACTGGTCCACCTTCGGCCACGTGCTGCTGACCGTGCTGTCCCAGATCGGCGGCTTCGGCATCGTCACCATGGCCACCCTGATCAGCCTGCTGGTGTCCCGGCGGCTCGGGCTGCGCAGCCGGCTGCTGGCCCAGACCGAGAGCGCCGGGCTGTTCGGCGGCAACCTGCGCGGCATCCTGTTCCGGGTGGCGATGGTCATGCTGGTCTGCGAGAGCGCCATCGCCGTGGTGCTCACCCTCCGATTCTGGATGAAGTACGACTACTCCCTCGGCCGGTCGGTGTGGGAAGCCGTCTTCCACGCGGTGCAGGCGTTCAACAACGCCGGATTCGCCCTCTACTCCGACAGCCTCGTCCGGTTCGTCACCGACCCGTGGATCTGCCTGCCACTGGCACTCGGCGTGATGGCCGGCTCGATCGGCTTCCCGGTGCTGTTCGAACTCGCGCGCGAATGGCGTACCCCCGGCCGGTGGTCCACCCACACCTTCCTGACCGTGACCGGCAGCCTGTTGTTCTCGGTCGTCGGATTTCTGATCTTCCTGACCTTCGAGTGGCGCAACCCCGGAACCCTCGGCCCCTTGGGTACGGGCGGAAAGATCCTCGCCGCGTTCACCCAGGACGTGATGACCCGGTCCGGCGGCTTCAACAGCGTCGACCTCGGTCAGATGAACAGCGAGACCATCGCCGTCACCAACGGGCTGATGTTCATCGGCGGCGGCAGCGCCAGCACCGCCGGCGGCATCAAACTGACCACGTTCATGCTGCTCGCGTTCGTGATCTGGGCGGAGATCCGCGGCGAACCCGACGTGGTCATCCGGAAACGCCGGATCGCCGAGGAGACCCAGCGGCAGGCCGTCACCGTCGCCCTGCTCGGCGTCGCCCTCGTCGCCACCGGCACCGTCGCCCTGGACGCGCTCACCGAGGACATCCCGTTCGACCGGGCGCTGTTCGAAGTGACCTCGGCGTTCGCCACCGTGGGCCTGAGCACCGGCGTCACACCGACCCTGCCGCCGTCCGCCCAGATCGTGCTCGTCATCCTGATGTACGTCGGACGGGTCGGCACCATCGCGGTCGGCACCGCGATCGCCCTCAACACCCGCCGCCGGCACTACCGCTACCCGGAGGAGAGACCCCTCGTTGGCTGACGACACACTCGCCCAGGGCGGCCACGTCGCGGTGATCGGCCTCGGCCGGTTCGGCGGGGCCGTCGCCGAAGGACTGCTCGAACTCGGCTACGAAGTCCTCGGCATCGACTCCGACCCGCGCATCGTCCAGGAATGGTCGGACCGGCTCACCCAGGTCGCCGAAGCCGACTCCACCGACGAGGAGGCGCTGCGCCAGCTCGGCGTGCACGAATTCGCCCGCGCCGTCGTCGGCATCGGCACCAACCTGGAGACCAGCGTCCTCACCGTGCTGACCCTCACCGAGATCGGGGTGCCGGAGATCTGGGCCAAGGCCACCAGCGTCAAACACGGCAAGATCCTGTCCTCGGTCGGCGCCCACCACGTGGTCTTCCCCGAATCGGAGATGGGTGAGCGGGTCGCCCACCAGATCACCGGCCGGATGCTCGACTACATCGAGTTCGACGACGGGTTCGCCATCGCCAAGGTCCGGGCGCCACGCGGCTCCGGCGGCCGGACCCTGGCCGATCTCGGACTGCGCACCCAGTGGGGTGTCACCGTGGTCGGGACCAAACGACCCGGAGAGGATTTCGTGTACGCCCGGCCGGAGACCACGGTCCCGGAGAACGCCGTCCTGATCGTGGCCGGAGACACCGAGAAGGTGGAGGCCTACGCGGCCGAGAACTGAAGCTCCGGCGCCTCCGGTGCGTCCGTTGCCGGCTCCGGTGCGTCCGCTGTCGGCTTCGGTGCGTCCGCTGTCGGCTTCGGTGTACCCGCCGCCAGCTTCGGTGTGTCCGCGGTCAGCTTCCGGGCGCCCGCCGCCACGAACGCCACGAAGTCCTCGGTGTCGTCGGTGTCCTCCGCACCCTGCGCGTCGTCCTCGTGCTGGATGAAGATCGCCGACAGGTCACCGGCGGCCACCGCCGCGATCCGCACCCGGGTCGTACCCTCACCGCGCAGCAGTGCCGCGCCCGTCGCCGCACCCAGATCCGGCAGGTCCAGCCGGGTGAACGTCTGGACACCCCCGTCCTCGTCCTCGACCTCCGGGCACGCGGTGGGGGTGTCGGCGATCGCCGTCACGTAGGCGAGCGCCAGATCCCGCCCCGGGCCGGCCACCCCGGTCCCGACGACAGTCCCGTCCGCCTCCCGGAACGCCCGTTGCACGACGGCGGTCTCCTGCCCCTCGCTCACCTCCGGATCGTCGTCACAGAACGTCCCGACCAGGTGGTACGACAGCGAGTTCTCCTCCGGGACGCCGGTGAACAGGGCGTACCCCGCCGGCACCTCCGCCTCGGTGAGCAGTACCTGCTTGAGTTCCGCGGGGCCGGGCGGCTCGGCCGACGCGGCGGTCCCACCGCCAGCGACCGACGCCACGACAGCCGCGGCGGCAATGATCCTTCGCATCCTTCCGACGGTAGGCCTCCCCGCCCGCCCGCGCGGCCGATCCCCGCTCCCGCCCGCTGTTGAACGCCGTGTGCCGCGTTCCGGCCCGCCCCAGACCGCAAATCGGCACACGCCCCGGTTTAACCGTTGCGTGCCGCGTTCCGGTCCGTTCCAGACCGCAAGTCGGCACACGCCCCGGTTGAACCGTTGCGTGCCGCGTTCCGGTCTGTTCCGGACCGCAGGTCGGCACGCGGTCGCGGTTTCCCCGTTGTGTGCCGCGTTCCGGTGCGTTTCGGACCGCAGGTCGGCACGCGGTCGGGGTTTGGCTTTGTGTGCCGCGTTTCGGTGCGTTTCGGACCGCAGGTCGGCACGCGGTTGGGGTTTGGCTGTTGTGTGCCGCGTTTCGGTGCGTTTTGGACTGCGGCGCGGCACTTGGCTGGGGGTTTGGGTTGTGTGGCGTGTTGTGGTTTGGGGTGGGCCGCGACGGGGTGCGTGGTTGTGGCGGGAGTGCGGGAGGATCGGTGGGTGAACGTGCGGGGGGAACTGACCGTCACCCTCTTCGGTGGGATGCGGGTGACCCGGGACGGCGAGGGCGTGCCGATTCCGGGGGCCCGGCTGCGGGGGCTCGTCACCCGGCTCGCCGTCGCCGGTGGGCGACCGGTCGCGCCGGGGCTCCTGGTGGCGGCGCTCTGGCCGGAGGATCGGCCCGCCGATCCGGTCAACGCCCTGCAATCGCTGGTGTCCCGGCTCCGGAGGCTGGTCGGTGCCGGTGCGGTCACCCAGGCCGAGGGCGGCTACCGGCTGTTCGTGGGGCTGGTGGACGTGGTCCGGTTCGAGCGGCTCGGTGCGGCCGGCCGGGAGCGGCTGCGGGGCGGTGATCCGGCGGGAGCCGCTGATCTGTTCGGCGAGGCGATGGCATTGGTGCGTGGGCCGGTCGCGGCGGAACTGGCCGCGGTGGCTCCGGCGCAGGCGGTCCGGCTGGAGCGGGATCTCGTCGAGGTGGCCGCCGATCTGGCCGAGGCGGAGATCGGGCTGGGGCGGGCCGACCGGGCCGCCGGGCGGCTGGCCGGGCTGGTCGCCGAGGATCCGATCGATGAGCGGCTGGCGGGGCTGTTCGTGGACGCGCTGGCCGCGCAGGGGCGGCAGGGTGACGCGCTGGCCGCCTACGAGCGGATCCGGGAGCGGCTGGCCGAGCAGCTGGGCGCCGATCCGGGCGCGGCACTGAGGGAACGGCACGTGCGGTTGCTGCGGGGCGAGATGCCCACAGTTCGGCACGTGGGGTCGCTGCGAGGCGCGACTTCTGCCGAGCGGGGTGAGGTGCCGGCGGGTGGGGGAGTGGCCGAGGGGAGTGCCGGTGGGGTGGGGGTGGAGGCTGGCGGCGGGTCCGGCGTACCGCAATCGGGGTTGTCGAATCTGCCGGCGGCGCTGACCAGCTTCGTCGGGCGGGAGGATGATCTGGCCCGGGTGGACCGGTTGCTGGAGGCCGGGCGTCTGGTGACGGTGACCGGGCCGGGTGGGGCGGGCAAGACGCGGCTGGCGACCGAGGCGGCCCGGCGGCACGCCGGGGACCATCCGGACGGGACGTGGCTGGTCGATCTGGCGGCGGTGACCGACGCGGCCAAGGTGGGCGCGGCGGTCGTGGCGGCGGCCGGTCTGCGCGGGTCGGCGCTCTTCGAAACCGCCGGCCGGGTCCGCCCGGAGGCCCGCACCGAGACGGACGTGCTGGTGGACGGGCTGTCCGGGCGCCGGGTGCTGCTGGTGGTGGACAACTGTGAGCATCTGATCGACGCGGTGGCGCACCTGGTGACGGCGCTGCTGACCCGCTGTCCGCTGCTGCGGGTGCTGGCGACCAGCCGGGAGGCGCTGGCGGTGGACGGCGAGTCGCTGGTGCCGCTGGGCCCGCTCGGCCTGCCGGGGGCCGACGACGGGCCGGACGCGGCGGTGACGTCGGCGGCGGTGCGGCTGTTCACCGAGCGGGCCGCGGCGGTCCGGCCGGAGTTCACGGTGGACGGCGGCACGGTTCGGGACGTGGTGCGGATCGTGCGCGGCCTGGACGGGCTGCCGCTGGCCCTGGAGCTGGCCGCGGCCCGGCTGCGCACGCTCGGCCTGCCCGAGCTGGCGGCCGGGTTGTCGGACCGGTTCCGGCTGCTGACCAGTGGAAGCCGGACCGCGCAGCCCCGGCACCGGACGCTGCGCGCGGTGATCGCCTGGAGCTGGGATCTGCTCACCGCCGAGGAGCGGGCGCTCGCCGAACGGGTGGCGGTGCTGCCGGCCGGGGTGACCGCCGCGTCGGCCGCGGCGATCGGTTCCGGGGACGTCCCGGCGCTGCTGTCCGCCCTGGTCGACCGGTCGATTCTGCGGCTCGGGCCGGGTGCCGGGCGGTACCGGATGCTGGAGACGCTGCGGGAGTACGGCATCGAGCGGCTCACCGAGCAGGGGCTGCTCGACGAGGTGCGGGACCGGGCGGCCGCGCACATGGCGGAGTTGACCGCCGGGTTCGACGTCCGGCTGCGCACCGCCGATCAGGTCGCCGCGCTGCGGGGGCTGCGGGCCGAGTACGACAACGTGCTGGCCGCCCTGCGCCACCGGTGTGACACCGGCCAGGCCCGGGCCGCGCTCACGCTGGCGCTGGATCTGTGCTGGTACTGGCAGATGTTCGGCCGGCACGCCGACGCCTGGTACTGGCTGACCGAGGCGCTGAAGACACCCGGTGACACCGATCCGGTGGCGGTCGACTGCGCCGAGGCGGTGCTGATGCTGAACCGGACCGGCACCGAGCCGGGCCTGATGACCGAGACCGCCGGGGAACGGGCCGCCCGGCTGGCCGGCCTGAGCGCCCGGCTGGCCCGGCACGACGACCTGCCCGGCCCGGCCGGGGCGATCGCCGCGGTCACCCTGTACTTCGCCGGCCGGGACGAGGACGCCGGCCGGCGTGTCGGCAGGCTGATCGACGGGCCGGACCGGTGGCTGGCGGCGCTGGCCAACCTGTTCAAGGCCCAGATCGCCGAGAACGACGGCGACCGCGAGCTGCTGGTCCGGCACGTGGGCGCGGCGCTGGACGGGTTCCGGGCGATCGGCGACCGCTGGGGGCAGGCCACCGTGCTGCCGTTGCGGGCGCTGATCCGGCAGTTCGACGGTGACCTGGACGGCGCGCTGCGCGATCTGCGGGCGGCCCGCGCGTTGGCCCGCGAGTTCGGTTCGCTGGACATCGCCGACGAGATCTTCATCGACATGCGCTGGGCCGACCTGCACATGCGCCGCGGCGAGACGGTGGAGGCGCGCGGCGCGCTGGAGTCGGCGCGGACCCGGGCCGAACGGTTCGGGTCACGGGAGATGTCGCTGCTGGTGGACGCTCTGGAGGCCGGGCTGCTGATCTGGCTCGGTGAACCGGACCGGGCGCAGGAGCTGATCGACCGGGCCGCCGCCGGACTGGGCGTGGGCGCGGACGTGCACGGGATGCCGGTGATGGGCGGCGACCACGGCGCGGCGATCGTCGGTTCGGTCCGGGCCACCCTGGCCGTGCACCGCGACGATCCGGAGGGCGCGGAGAAGGCACTCGCCGTCGCATACCCGGCGGCGCTGGAGACCCGGGACATGCCGATCCTGGCGATGGTCGCGGTCACCGCCGCCGGCCTGGCCGTGCTGCGGGGCCGGCACCGGGACGCGGCCCGGCTGATCGGGGCGGCGGCCCGGCTGCGGGGCGCGCACGACCACACCGACGTCAACGTGTCCCGGATCGCCGAGCGGTCCCGGTCGGTGCTGGGGGAACAGGGCTTCGGGGAGGCGTACGCGGCCGGATGGTCGTTGGACACGGCGGCCGCGCAGAGTCTCGTCGACCCGGCGCGGCTCGCCCTGCCCTCCCCGGAGTCTCCGGCGCGCCGCTCATAGGCGCGGACATCGGGCTCTCCGGCGCGCCGCTCATAGGCGCGGACATCGGGCTCTCCGGCGCGCCGCTCGTAGGCGCGGACTTCGGGCTCTCCGGCGCGGCGCTCGGCTCTCAGGCGCGGCGGGCGTAGGCGCGCAGTGCCAGGGGCACGAACACCGCCAGCAGACCGGCCATCCACAGCAGCGTGCTCACCAGCGGCCCGGCCACCGGCCCGCCGGTCAGCAGGCCCCGGATCGCCTCGACCAGCGGGGTCATCGGGTTGACCGCGACCACACCCTGCAGCCAGCCGGGCAGCGTTTCGGTGGACACGAACACGTTGGAGCCGAACGTCAGCGGCAGCACCAGCAGGAACATGATGCCCTGCACCGCGCCGGAGGTCCGGGCCAGCATGCCCACCCAGACCGAGATCCAGCAGAAGCACAGCCCGTACCCGATGGACAGGGCCACCGCGGCCAGCGCCGGCAGCAACCCGGTCTCCACCCGGAACCCGATGACGGTGCCGAAGCCGAGCATCACCACACACACCGTCAGGTAACGGACCACGTCGGCGAGCACCGCACCGACCAGTGGCGCCGCCCGCGAGATGGGCAGTGACCGGAATCGGTCGAAGACGCCCTTCTCGATGTCGGCGTTGAGGTTCTGCCCGAGCGCCACCCCGCCCATCGCGAGCGACTGCGCGAGCATGCCGGGTAACAGGAACTGCAGGTACGCGTGCCGATCCCCGTCCGCGATCGCGCCACCGAACAGATAGGTGAACAGCAGCAGGAAGATCACCGGCTGGAGGGTGACGTCGATCAGCGCCTCGGGGGTGCGCACCGTCTTGATCAGACTGCGCCGCGCCAGCGATCCACTGTGCCGGGCCAGGGCCATCGTGCTCATACCAGTTCCTCCGCCTTGGTCCGGCCGGTCAGCACGTGGAACACCTCGTCCAGGCTGGGCAGGTGCAGGGCCAGTTCGGTCACCTCGACACCGTCCGCGCGCAGTGCCGGGATCACCTTGTCCAGGGCGCCGTCACCGGACACCGGCACCGAGGCCGCGCCGGCCCGGGATCCGGCGGCCTCGTCCCGGCTCGCCGTGGTGCCCGGGGCGGCCACCAGATCGAGCAGCCGCAGCACATCGGGCAGGCGGGACGGGTCGGTGGGGCGTACCCGCAAGGTCTGTCCGCCGATTCTGCGTTTCAGCCCGTCCGGGGTGTCGTGGGCGATCACCCGGCCGTGGTCGACGACCACGATCTCGTCGGCGAGCGCGTCCGCCTCCTCCAGGTACTGGGTGGTCAGCAGCACACTCGCGCCGCTGGCCACCTGGGTGCGGACCACACCCCACATGTCCTCGCGCTTGGCCGGGTCCAGGCCGGTCGTCGGCTCGTCCAGGAAGATCACCTCGGGGTGCCCGACCAGGCTCGCGGCCAGGTCGAGACGCCGGCGCATGCCACCGGAGTAGGTCTTCGCCCGCCGCCCGGCCGCCTCGGTCAGATCGAACCAGTCCAGCAGCTCGCCGGCCCGCCGCCGCGCGTCCGCCGTGGTCAGATCCAGAAGACGGCCGATCAACACCAGATTCTGTACGCCGGTCAGGTCCTCGTCGACCGACGCGTACTGCCCGGTCAGGCCGATCACCCGGCGGACCCGCTGCGGCTCGGCGAGCACGTCGATGCCGGCCACCTCGGCGCGGCCGGCATCGGGTTCGAGCAGGGTGGCCAGCACCCGTACGGCGGTGGTCTTGCCCGCGCCGTTCGGGCCCAGCACACCCAGTACGGTGCCCCGGCGCATGGACAGGTCCACCCCGTCCAGGGCCAGGGTCTTCCCGAACCGTTTACGCAGCCCTTCGGCGCGTACCACCAGATCGTCTGTCATGCCGGGAAGCGTGCCGCGCCCCGCTGGCACGCCCCGCACACGCCGCTGTCATGCCCCGCACCCGTCCGTGTGCCGACTTGCGGCGCGGATCGGACCGCAACTCGGCACGAGCGGCGGGTCCGGGCACTGCGTGCCGAGTTGTGGCGCGGATCGGACCGTAAGTTGGCACGGGTGGTGGGTCCGGGCACTGCGTGCCGAGTTGTGGTGCGGATCGGACCGTAAGTTGGCACGGGTGGTGGGTCCGGGCGTTGCGTGCCGAGTTGTGGCGCGGATCGGACCGCAACTCGGCACGGGAAGTCAGCCGGCTACCGGCTTCGGCTCGGCCTCCGGCGCGCCGTGGTGGTCGTCGACCATGGTCGCCTCGTCGAACGGGTCACCGCCGGAGAGCACCAGCGAGGCGCGTTCCCGGTCGAACTCCTTCGTCCAGGTGCCGATCAGCACGGTGGCGACGGCGTTGCCGGCGAAGTTGGTCAGCGCGCGGGCCTCCGACATGAACCGGTCGATGCCGACGATCAGGCCGACGCCGTCGACCAGGTCGGGGCGGTGGCTCTGCAGGCCGCCGGCCAGGGTGGCCAGGCCGGCGCCGGTGACCCCGGCGGCGCCCTTCGACGCGATGATCATGAACAGGAGCAGCGACACCTGCTCGGACACCGACAGCGGGTCGCCCATCGCCTGGGCCACGAACAGCGACGCCATGGTCAGGTAGATGGCGGTGCCGTCCAGGTTGAACGAGTAACCGGTCGGCACGGTGATGCCGACGACCGGCTTGCTGACGCCGACGTGCTCCATCTTGGCGATCAGGCGGGGCAGCGCCGACTCCGACGACGACGTCGAGACGATCAGCAGGAACTCCCGGCCGAGGTACTTGAACAGGCTGAACACGTTGATCCGGGCGACCAGCCAGAGGATCGCGCCGAGGACCACGAAGACGAAGAGGGCACAGGTGATGTAGAAACCGATCATGATCTGGGCGAGGCTGATCAGCGCGTCCACACCGGTGGCGCCGACGACCGCGGCGATCGCGCCGAAAGCGCCGATCGGGGCCAGCCACATCAGCATCGCGAGGATCCGGAAGACCACCCGCTGGAACATGCCCAGGGCCCGCAGGATCGGCTCCGAGATCGAGCCCAGCGACTGCAGGGCGAAACCGGTCAGCAGCGCGACGAGCAGTGTCTGCAGCACATTGCCGGAGGCGAACGGGGAGAGCAGGCTGTCCGGGATGATGCCGAGCAGGAAGTCGGCGGTGCTGGTCGCGGTGTCCTCACCGACCGCCTTCTGCCCGGCGGCGGCGGTGGAGGCGTCCAGGCGCATGCCGGAGCCGGGGTGGATCAGGTTGCCGACGACCAGGCCGATCGCGAGCGCCACCGTCGACATGGTGAGGAAGTAGCCGAGGGCCAGACCGCCGACCTTGCCGACCTGGGCGGCCTGCCGGATCGAGCCGACACCCAGCACGATGGTGCAGAAGATGACCGGCGCGATCATCATCTTGATCAGATCGACGAAACCGGTGCCGATCGGTTTGAGCTCGACGGCGACGTCCGGCACGATCAGGCCGACGGCGATGCCGAGCAGGACGGCCACGATGACCGCCAGGTACAGGTAGTGAGTTCGGTCCCGTTTGACCGGGGCGGTTGTGGTAGTCATGCCGAGAATGTGGCCTGGGTCTCAGCCGCTTTCACCGTTACGTTCATTCTGTTCACCCGAACGAAACGGGATGGAGATCGGGTTTGGCACGACGTTGGAGCATCGCCCGGCAGCTTTTCGCCCTCCAGGTGCTGGTGGTGACGCTGCTCGTGGCGATCGGCACGGTCGGGGCGGTGCTGCTGGCCGGCCGGGACGCGCGCACCGCCGCGATCGCCGAGGTGCGGGCGGTGGCGGAGGCGATCGCCCTGTCCCCGTCGGTGGGCGACGCGCTGCGGGCCGCCGACCCCTCGGCGCGCCTGCGGTCGTACGTGGAGGCCACCCGGGTCGCCACCGGCACCGACTTCATCGTGGTGATGGCCCCCGACCGGACCCGCTACACCCATCCCACCGAGGACCTGATCGGGCAGCCGTTCGCCGGCTCGGTCGAGGAGGCGCTGCGCGGCGGTGTGGTGGTCGAACAGTACCGGGGCAGCCTCGGCGACTCGGTCCGTACCGTAGTCCCGGTCCGTGACGCCGGCGACGGCGCCATCATCGGCCTGGTCTCGGTCGGCATCACCACCGAGGCGATCAACCGGGACCTGATCGCCCAGCTGCCCGCCGTCGGCGCGGCCACCGGCCTGGCCCTGCTGCTCGCCGCCTTCGGCTCGTGGCTGCTCAGTCAGCGCCTGCGCCGGCAGACCCACGGGCTCGGCCCGGCCGAGATGACCCGGATGTTCGAGTACTACGACGCCGTCCTGCACGCCGTCCGCGAGGGCCTGGTGGTCGTCGACCGGGACGGCCGGGTCACCCTGATCAACGATGAGGGCCGGCGGCTGCTCGGCCTCACCGACGGTGAACCCGCCGACCTGCCCGCCGAAGTCGCCGGACTGATCGCCGAACAGCGCCCGACCGTCGACGAACCGGTCCTGATCGGTGACCGGGTGCTGGTCGCCAGCCGCCGCGAGACCCGCTTCGACGGCCGGGTCCTCGGCACCGTCCTCACCCTGCGTGACCACACCGAGTTGCGGGCGCTCACCGGTGAACTCGACTCGGTCCGCGGCCTCACCGAAGCGCTGCGCGCCCAGGCCCACGAGGCCGCCAACCGGCTGCACACCGTCCTCACCATGGTCGAACTCGGTCGTACGGACGAAGCCATCGCCCTGGCCACCGCCGAACTCGCGCTCGCCCAGCAACTCACCGACCAGGTCGTCGGCGCGGTCGGCGAACCCGCCCTGGCCGCCCTGCTCCTCGGCAAGTCCGCGCAGGCCGGCGAACGCGGCGTCGAACTCACCATCGACGGCGGATCCCGCCTCACCACCTCACTGCTGCGCGGGCGTGACCTGATCACCGTGGTCGGCAACCTGATCGACAACGCCCTGGAAGCGGTCGCCGAGACCCCGTCACCCCGCAGGGTCGGCGTGCTCGTCCGGGAACAGGACGGGGAGGTCCTCGTCCGGGTCGCCGACAACGGGCCCGGCCTCAGCCCGGACCAGGCGGCCGCCGCCTTCCAGCGCGGATGGTCCACCAAGGGGGCGGGCCACGGCATCGGGCTGTCCCTGGTCCGGCAGGTCGCCGAGCGGTACGGCGGGACGTACGACATCAGGGGTGGATCCGGGGGTGGCGCGGTCATCACCGTCCGGCTGCCGGTGCCGTCATGACCATTCAGGTCCTCGTCGTCGACGACGAGCCGCTGATCGCCGAGGCGCACCGGGCGTACACGGAGAAGGTCGATGGTTTCGCGGTCGCCGGTGTCGCGCACACCGCGCGGGAGGCGATGACCCGGCTCCGCGCCCAACCTGTCGATCTCGTGCTGCTCGACCTGAACCTGCCCGACAAACACGGCCTGGAGATCGCCCGTGCGCTGCGGGCCGCCGGCAGCGGCACCGACGTGCTGGCCGTCACCTCCAACCGGGACATCGCCATGATCCGGCAGGCGGTCGCCCTCGGCGTCACCCACTACCTGCTGAAACCGTTCACGTTCGCGGCGTTCCGCGACAAACTGGATAGGTATGCTCAGTACCGCCGGCAACTCGCCGAGTCCGCTGAGGTAGCCGCCCAGCACGAGGTCGACCGGGTGTTC
Organism: Actinoplanes sp. G11-F43; assembly: GCF_050589265.1. NCBI lineage: Bacteria > Bacillati > Actinomycetota > Actinomycetes > Micromonosporales > Micromonosporaceae > Actinoplanes > Actinoplanes sp. G11-F43. The sequence goes on from NZ_JBNZCE010000013.1 coordinate 88,308, forward strand.
GCCACCCTGCGCGGCGCGCCCGCCGACACCCTCCCCAAAGGACTCGACCCGCGCACCTTCGACCTGATCCTCGGCGCGCTACGGGCCTCCGCGCCGGCCGGGCTGTCCGCCACCGAGGTCGCCGCCCGTACCGGCACCTCCCGGGTCACCGCCCGCCGCTACCTGGAACACCTCGCCGACGCCGGCCGGGTCGTCCGCAGCCCCCGCTACGGCGGCCCCGGCCGGCCCGAGGTCGAGTACCGCCCCGCCTCCGGGGGTATGACCGGTGCATGACGGACCAGACCCTGATCATCCTGGGCGCCAGTGGTGACCTCACCGCACGGCTGCTGCTGCCCGGGCTCGGCGCGCTGCTCACCGCCGGGTACGCGCCCGGGCTCACCCTGATCGGCGCGTCCACCGAGGACTGGGACGACAGCCGCTGGCAGGCCCGCGTCCACGACTCGTTCGGCGCGCACGGGGCCGCGGCCGCCGCCGAATCCTCCGGTGAGGCCACCCCCGCCACCGACAGCACACCGGCCGCCTCCGGGGTCGCCGACCGGGCCCGCTGGATCCGCACCGACGTGACGAAGACCGACGACCTGCGCGCCCTGTTCGACACGGCAACCGGGGCCGTCGCGGTCTTCTTCGCCCTGCCGCCGGCCGTCACCGCCCAAGCCTGCGAAGCCCTGCTCGACGTGGACCTGCCGGCCGGCACCCGGCTGGTGCTGGAGAAACCGTTCGGCACCGGCAGCGCCGAAGCCGCCGACCTCAACCGGCTGCTCACCCGGCTCGTGCCCGAAGAACAGGTGCATCGGGTCGACCACTTCCTCGGCAAGTCGACAGTGCTCAACATCCTCGGCCTGCGCTTCGCCAACCGGATCTTCGAACCGATCCTGGACAACACCCACGTCGAGTCGGTCGACATTGTCTTCGACGAGAACCTCGCCCTGGAAGGCCGGGCCGGCTACTACGACCGGGCCGGCGCCCTCGCCGACATGATCCAGAGCCATCTACTCCAGATCCTCGCCCTGCTCGCCATGGAAGCCCCGATCAGCCTCGCCGCCGGCGAACTCCGGGACCGCAAAGCCGCCCTCCTGCGCGCCACCCGCCTCTGGGGGACACCGGCGGACAGCAGCCTGCGGGCCCGCTACACCGCCGGGCGAAACCTTCCGTCGTACGCCGACGAGCCCGGCGTCGACCCGTCCCGCGGCACCGAAACCCTCGCCGAGGTCATCCTGGCCGTCGACACGTGGCGCTGGGCCGGCGTCCCGTTCCGCCTCCGCTCCGGCAAAGCCATCGGCCCCACCGGCCCCCGCAAAGAAGCCGTGATCACCTTCAAGCGGCCGCCCCGGGTGCCGGACGGCCTGCACGGCTGCGACCAGCCCGACCGGTTGCGCATCGGCTTCGGCCCCGACCACCTGGCCCTCGACTTCAACATCAACGGCCCCGGCGACCCGTTCGAACTGGACCCGGTCACCCTGGACGCCGAATTCGGCGCCGGCGACCTGCCACCCTACGGAGAGGTGCTGCGCGGCGTCTTCGACAACGACCCCACGCTTTCGGTACGGGCGGACACCGCGGAACAGTGCTGGCGCATCGTCGAGCCGGTCACGTCCGCCTGGCGCGCCGGTGAGGTCCCGTTGCTGGAGTATCCGGCCGGAACCGCCGGCCCCAGCCTCTTCCTGCCGTCATGACCGGGTCGTCTCCCTCGCCGTCATGACCGGGTCGCCTTCGCCCCGCCGTCCGGGCCGGGTCGCCGTCACCACCACCGTCTCGTAGGGCATGGTGAACCGCTCGGCGATCACCTCGCCCAGCCCGCGCAGCAGGGCCGCCAGCTCGTCCGGTGGCAGCAGCTGGTGCCCGCCGGCGGTGGGCACCTGGTCCAGCCAGTCCGCCCGCGAGTATTCGTGCTCCCACCCGAACCGCTACACCTCGGGTGTCCCGTCCCGCTGTGCCGGTGTGGTCGTGAAGGCCGCGTCGCGCAGCGGGCCGGACACCCGTTCGGCGATCGAACCGCAGGGGGCGGCGGACGCCCACGGAGAGAACGGCAGGCTCGGCGCGGCTCGCCGGTAGACGGCTGCGAACGTCTCCGCTGTCTCCCGGGTGGGCCGCACGGTGTTCCAGAACAGCGCCAGCCGGCCGCCCGGCCGTAGCACCCGTCGTGCCTGCCGCGCGCCCGCGATGCGGGGTCGGGTCTCGCGTCGTGTGTCGTCGTGCGGTGCGGTGCGCGCCGTTGCGTGGCACGCGGGGTCGGGTCTCGGGTTGTGTGCCGTTTTGCGGTGCGGTACGCGCCGTTGCGTGGCACGCGGGGTCGGGTCTCGGGTTGTGTGCCGTTTTGCGGTGCGATTCGCGCCGCTGTGCGGCACGGGAGGTCGCGTCTGGGGCTGTGTGCCGTCTTTTGGTGCGGTGCGCGCCGTTGTGCGGCACGCGGCGTTGGGCGCGGATCGTGTATCGACTTTCGGTGTGGGATGCGCTGTGTGGCGTGGGAGGAGGGATTCTGGGCTTTTGGGGGGATTGCTGGCCTGGCTGTCAGTTGGCGTTCGGGTTGTGCCGACGGTGCCGTCTCAGGACCAGACCGGCGTATGAACCCAGGATCACCGTGGCGATCAGGAGGCGGACCTCGTTCAGGTAGCGCTCCGGGTACATCACACCGGTCAGGTAGGTGTCGATGAAGCCGCGGGCCAGCCCGGACTGGCCGGCCCGCTCCCGGGCCCAGTCCTCCACGTAGGTCAGTGGACAGTTCCACTCGAATGCCACGATGCACAGGCCCCAGAGAGCCGCGGCCAGGTGCAGCCAGATCGCTTTCGGCCAGCGCCAGGCCAGGAAACCGCCCAGCACCACGAAGGCGATGAACAGGAAATGCACCACCATCGTGGCCTCGGCCAGCACCCGGAAAATCATGTCCTCAAGTTTCCCCGATTAATTCGTTGGACGGGAGCGGGGGAGTCGTTTACCTTTGTTCTCACCGGCGGGGCAAGGGCCCGGCCGCTGGGAAATCGGAAGGGGGAGACGATGTCCGCCAAGCAGATGTGGCAGGCCGCGACGGCACTGCCGGCGATGTCCCCGGCCGCGATGTCCCCGGCTGGCAAGCCCCGGCGCGCGATGCCCCTGGCTGCGATGCTCCGGCGCGCGATGCCCCTGGCTGCCATGCCCCTGGCTGCCATGCGGCTCGGCGCGATGTCCCTGGCCCTGACGGCCCTACCGAGTTCCCCCGCCCGACGTCTCAGCCGACTTCCGGGCCGGTGGCGCAGCTAGCATCCAGCTGGCTCCAGCGCCGCCCTTCCTGATCGGAAACGGGCGGCTTTTTCGTATGCGGGTGTAGCTCAACTGGCAGAGCTCTGGATTCCAAATCCGGCAGACGCGGGTTCGACTCCTGCTGCCCGTGCGCATTCTTCTTTGACAATTCCACAGCGGATGACACACATTATTCTCCGGCCTCGACCAGGCCGGAACTCATGGGCCCGTAGCGCAGCGGGTAGCGCGCCGGTTCGGCAGACCGGAGGCCGGCGGTTCGATCCCGCCCGGGTCCATCTTGTCCTCGTAGCTCAGCGGATAGAGCGCCGGAATACGACTCCGGAGGCCGGGAGTTCAAATCTCTCCGGGGACGCGGTACGGCCATGCCCTCGTGGCCCAACGGCAGAGGCACCAGACCGAGGATCTGGACGGTGCGCGTTCGAATCGCGCCGAGGGCACGCAGCAAGGTCAGGCCCGGGTAGCCCAACTGGCAGAGGCGCCGCATTCAGGGTGCGGAGGTTAGGGGTTCGAATCCCCTTCCGGGTACGAGGGGCTCGTAGCTCATCAGGGAGAGCGTCCGTTTTGCACGCGGAAGGTGGCCGGTTCGAGTCCGGCCGGGTCCACGCGGTACGAGGAGGACTGGCCGAGCGGCCCAAGGCGGCGGATTGCTAATCCGCAACAGGGGTACCACCTCTGTCGAGAGTTCGAATCTCTCGTCCTCCGCGCATGTCGCCGTAGCTCAGGGGTAGAGCACCGCACTCATAAAGCGGGGGCCGGTGGTTCGAGACCACCCGGCGATACGAGGTACATCACGGGTCGTGGCGCAGCTTGGTCAGCGCGCTCGCTTTGGGAGCGAGATGTCGCGGGTTCGAATCCCGCCGACCCGACGCAGTACAGGAGAAACACCGGCAGGACCGGCGCCGCTAGCTCAACCGGCAGAGCTTCTGACTCTTAATCAGCAGGTTCGGGGTTCGAGTCCCCGGCGGCGCACGAACCAGGAACGTAGCAGGGTGGAGGAGTCCGGTCGTCCTCATCGGTCTCATAAGCCGAAGATCGCGGGTTCGAATCCCGCCCCTGCCTCCAACTCGGAGGAGCCGGCCCGGCTTCGGAGACGCCGCTGGAAACGGCGTGGGCCCCCGCGGGGCCCCGTGGGTTCGAATCCCACCTCCTCCGCTCGGTGTGTCATCCGCTGTGGTGTGTAGCGTCGCCCTCATGGCGTACACGATCAGGGCCGCGACCGGGGACGACGTGGCGGCGATCGCCGGGATCTGGCACGCCGGCTGGCATGACGGGCATGCCGGGCATGTGCCGGCCGAGCTGACCGCGATCCGGACCCCCGACGCGTTTCCGCCCCGGGCCGCCGCCCGGGTGCCGCGTACCACGGTGGCCACGCTCGACGGGCGGGTGGCCGGGTTCGTCACGGTCACCGGAGCCGAGGTGGAGCAGGTGTTCGTGGCCGCCGCGCATCGTGGCGGCGGGGTGGCGGCGCTGCTGCTCGCCGAGGCCGAGCGGCAGGTGGCCGCGAGCGGTCACACCACCGCCTACCTGGTGGTGGCGCCGGGCAACGCGCGGGCCCGCCGGTTCTACGAGCGGCAGGGCTGGGCCGACGACGGGCCGGTCGACTATGCGGCCGAGGCCGGTGACGCGACGATCGTGACGGAGTGCCGGCGCTACGTGAAAGCGTGTGAGGCCACTCCCTGAAGGCCTGCGCACCAGGGCCTGAGCTGGGCGGATTCCGACATGGCTGGGTTGCGTGAACCGCCCCGGAGGGGAAACCTGCGGGTAGGGACGCGCTTGAGGAGGCCTGCCATGGGCAAGGTCGTCGCCACCCTGTCCATGTCACTGGACGGGTTCGTCGCGGACGAGCATGACGGTGTGGGTGAGCTGTTCGGGTGGTACCGCAACGGGGACGTGGTCCTGCCCACCGCCGATCCACGCCGGGTCTTCCACGTGTCGGAGGCCAGCGAACGGTTCCTGAAGGCGGGCATCGGCAGTGCGGGGGCGCTGATCTGCGGGCGGCGGCTGTTCGACCGTACCGACGGATGGGGTGGACGGCATCCGGCCGGATGCCCGGTCTTCGTGGTCTCGCACTCGGTGCCGGGTGGCTGGCCGCGGGACGACTCGGAGACCTCGTTCTTCCCCGATCCGATCGGGGCGCTGGAGGCCGCGCAGAAGGTGGCCGGGGAGCGGGCCGTGTCGGTGTCCACGCCCACGCTGACCCGGCACTATCTGGACGCCGGGCTGCTCGACGAGATCTCGGTGTCGCTGGTGCCGGTGCTGCTCGGGGAGGGCACCCGGCTGTTCGGTACCCCGGTGGTGATGCCGGTGCGGCTCGGCGATCCGGAGGTGGTCGAGGGGATCGGGGTCACCCACCTCACCTACCGGGTGACACGCTGAGGAACCGGGTCAGGTGCGGGTCGAACAGGGCCGGATCGGACGCCAGGATCTCCTCACGGCTCCACCAGCGGACGCCGTGGAACTCTCCGGTGTCCGGTTTGAGCTCGTGGTCGCGGGAGATCTCGACGACGTACCACAGGCTCACGTCGGTGTGCCCGGCGTCCGTGCCGACGGTCTCGGTGACGGTGAGGAAGACCGGTTCGGGGCCGGGTGCCACGGTGACGCCGAGTTCCTCCTCGATCTCGCGGACCGCGGTGTCGAACGGGTGCTCGTCGACCTCGACGTGCCCGCCGGGTGGCAGCCACAGTCCGGCGTTGACGTGCGCGACGAGCAGCACACTCCCGTCGGCGGGGTCGACCGGGACCACGTAGGACACCAGGTGCTGGGCCGGTTCGGCGGGCTTCACCCGCCGGAAGACGTCGTCGGTACGCCGGAGCCAGCCCAGCGTGTGGGACCGGTGTTCGGCCTCCAGGTTGTCGCTCGGCTGCAGCCCGCTCACCACGTCGTGCACTGTCGCCACCGTTGAACGCATCGGAAAATGATTACACCCCGATGTGCCGGGCACGTGACAATGCGTCGCATGATCACACGAGTCGTCGCTTTCACCGCACCGTCGCCGGGCTGGATCGCCGAGGGGGACGACGGCCGGCCGCTCGGCACCGCGACACTGTGGATCCCACCGGCCGGGGGCCCGGCCGAGGTGCGGCTGCGGGTGCATCCGGCGGAGCGGCGCTCCGGGGTGGGTACCCGTCTGCTGCGCGAGGCGGCCGGCGCGGACGGGGTGACAGCTCTGCTGGGGGAGCCGGTGCGGGAGGGCTCGGGAGAGGACGCGTTCTGCCGGGCGGCGGGGATGCGGGTGGTGCTCTCCCTGACGTACACAAGCCTGGCCCTTGTTGATTTTGATCAGACCGCGGAGACGGTTCCGGGATATCGGATCGTGCACTGGGAGGGGACCGTCCCGGACGAGCTGGCGGAGACGGCGGTGCGGTCGCGCAGTGCCATGGACGACATGCCGATGGAGGGTGTCGACTACCGTCCGGAGCCGTGGGACGTGGCCCGGTTGCGCCGGGTGGCGGCGGTGGTGGCCGATCGGGGTGACGTGCTGCTGACGACGGCGGCGGTCGGCGCGGACGGTGCGATCGCCGGGTTCACCGAGGTGGTGCTCTCCGGCGGCGAGGGGCAGAACTACGGGACGGGTGTGCTGCCGGAGCACCGCGGGCGAGGACTGGCCCGATGGCTGAAGGTCGAGCAGATCCGGCGGGTCATGGAGCGGTTTCCGCAGGTGGGCAGCCTGCTGGCGGACACCGCGGACAGCAATGTGGCGATGCGGCGGGTGAACGAGGCGCTCGGCTACCGCCCGACCCACCGGAGCCTGCTCTACCAACTCGACCGGGAGGGCTGAAACGTCGCCGAATACCCGGAGGTGCCAGGGACAGCCGCGCTGTGGTCGCGGCGGCTGGCCCTGGCACTCGACGGTGCTCAGGCCGCCGGGCGGTAACCGGCCGGACGGCTGGTGAACGTGCCCCGCCCGTGGGTGCGGCTGCGCAGCCGGGTCGCGTACCCGAACAGCTCGGCCAACGGGACTGTGGCGGTCACCGACCGTACCGACGAATCGGTGACCTGGGCACGACGGGCGGCGAGGTCGCCGAGGACCGCGCCCAGCGTCTCACCCGGTGCGCTGACGGTCACCTCGGCGACCGGTTCCAGCAGCGTGAGCGTGCAGGAGCGGAGCGCCGCGCGGAGCCCGAACCGGCCCGCCGCCCGGAACGCCATCTCCGACGAATCCTTGACGTGGGTCTGACCGTCGGTGAGGGTGACATGCAGCCCGACCACCGGATGCTCACCGTCGGTGAGCGCTTCCCGGCAGCCGGCCTCGACCGCCCGCACGAACTCGGCCGGCACCCGGCCGCCGGTCACCGTCGAGGTGAAGGTGAAACCGGTGCCGTCGGCCGGGGCCACGTCCAGCACCACGTGCGCGAACTGGCCGGAACCACCGTCCTGTTTGACGTGCCGGTAGACGACGCCGGTGACCCCGCCGGTGACCGCCTCACGGTAGGCGACCCGTGGGCGGCCGGTGGTCAGCTCCAGCCCGGCGTTCTGCCGCAGCTTCTCCACGGCCACCTCCAGGTGCAGCTCACCCACACCGGACAGCAGGACCTGGCCGGTCTCCCGGTCGGTGCGCACGCTCAGCGACGGATCCTCCTCGGTGAGAGCCGCCAGAGCGCTCGGCAGACGCTGCGCGCCGTCCCGGGTGCGGGCCTCGACGGCGACCTCCACCAGCGGTTCGGTGGTCCGCGGCGCCTCCAGCTGGACCGGGTGCTCCCGGGTGGAGAGGGTGGCGCCGGTGCGGGCGGCCTTCAGGCCGATGACGGCGACGATGTCGCCGGCCGTCGCCCGGTCGATGTCGGTCTGCTGGTCGGCCTGGACCCGCAGGATGCGGGAGATCCTTTCGGTACGGTGTTCGGCCGCGTTCCACAGGACGTCTCCCTTCGTGATCGTGCCGTCGTAGACGCGCAGGTAGGCGAGCCGGTCGCGTTTCTTGAAGACGAGTGCGACCGAGGGTTCGCGGTGGTCGCCCGTCGGTGGGGGCAGGTAGTCGACGATGCCGTCGAGTAGTTCCTCGACGCCGACGTTCTTGAACGCCGAGCCGCAGAAGACGACTACGGCTTTGTTCTCGTGGGTGAGATCCCGGAGCGCGTTCGCTAGCGTTGTATCCGACATGTCGCCCAGCTCGTCCAGGGCTTTCTCGTGGAGTTCAGCCACCGCCTCCTCCAGGGCCTTCCGTGCGTTCCGGACTTCCGGCGGTGGGTTGTGGACCAGGTCGATCACACCGCTGAGATCGGGCCTCGGCACCTGCACGACCAGCGGAGTCACCTCTAGACGGTCCCGGATCGAGGCCACCGCGGCATCGAGGTCCGCACCGGCCCTGTCCAGCTTGTTCACGAAGGCGATCCGGGGTACGCCATACCGGTCGGCGGTCCGCCAGACCGTCTCGCTCTGCGGCTCCACCCCCGCGACCCCGTCGAAGACCGCGACCGCACCGTCCAGCACCCGCAGCGACCGCTCCACCTCGTCGGAGAAGTCAACGTGGCCGGGTGTGTCGATCAGGTTGAGCCGGTGGCCGGCCCAGTCGCAGCTCACCGCGGCGGCGAAGATGGTGATGCCGCGATCGCGCTCCTGGGGGTCGAAGTCGGTGACGGTGTTGCCGTCGTCGACCCGCCCGGACCGGTGGGTCATGCCGGTGGTGAAGAGGATCCGCTCGGTCAGGGTGGTCTTGCCGGCGTCGACGTGCGCGAGGATGCCGATGTTGCGGACGTTCGTCATGGTGATGTCTTTCGAGTCTGATGCTGGTGGTGGACTGCGCCTGTTACAGGCAGAGACCAGCCCCGGTGGCGCAGCCGGAGCCGGCCACACCAGACACGAGGATCAGCTCGAAACGCGACACGGGAATGACGACGGCGGTGCGGTAGCGCATGGCCGTGTCTCCTCTCCGGTCGCGGTGATGCGCCCAAGATACGAGGGATCACCGATCCCGTCGAGCGAATAACATGACTTCCGGTGACCCTCCTCGTCGTTCTGCTGATCATGGCGGCGGTCCGCGTCTGGAACCGCCGCGGTCCGGCCCGGGCGCAGCCCTTCACCGGGCCGATAGCGGCGTTTCTGCTGGTCGCGGTCTCCGGCCTGAGCCCGGCCGAGGCGGGGCTCACCCTTTCCGGCTTGCCGTACGCGTCCCTCGCGCTGCTCACCCCACTGCTCGGGTACGGCCTCGCCCTCCTGATCCCGGCCGCGCGCCGGGCACTGGCCGAGCGCTCCTTCGACCATCCGGTCCGCAGCGCGCTCCTCGGCGTCCCGTTCGCGACGGTGATCTTCGAGGAGGTGGCGTTCCGGGGCGTGCTGTGGGAGCTGCTGTACCAGGACCACGGGGCGGTGTGGGCGTACCCGATCACCGCTCTGCTCTTCGGTCTCTGGCATCTTCCGGACACCCGGGAAGTGGCGTTCACCACCCTCGCGGGTGTCGTTCTCAGCTACCTCCGGCACGCCGGCGGAGGACTTCTGGCCCCCTTCGTGCTCCATTGGGCCGCAAATGGCCTGGGCATACTCGCTTCAGCATGGGTGCGCCGATCTCGGCAACCGGATTCCGGCCGCGCCGATTAATCCTGAGAAAGGTGTCGGACCCCGTCGTTAGGCTCCCAACAGCCGCCTCACCTGTGGAGATGTTGTGAGCACTGCGAAATTGGACGGCGCCGTTCTCAAGGTCGCCGGAGTCGTCGTCCTCGGCGCCATCATGTCGATCCTCGACGTGACAGTGGTCAGCGTCGCCATCCCGACCTTCCAGAGCGAGTTCGGCGCCACCTACGCCGAGGTCGCCTGGACGATGACCGGCTACACCCTGGCCCTCGCCACGGTCATCCCACTCACCGGCTGGGCCGCCGACCGGTTCGGCACCAAGCGGCTCTACATGACGGCGCTGCTGCTGTTCACCATCGGCTCGGTGCTGTGCGCCACCGCCGACACCATCGGGCAGCTGGTGCTCTACCGCGTGCTCCAGGGCCTCGGCGGCGGCATGCTGATGCCCCTCGGCATGACGATCATGACGAAGGCGGCCGGGCCCGAGCGCATCGGCCGGCTGATGGCGGTGCTCGGCATCCCGATGCTGCTCGGCCCGATCAGCGGGCCGATCCTGGGCGGCTGGCTGATCGACTCGTACAGCTGGCACTGGATCTTCCTGATCAACCTGCCGATCGGCGTGATCGCCCTGATCTACGCCCAGGTCGTCCTGCCGAGGGACAACCCGGAGCCGTCCGAGTCGTTCGACTTCATCGGCATGCTGATGCTGTCACCGGGCCTCGCCCTCTTCCTCTACGGCGTCTCCACGCTGCCCGAGGAGCAGACCATCACCGCCGGCAAGGTGTGGATCCCGATGCTCGTCGGCGGGCTGCTGGTGATCGGGTTCGTGTTCTACTCGTTCAAACCCCGGCATCCGCTGCTCGACCTGCGCCTGCTGCGCAACCGCAACCTCACCGTCGCGTCGGTCACGCTGGCCGTGTTCACCGTCGCGTTCATGGGCGCCGGGCTGCTCTTCCCCAGCTACTTCCTGCAGATCCACGGCGAGTCGACACTGCACGCCGGCCTGCTGATGGCCCCACAGGGCCTCGGCGCCATGCTGACCATGCCGATCGCGGGCATGCTCGCCGACAAGGTGCCGGTCGGGCGGACGGTGCCGTTCGCGCTGCTGCTGATCGCCGCCGGGTTCTTCACGTTCACCCAGGTCGGGACGGATACGTCGTACCTGCTGCTGTGCGGTTCGCTCTTCGTGATGGGCCTCGGCATGGGCGGCACCATGATGCCGATCATGACCTCCGCGCTGCGCACCCTCACCAGTCACGAGGTGGCCCGCGGCTCCACCCTGCTCAACATCCTGCAGCAGATCGCCGGCTCGGTCGGCGGCGCGGTCATGTCGGTCATCCTGACCGCCGAGCTGAACGACTCCGCCCCCGTCCCCGGCCTGACCGGCCCCACCGGCGAGCCGGTCACCGAGGCCGGCCTGGCCATCGCCGCCCAGATGGACCCACAGGTCGCCGCGACGGTCCCCGACCCCACCCTGCTGGAGCGGGGCCTGGAGTTCGCCGCCGACGGTTTCGCGAACACCTTCATGGTCGGCTTCGTCCTCACCGCCCTGACCCTTATCCCAGCCCTGTTCCTGCCCCGCAGACGCGAGGAGTCCCACCTGCTCGACGACGAGAAGGGCGCCACCCCGGTCATCCTGCACTGACCGCCCACCCGCCCGTGCCCGTCCCCCGCCGGGGCCGGCCGGCCCCGGCCGTCGGCTTTCCCGGGTGGGGCCGCAGGTCGATAGGGTGGCCGGCGTGGAACTGCTCGGGTTCGGGCGTGAGGCCGACGTCTATGCGCTGGATTCGGATCGGGTTCTGCGCCGGTACCGTCGTGGGGACGACGCCTCCGGCGAGGCGGAACTCATGGAGCATCTCCATGGGCTCGGGTTCCCGGTGCCGCGGGTCCACCAGGCGGACGGGGCCGACCTCATCCTGGAACGGCTCGACGGGGCGACCATGACCGAGACGTTCCGCGGCGGAGGCATCGGCGTGGACGAGGGCGCCGCCATCCTGGTCGCGTTGCATCAGCGGCTTCATGCGCTTCCCGCCCGCCACGGTCGGCGGGACGGTGACCGCATCCAGCATCGCGACCTGCACCCCGACAACGTCATGCTCACCTCCCGCGGCCCGGTCGTCATCGACTGGCACAACGCCGCCGAAGGACCGCCCGAAGTGGACGTCTGCCTGACCGCGATCATCCTGGCCCAGGCCGCCGCGGCCCCCGGCCATCCCCATGCCGGGGCGGCTGCCGCCGTGCTCACGCCGTTCCTCCGCCTCAGCGGCGCCGTTCCCGGCCAGGCCGGTTTTGGCCAGGCCGGTTTTGGTGACCCGATGACCGGTTTCGACGAGGCGATCGGAATCCGGCGGACGGACCCGGCGTTGAGCCCGGCCGAATCCGACGCGCTCGCCGCCACCGTGACCCCACTGATCCGGGCGGCGATCTCGGAGCAGTCCGGTCCGGCCGGCGGTCCCTGACACCGGTCCGGCTGGCGGTCCCTGACACCGGTCCGGCCGGCGGTTCCGTACACCGGCCCCGGTGAGACGTCGTCAGGCGGCCCCCCGTTTCCCGCGACTGAGAAAGAAGCCGCGGGTGAGCCGCCTGACGACGAGATGGTGGTGCCGCTCGGCCGGCAGGACTCGCGCGTGCCGATCTCCGGTCCGATTCGCGCCGGAAGTTGGCACGCGGTCGGTGTAGCGCGGTTGCGTGTCGACCTGTGGTCCGATTCGTGCCGGAAGTGGGCACGCGGTCGGTGTGGTGCGGTTGTGTGTCGACCTGTGGTCCGATTCGTGCCGGAAGTTGGCACGTGGTTGGTGTGGTGCGGTTGTGTGTCGACCTGTGGTCGGGTTTGCGCCGGAAGTTGGCACGTGGTTGGTGTGGTGCGGTTGTGTGGTGGGCTGTGGTCGGATTCGTGCCGGAAGTTGGCACGTGGTTGGTGTGGTGCGGTTGTGTGGTGGGCTGTGGTCGGATTCGCGCCGGAAGTCGGCACGTGGGCAGGGGTGGTCAGCCGATGGTCACCACCCGGGCCCAGGAGGGCGGGTGGTCCTGGCCGTAGTACGCGTTGGTCTCGTCGTATTCGGCGGGGCGGGGGAAGAGACCCACCACGGTTCGGCACGGGGGACGATGGGACGGCCACGGCGTCTGGCCGTCGGTCAGGGCGACTATCACGTCAGGTGCCGTGGTCAGGGCCTTGGCGAAACCCTCACGGAGGTCGGTTCCACCGCCGCCGGTCAGGGTGATGCCCGCCGCGTCGCAGATCGGGCCGGACAGGTGGGCCGACGCGTCACAGGAGATCACCCGGAGCAGGTCGTGGCGGCCGCCCACCGCCCGGGCGATCGCGGCGACCTCCAGCAGGGCGCTGCCCAATTCGGTGTCGCTCACCGAACCGGACGTGTCGATCACCACCGTCACCTTGGGTGGGCGGCGGCGCAGGCTCGGCAGGATCACGCCGGGCAGGCTGGACGAGCGGCGGGACGGGCGGCTCCACACGTAGTCCTCGCCCACGCCGGGAGCGGACACCGCGGACCGCACCGCGGCACCGAGCAGCTGCCGCCAGGGTTGGGGCGGGTGCACCACCCGGTCGGCCCAGCGTTGCCATCCGGCGGGAGCGTCGCCGCGGCCGATCATGCCCTGGGCCACCCGGAAACGGACCAGGGCCTGGGCTTCCGCGTCCAGGGCGTTCGCGCCGTCCGGGCCCAGCTCCCACGGGCGGTCCGCGCCGTCGGCCCCGCCGCCGCAGTCCAGCCAGACCATCCGGGACAGGTACGGGCCCATCGCGATCCGTGGCAGGTAGTCCTCCATCAGCTCGCCGGCCGGCAGGTTCAGCAGTTCCGGGCCGATCGCGCCGGACGGGCGGGGCAGGCCGTCCCCGTACACGTCGTCGTTGATCTCGAAGTCGGCGGCGATGTTCATCCGCAGCCGGTCGCCGGGGCCGGTGAGGTCCTTCGCGGCGGCCAGCCGGTCGCCCCGGCCGTGGTGGTCGCGCAGCAGGTGGGAGACCTCGTGCACCCAGACTCCGGCGAGTTCCTCGACCGGGGTGGCCGTGACGAATCCGGGGGAGACGTAGCAGCGCCAGTGCCGGTCCACCGCCATCGTCGGCACCCGCCACGACAGGATCGGCTTGAGGGCGAACAGCGCGGTGGCCAGGTAGGGCCGGGCCTCGGCCGCGAGCAGCCGCGCGGCGTAGAGCTTCTCGCTCTCCGCGGCGGTGAAGACGGCCCGCGGCGGCGGCGACGGGACCGGCGAGGCTGCGAGCCGATGGGGCGCGAGCGGGACGGGAGACGTACCCGGCAAGGGTTTCATCGGGTCGCGCCCACCCGGCGGCGGATCGTCGCGACCGGGGCCAGACGCTCGATCGTGTCCGGGATCTCCCAGTCGTCGCGGCGGAGCGCGGCCAGTGTGGACGCCGGCACCACGACCAGGTCCGGCGCGCCGGTCTCCAGGGCGCGGGCCAGCACCGCCCAGGCCGCGTCCCACCGGGAGCGTTCCGGCCGGCGGCGGACCGCGTCGACCACCCCGTCCAGGGCGGCCTGGCGCAGGTCGCCGCGTTCCGGCAGTTCGGCGGCGGCCGGGTCGGCGAGCAGCGTCTCCGGGTCGGGCAGGTCGAGCCGGTCCAGGAAGGCCAGCAGTTCCAGGCCGGGGCCGTCGCCGACGGTGCCGCGGACCAGCATCGACAGCACCTCGCGGGAGACGCCGGCGGCGGTGGCGAAGGCGAGCAGCCGCAACGTCATGTCCCAGCTGCGCGGGGACGGCCACGGTCCGCCGCGGCGCGCCTCGCCGTCCGGGAGGCGGTGCACCAGCGGCGGCCGCGCCTCCAGGAATCCGCAGACCGCCCGGCGGGCCAGCGCCACCGATTCGCCGAGCCGGTCGGAGTCGAGGCGGGGGAGCAGGGCGCGCGGCCAGACCCCGCCGAGACCGCGGATCACCACGTCGTGGTCGAAGGTCCACTGCAGATGCACGAACCGGTTGGCCAGTGGCGCGCTCAGCTCCCACCCGTCGGCGGCGGAGGAGCGCGGGTTGGCGGCGGCGACGATCCGGACGCCGGGTGGCAGGGTGAGCGCGCCGACCCGCCGTTCCAGCACGACACGCAGCAGGGCGGCCTGGACCGCGGGCGGGGCGGTGGACAACTCGTCGAGGAAGAGCAGGCCGTGCCCGGCGCGGACCAGCCGGACCGCCCAGTCCGGCGGCGCCATCGGCACCCCCTGGGTGGCCGGGTCGTCGCCGACGACGGGCAGGCCGGTGAAGTCGGAGGGCTCGTGCACGCTGGCGATCACCGTGGTCAGCGGTAGTCCGAGGCCGTCGGCGAGCTGGTGCAGGGTCGCCGTCTTGCCGATGCCGGGTTCGCCCCAGAGCAGCACCGGTAGGTCGGCGGCGACGGCCAGGGTGAGGGCTTCGAGCTGGTGGTCCGGCCGGGGTTCGGTGCCGGTGGTGGTGAGCAGGGCCAGCAGAGTGGCAAAACTGTTCAAAGTCATCACCTTCAGGATTTTTCAACCATGGATTGGGTACGCCGGGAGCACGGCTCACCGGCGGCGGAGCACTGAGGGGGCACCGTTCAGGGGCGGCGTCGGCGCCTTCGCGGGGTGGTCCGGACCGGTGCGGTGACATGGGCCGGGATCCGGCCGGACAGCCCGGACCGGTACAGCCCGTGCTCCACCGCCCCGTCCGCCGCGTCGTCGAAGGCCTCCCGCAGCGCGCCGTCGAGCTCCGCGTCCGGTCCGAGCAGCGCGGTGACGAGATCGCGGGCGCCGGAACGGTCGCCGTGGAACAGCCGGGCGCGGACGTCGTCCAGCCACTGCGGGCGCCGGGCGTCCTCGGCGATGATCCGCAGACAGGGCAGGGGCGGGCCGCCGAACACGGCGAGCATCTCCTCACGCCGTAGCTGATCCTCGTCGTGATCGAGCGGGACCAGCCGCCCGTCGACGATGGCCAGCCGGTGGGTCTCGCCCCGGCATGGGACCAGCCGTGGCCGGCCCGGAGGCGAGACCGGCTGTGGTCCGCCCGGCGGGGAGACCGGCGGGGAGGCCGGATGGGTCGTGCGCGGCTCGGACTCCGGTAGCAGGGCCGCCGCGACCAGGGGATGCAGCTGATCGGCGCCGATCAGTCCGGCGTGCAGGAGTTCCAGGTCGGGGGACAGCCAGGTGGCGGCGTAGGGCAGGACCGGCTCACCCGTACCGCCGCGGGGTCTGCGGAAACGCGGACCGCGACCCCCGTCGCCGGCCGGGAGCCGGGACGGTCGTGGGTCGTGGCTGTCGTCGCCGGCCAGGAGCCGGCGTTTACCACCCAACCGGATCGCGACCGGGCCGGTGTACCCGTCGGCCGCCCGCAGGATGTCCGCCTCGGCGGCCCAGCGGTGTACCGCGTAACCGCGTCCCGCCATCTCCACCCACCCGGCGGGCGAATCGGGCGACCAGTGGGAGGCCCCGGAGCGTTCATGCAGTTCGGCGGCGTGATCGGCGGCCCACAGATGCGGGTGCAGGTCGAGCCGGAACCGGCGGTCCGGGCGTGGCCACGGATGCGGCCCGGTGTCGCCCGCGGCCGGGTCCCAGAGGGCGAGGCTGATCCGCTGCCCGGCTTCCGCCCAGTTCGGCGGGGTGCGGGCGACCAGCTGGACACCCTGCGGGTAGCGGGCCAGCGTCATGGTGAGGCCGGGCCGCAGCAGCCCGTCGGTGATGGTGCGGGGTAGGTGCCAGCGCAGCAGGTCGGGTGCGAGCCGGCGGAGGTCGGCCCGGAGCCGGGACGCGAACTCACGCCCCCGGCGTACGGCCTCGGCGCGCGGATCGAGATCCACGTCGACGTGTGCGGCGGCGCACGCCCCGGCCCAGTCGCCGATGGACCGGCGGGCGGTGGCAGTGGTGATCATCGAGGCCGGCACGGCGAACTCCCGCACGTGCCGCCAGCTGTGGAGACGGGCCTGCCCGTCCGCGTGTGGTGAGCGCATCAGCACTCAACTTGCGCGGACGAGACCCCCGATCCGTTCACGAAGGTATTCATTGGCGGGGAGCGTACATGCCCGGCGGTGACGGCTGTCAACCCACCGGTGGCCGGGCGTGCCGGGGCGGAACGGATCGTCCTGGCGGGCGACTCGCCGCCGGGTCGCCGGCTCGGCCCGGCGGCGGGCGGTGGGGGCGGGTCACCCGCCCGGGGGATCGTTGATCAGTTTCGGACTCCCGAATTCTCCTCATCTTGAATTCGATCTTGAAATTGCTGGATAACGGTCTGGTTGCGACCGGGGAATCGTTATCACTTTCAGGTGATCGGAATGGCGAAAATCGATCGGTTTGTTGTACCTTTGGTCCAGAAAAATCAGGACATCAACCAGGTTTCCGCTGAGTAAATGATCGATGTCCTGGTCATTTCGGCCCCCCGTATCGTTGATCCGGCATACCTGACTCGTTCGATCGGCTATGGCTAGGTGCGCAGAGTGCTCCGGCCCGTTACGTTAAGTACGTGACCACTGGAGATCGCCATTGGCACGAATGTGCTTCGACCTGGGCGGACAACCGTTTTCCCGGATCATCGGAAGATCTGTCGACCCGCGTTCCACCGAATGGGCACGGGGCGATAAAAAGGTATGTGCACGTCCATCAACGAGGGTGGTGTGATGATCCGGGTCGTGGTGGTCAGAGACGAGGGATACTTCGGCGTCCCGGTGCGCGCGTTCCTCGAGACCGAACCGGACATGCACTACGTCGACACCCTGCCGATCGGCGGTGACCTGGCGCAGCGTGCCGCGCAGCTGTGGCCCGCGGTGGTGGTGATCGATACGCAGTACATGGTGAGCCAGGTGCTCCCGATCGCCGACGAGCTGCACACCGCGATCCCGTCCTGCTCGATGCTGCTGCTGTGCGATCCGTCGAAACGGGGCATGCTCCCGCCCCGGCGGTGGAACGGCGGTCTCAACTTCCTGGTCAAGGACACCTCGCCGGCCTCCCTGGCGGACGCGGTGCGGCGCCTGGCCCGGGGCGAGCGGGTGGTGTCGCCGATGCTGCAGGCCGCGTCGCTCAACACCGACCGCGGGCTGAGCACCCGGGAGCTGGAGGTGCTGGGCCTGGCCGCCGAGGGCGAGTCGGTGAAGGAGATCGCCGGCCGGCTCTACCTGTCCGGCGGAACGGTGCGCAACTATCTGTCCGCCATCATTTCCAAGACCGGCGCGCGTAACCGGTTGGACGCCATTCGGATCGCCCGAAAGCAGGGCTGGCTCCGCTGAGGCGGGTAGGTTCTGTGTGGTGGATCCCGCCAGCCACCACCTGGACCGCGCCTCGCTCCCGCGCGATCCGCCACACAGAACCTAGTTTGGGAACGGATGACGGCCCACCAGATCGAGATCCCGGCGCTACCCGTCATGCTGCCGCTGGGTGTCACACTCATGATCGTCTTCGCCGTGCTGCTGCGCCGGCGGGGACTGCTGAGCGTGCCCCGGTTGCTGGTCGGCTGGTTCGCCGGGTGGTACGCGGTGGCCGTCCTCGGCGCCACCATGCTGCCGATGCATCTGGGCTGGGGTCCGGAGACCGGCGGGCCGGACCTGGAGCGGTTCCTCTTCCTGCCGATCCTGGAGATGCGGCCGCTCGACTTCGTGCTCAACACGATCATGACGTTGCCCCTGGCCACCGTGCTCTACCTGGTGTTCGGGGTGCGGTCCGAGCGGCGGGTGGTGCGGATCGGGTTCCTGCTCAGCCTGGCCATCGAGTCGACGCAGCTGATCCTGCTGTTCACCCTGGACGGCAACCGGTGGGCGGACGTGAACGACCTGATGTCCAACACGCTCGGGGCCTGGCTGGGCTTCCTGCTGCTGCGGCGGCTCATGCGTTCCGGACGCTTCCGCCGGGTAGTGGAAAGCTGTTCTTTCGCCCGAACCGCCCACGGTACGCCAGCAGCGGTCCGATGATCCGCCGGCCGGGCCGGGCCGAGATCCGCTCGTAGAGGCTGCCGACCGAGGCGGCCAGATGCGCGGCGTCGTACCGTACGCCCGCGGATCTGGCCGGCAACCGCGCGCCGCCCCGCTCGGCCAGGCACAGCAGCTCGGTGCGCAGCGACCGGGGCAGCGACTCCCGGTCCTGGGACAGCCGGTGGGTGCCGGGGACCGGATCCCGGGCTGCGGCCCGCTCCTCGAACGGCACGCACGACCCGTAGACCACCGGCAGCCCGGCCGCCGCCGCCTCCAGCCCGGCCAGCCCGAACGAGCCGTGGCCGGGTGAGGCGAACACGTCCATCGCGCAGTACATCGCGAGCGGTTCGGCCAGCGCCCCGGTGAACAGCACCCGGTCGGCCACCCCCTCGATCACCGCGAGCCGTTCCAGGTCGGCGCGGGCCGGGCCGTCGCCGGTCAGCGCCAGCACCGCGCCGGGCACCTCGGTGATCGCCCGGATCAGCAGGTCGAAACGCTTGTCCGGGTCGAGCCGGCCGACCCCGCCGATCAGCGGTACGCCCGGCTCCACGCCCAGCCACGACCGGGTGGTGGCGCGCAGCTCCGGGTCGAACCGGAACTCGCGGGCGTCGATCGCCTTGGGGATGATGACGATGCGCCGCTGCGGCACCCCGCTGGAACGCAGCCGGGCGGCGATCGCCTCGGAGCCGGCCACGGTCACCTCGCCGAGCCGTTCGGCGGCCAGGTAGAGCGCGTGCACGCCGGGGCCGAGCCGGTGCTCGGTGGCGATCACGTGCGGCACCCCGGCCAGCCGGGCGGCGATCCGGCCCTGCACGTTGGCCCGGTAGAGGTGGGTGTGCACCAGGTCGTAGCGGCCGGCCCGGATCAGCTGCCGCAGGTGCCGGACCACCGCCGGGTCGTGTTCACCGCCGCCGACCACCCGGTGCACCGGCACCCCGTCCGGCACGACGCCGCCGTGTGACAGCGAGACGATCTCACTGTGGTACGGCAGCCGGCGCACCAGCGACCGCAGCTGGTGCCCGGCCTGCGGCTCCAGCGTGCCGATGACGTGCAGCACCCTCATCTGTGTCCCCCGGTCGCATTCTCGACAGAACGCTTGCCATTCCCGCACCGAAGACGCTGCCGGAAAGCGCGTCGCAACGGAAGTCGCAGATGTCACGCCTAAAGTGAAAGCTCCTCGCCGTTGGCATGACATGCTCCGCCGAATGGCCAGCTGAGCGCGCCCGAAAGTATCCGTGAAAAGTGCCGATCAGTGAATGCGAATCTTTTTCACGTAGCGTATGACAATTGCTACTGTAAACCACCCCCCGGTGCTGCAAGTCTAATTTTGCAAAGGCTCGGCGCCCCGCATTTCACTGTCCGGAAATGCATTTGCGCGCGCTCATTTTCGCCGACTCGAACAAGACCTTGAGGATCCGCGGGCGACCGCGTACGAGGGGGAATCCATGCAGGCACCGCGACGAGCGTCCGGCGACAGCGCCGACGCGACTCCCGGCGAGTGGCGCGGACCGGGACGACACCCGGTTCCGTGGTACCGCCGGCCCCTGCCCGGCCGTGCCCTGCGCGCGGCCACCGACGCGGTGGCACTCGCCACCGCCCTGCTGATCGCGACACTGCTGCGCCACGACGGCCACCTCGACGAAGTCGACTACACCGGCCTGGTGGCGCTCTCCGCGGTCGCCGCCCTGGTGCACACCGCCGCCGGCATCCCCTTCGGGATCTACACCGGCCGCTGGTCGTACGGCAGCTTCGAGGAGATCGCCGCGCTGGTGAAGACCGCCGCGGTCACCATGCCCACCCTGCTCCTGCTGGACACCCTGCTCGGCCGGCTGGTGCCCCGCTCGGCCATCATCGCCGCCGGGCTGATCGCGCTGGTCCTCACCGCCGGCGTCCGGTACACCGTGCGGCTGCTGCAGGACAGCCGGCTGCGCCCGTCCCCCGAGGACGGCATCCGGGTCGTGGTGATGGGCGCCGGCGAGGGCGCCACCCAGGTGATCCGGGCCATGCTCCGCAGCCCGCGCAGCCCGTACGTGCCGGTCGCGCTCCTCGACGACGACCCGGCCAAACGCACCCTGCACGTGATGGGCGTGCCGGTCCGCGGCACCCGTGACGACATGGCCGCCGTGGTCCGCCGGTTCAGCGCCGACGCCGTGGTGATCGCCATCCCCAGCGCCAGCGCCGACCTGATCCGGGCGCTCACCGAGATGGCCCAGCCGCTCAACGTGGACCTCAAAGTGGTCCCACCGGTGGTGGAGCTGTTCGGCCGCACCGTCCGGGTCGAGGACATCCGGCCGGTCAGCCACGCCGACCTGCTCGGGCGCCGGGAGGTCGGCATCGACCTGGCCGCGGTCGCCGGATACCTGGAGGGCCGCCGGGTGCTGGTCACCGGGGCGGGCGGGTCGATCGGCTCGGAGCTGTGCCGTCAGGTGGCCCGGTTCAACCCGGCCAAGCTGATCATGCTGGACCGGGACGAGTCGGGGCTGCACGCCGTACAACTGTCGCTCGATGGCCGGGGTCAGCTGGACGACCGCAATCTGGTCGTCGCCGACATCCGTGACCTGCAGCGTCTGGACGAGGTCTTCGCCGAGCACAAACCGCACGTGGTGTTCCACGCGGCCGCGCTCAAACACCTGCCGCTGCTGGAGATGCACCCGTCCGAGGCGTTGAAGACCAACATCATCGGCACGTACCAGATCCTGCAGACCGCGATGAAGCACAACGTCGACCGGCTGGTGAACATCTCCACCGACAAGGCCGCCGACCCGTGCAGCGTGCTCGGCTACTCCAAGCGGATCACCGAGCGGCTGACCGCGGCCGCCGACGCCACCGCGACCGGCACGTACTGCTCGGTCCGGTTCGGCAACGTGCTCGGCTCGCGCGGCTCGGTGCTCACCGCCTTCACCGCCCAGGTCGAGGCCGGCGGCCCGATCACCGTCACCCACCCGGACGTCACCCGCTACTTCATGACCGTGCAGGAGGCGGTCCGGCTGGTGATCCAGGCCGGCGCGCTGGAGAGCAAGGGCGAGGTGCTGATCCTCGACATGGGCGAGCCGGTCCGCATCGCTGACGTGGCCAAACGCATCGCCGACGCCGCCGACCAGCACATCCAGATCGTCTACACCGGACTGCGTCCGGCCGAGAAACTCGCCGAGGTGCTGCTCGGGCCGGACGAGCCGGACCACCGGCCGAACCACCCGCTGATCTCCCAGGCCCCGGTCCCGCCGCTGGACGGCGCGGTGCTGTCCCTGCTCGACGCGTCCGCCCAGCGTGAGGAGCTGATCGCGGTCCTGCACTGGCTGTCCGCCAGCCCGGCCCTGCCGAAGAAACCGCACCCGGTCATCACCGTGCAGCCGCGGCGGGCCACCGAACCGGCCCGGCGTTCATGAAGAGCAGGCGCAAGGCCCGAACCCCGAAAAGAACAGAGGAGAGAGTCCCCATGCGGGTCGTCATCGCCGGTCAGGGCTACGTGGGGCTGCCGCTCGCGGTCCGCGCCGCCGAGGTCGGGCACACCGTCGTCGGCTTCGACGTCGACGACGAGCGGATCAAGCGGCTCGCCGCCGGTGAGTCGTACGTCGACGACGTGTCCTCCGAGTCGCTGCAACGGGTGCTGGCCAACGGCTCGTTCCAGCCGTCGTCCGACCCGCGCTCCTGCGCCGGCTTCGACGTCGCGGTGATCGCCGTCCCCACCCCGCTGCGGGAGGGCACCCCCGACCTCAGCTACATCGAGGACTCGGCCCGGATCCTGGCCCGCTACCTGCGCCCCGGCGCCACCGTCGCGCTGGAGTCGACCACCTATCCGGGCACCACCACCGAGCTGGTCGGGCCGCTGCTGGAGGAGGGCTCCGGGCTGATCTCCGGCGTCGACTTCCACCTCGGCTACAGCCCCGAGCGGATCGACCCGGGCAACCGCGAGTTCAACCTGGTCACCACACCCAAGGTGGTGTCCGGGGTGAACCCGGCGTCGCTGACCGCGGTGCAGGGCTTCTACGCGTCGGTGGTGGACCGTACCGTGCCGGTCTCCGATCCCAAGGTCGCCGAGCTGGCCAAACTGCTCGAGAACACCTTCCGGCACGTCAACATCGCGCTGGTCAACGAGCTCGCGGTGTACGCCCACGACCTCGGCATCGACGTCTGGGAGGCGATCAACGCGGCGTCCTCCAAGCCGTTCGGTTACATGCGGTTCGTGCCCGGACCCGGGGTCGGCGGCCACTGCCTGCCGATCGACCCGTCCTACCTGTCCTGGCGGGTCCAGCGCACCCTCGGGCAGAGCTTCCGCTTCGTCGAACTGGCCAACGACATCAACAACCACATGCCCGACTACGTGGTACGGCGTCTGGTGGCCGCCCTCAACCAGCGTCGCAAGGCGGTCAACGGGTCCACCGTGCTGCTGCTCGGGCTGGCGTACAAGAAGAACAGCGGTGACGCCCGGGAATCGCCGGCCCGCCGCGTCGCCTCCCTGCTGCTGGACATGGGCGCCGAGGTCCGTGCCGCCGACCCGCACGTGGTCGAGGACGCCCACGTGGACAGCCGGGTCGCGATGGTCGCGCTCACCCCCGAACAGGTCGCCGCCGCCGACGCGGTCGTGCTGCTCGCCGACCACGACGAGTTCGACCTGGACCTGGTCCTCGCGCACGCCCCGTACGTGCTGGACACCCGGCGCCGCATCGCCGGGCCGAACGTCGAGTCTCTGTAGGGAAGGTCACTGTGCGCTCTGTCTGGAACGGCCTCAACCGGCTGACCGCTCTGCTCATGCTCCTTCTACTGTCCCCGGTGATCCTGGTGGTGGCCGCCTGGATCCGGATCGCCGACGGCAAGGGTGTCCTGTTCGTCCAGGACCGGGCCGGCCGGGACGGCGTCCCGTTCCGGATGCTCAAGTTCCGCTCGATGGTGCACAACTCGGTGGCCCTCAGCGCGCAGCTCGGCATCGACGACCCGTTCGGCCTGGTCGAGAACGATCCGCGGATCACCCGGTGCGGCCGGTTCCTGCGCCGCACCAGCCTCGACGAGCTGCCCCAGCTGTTCAACGTGCTGTTCGGGCAGATGAACCTGGTCGGCCCGCGCCCCGACGTGCTGCCGCAGGTGGCCTGCTACTCGCCGGAGGACGCCCGCCGCCTCGAAGTGAAGCCCGGCATCACCGGGTGGGCGCAGATCAACGGACGGGACGACATCGACTGGCCGGCCCGGTTCATTCTGGACCGGTGGTACGTGGACAACTGGTCGCCGCTGCTCGACCTGAAGATCCTGGTGCGCACCGCGATCACGGTCAACCGGGGCGAACCGCCGGTGCACGTGGACACCCACAACATCACCCGCGCGGCCGCCCCCGCCTCGGAAGAGATCACCCGTGCCGCCTGACCTCCCACCGGAGATCGGCTCCGAGTTCCACTGGGACCCGGCCGTCCTGCTCAGCGATGAGCGGGGCGGCCTGCCCGGCTGGGTCCCGCTGCGGCGGTCACTGTTCGCCACCGCGGCCGGGGCGCTCAGCTCCCTGCTGAGCATGCTCGCGCCCGCCGGGACACTGCACGTTCCCTCGTACTACTGCATGGGTGTCGCCGAATTCCTCGCCCAGCGGATGCCGATCTCCTGGTACCGGCATCTGCCCGGCGGCCCCGACCTGACCACGCTGCACGTCGCCGACGGCGACGTGGTCCTCTCCCAGAACCTGTTCGGCGCCGAGGACGGCACCGTCTGGGACGACTGGATGCTCGCCCACCCCCGGGTCGCGGTGATCGAGGACCACTCGCACGACCCGTTCAGCTCGTGGGCCTGCTCCAGCACCGCGTCCTATGTGGTCGCCTCGCTGCGCAAGACCCTTCCCCTCCCCGACGGCGGCTTGCTCTGGTCGCCGCGCGGGCTGGACCTGCCCGAACCGGCCGGGCCGGCCTCCGACGGGGCCGCCCTGAAACTGGCCGCGATGCTGCTCAAAGGGGCGTGGCGGGAGGGGCGGCCGGTGCCGAGACAGCGGTTCCGGGAATTGCAGCAGCAGGGCGAACAGCGACTGCTGGGCAGTGCCGGGCCCGCGAGTGCGGTCACCGCGGCGTCACTGCCGATTCTGGACATTTCCGGGGTACGGTCGTCGAGCGCCCTGTACTCGGCCGAGGTGGCGGCGGCGCTCGGGGTGAAAGCCGGCGGTTTCCGCGTACAACTGCTGCTCCCGTCCTCGTCGTCGAGGGATGCGCTTCTGGGTCATCTCGCAGCTCAGGGCATCTTCGCGCCGGTGCACTGGCGGCAGGACCGGACCGGGTTCTGGAGTGGCGACCCGCTCGCCGCCGACCTCGCCGACCGGACGCTGACCCTGCCCGTCGACCACCGCTGCGGCCCCGCCGACCTGCGCCGGATCGCCGAAGCGGTGAGAAGCGGGTCGAAAGGATCATCGATGGGTTCTATGATCTGAGCGTGACCGGCGGATCGACCTAGCGTGATCTCGCTCGGGTGGGCCGTGATCTTGCGGGGAGGTGGGCGGTGACCTCTGACAACTGGTTCGCGCTGGGGATCGCGGTGTTCGGCGCCTTCAGCTACGCGACCGGCTCGATCCTTCAGGCCATCGGGGCCAAACGCAGTCACAGCACGGCCAGCACCCTCGGGCATCCGCTCTACCTGATCGGCATCGTCTTCGACATCGTCGCCTGGGTCGGGGCGGTCATCGCCCTCCAGCACCTGGCCGTCTACGTCGTCGAGTCGATCCTGGCCAGCTCACTGGCGGTCACCGCGGTCGCCGCCTGGCTGTTCCTCGGCTCCCGCCTCCGCCACCGCGACGTGGTCGCCATCGTCGCCACCACCTGCGCCCTCGGGGTGCTGGCCCTCTCCGCCGGCGAACAACACGAGATGCTGCCGTCCGCGCAGGTCCGGCTGAGCCTGATCGGCGCCCTGCTGGGCCTGTGGATGCTCGGTTACGGCGCGGTCCGCCTGGGCCGCCCCGGCCTGATCGCCCTCACCGGCGGTTTCTCCCTGGGCGGCGCGGCCATCTCCGGCCGGGCCCTGCAATTCCCGGCCGACGAGATGGCCCAGTTCGGCACCGCGGTGGTCGCGGTCGTCACCGAGCCGGTGCTGTGGACGATGATCGCCTTCGCCGGCACCGGCATGCTCCTCTACGCCAGCGCCCTCCAGGGCGGTGAGGTGGGCCGCATCACCGCCGTCCACTGGACGGGCGAGGTGGTGCTGCCGTCCATCATCGCCCTGACCCTGGTGGGCGACACGATCCGCCCCGGCTGGGAATGGGCCGCCCTGACCGCCGGCGTGGTGACCGTGAGCTCCGCGATAGTCCTGGCCTCCGCCCCCGCCGCGGTGGCCCCCGCCGGCGAGACAGCCGTCCCCGCCGCCTCCGGCAGCACCGTCCCCGCAGCCTCCGGCAGCACCGCCCCCAGCGGCCTCACCGGCGCCGGGAGCCCCGCCGGCGCTCTCACCGGGGCCGGCGCCGGCTTCGGCGGTTCCGGCCCCGGGTCCGCCATCGCCGTGCCGCCCCCACGGGCCGGCGCCCTGGTTCCGCTGCTCACGGTGGAGGCCTGGCGCCTGGCCATCCCCGCCGAGTCGTATTGGCCGGCGTTGCAGCCCCCGCTGGTCCGCGGTTACGGCACGATCCTGTGGTGGGGTTCCCCGGTGACCCCACAGCCACTATGGGTCCCACCGGACCGCACCCTCACCGCCCCCGGCGCTGTCCCAGCCTGGGCGGGCCCCCAGCTGCCGGCCGCCCGAACCCCGTCCACCAGCCCGTCCGGCATACGCCGCCCCCGCCCCCTCCCCACCCGAAGACACGCGGCCCTCCCCGCAGCACCTTCGGATGCCACCGCCGCCTAACCACCCACACCCTCACGCCCCACGCTGCGCACCTCCCCTCGTCCCACCCCGCGCACGTCCCCTCGTCTCACGTTGCGCACGTCCCCTTGTCCCACGCTGCGCACGCCCTCATCCCACGCTGCGCATGTCCTTGTCTCGTGCTGCGCACGTCTTTGTCTTTGTTGCGGATGTCCTCGTCTCGCGCTGTCCGTCCTCTCGTCTGGTCCACGCCAGCCGCGTTCACGCCTCCGGCCTGCGCCCACGTCCACGGCCCAGGTCTTGGATCGTTGACCCGCGCCCCCGCCCGCTCCCGCGCCCGCAGCCGTCGGTCTCAGTCGTGTGCCGGACTCGAAGCCTGCGGCTTGCTCAGGTCCGACCTTCGTGTCGCCAGGTCCCACAACCTCTTCCCGTGCGTGTTTCGAGGGCGGCCCGCCGGCGTCCGGATGATGCCAACTTCCTCAGTGGATGTGCCGCAAACGTCCAGTCGATCACCAGGCGGCAGTAGCATCGGGGCACCCAGGAGCTGGGATGGTGGTCGATGTGGAATCGCAGTGGTGGTCGATCGAGGTTCTCGACGCGACGCGCTCGTCCGCTGCTCGATGGCGGGATTCGTACCAGGAGGTCGTCGTCTCCGCCGCCGTGTCCCACGGTGCCCGTGACTGGAATTGGCAGGTCTTCCATTGGGGGATCCTGTTCGAGATGGCTTTCACCGACGAGTCGGCGTGGATGGCTTTCCGCGCGCTGCCCGCGGTCCAGGCCGCTTTGGACGCGGTTCCCGACCCGGTGAACGGCCTGCTGATCTATCCGGGCCGAGGCGGTAGCGCCGGCAACGTGCTGCCGCGCCGCCCACGCCCGATCACCGGCGCGGGCTCGGCCCCCATCCCTCGGGAGCCCGACCGCACCCGGCTGAACCTGTCCAGGGCCGAACCGGCCCCCACGATCGGCGGCGTCTTCGTCTAGCCGCCGGCAAGCACCCTTCGCCCGCCCTACGTCCCCGGCCTGCCGCGGCCGGGGACGTCCCTTTCCCAAGCCCAGCCTCTCCCGCGTGATCATGTCGGTGGAAGGACGAGGTTCTGGCGCATCAAGCGTGGAGTCGGTGAGATCGGGCGGGGTCACGATCATCCGCATGTTTATCGAGGTCATTGGACGGGGCCCATTACCGGACGACATCGATCGAGATGATGTGGAGGACGTACTCATCGATGTTCTCGGAGCCGACGGCGAGGTGACGGGTGCGGGTAGCGGCGAGACCGGATGGAATCTTGACGTTGAAGTCGAGCCTGACGCCGTTCATCCGTTACAGGTGCTGAAAAGGCTGGCGGCCGCACTGGTCGACCAGGATCTTGGATGGGTGATCCTTCGTCCGGAGCACGAAGTCGATGGCCGGACTGCCCGTGACCTCGCCTGAGTGCCCCGGCCCGGCCGGCAAGCGCCAGACCGATCGCCGTAAGTGTCTGCCGTAAGCCGTCTGAGCTGCGCAACCGGCGGCGGGTCACGCCGTCGGCCTGCTCCACGAATGTTCGTACGGCGCAGGCGGTGGTGCCGCAGATGAATCTGTGGTCCTCCCGCGCACGGTCCTTCTGCATGTGGTCCTCCCGCATCGCTGCCGGACAAGATCTAAGCTCGCCGCGTGTCATGGCAGAAAGCGCTCGCGCGGCTCGGTTCGCTGGTTCCACCTCCAGCCCACAAACCCGCCCGTCCCGACTGGGCCGGCATCGAGACACGACTGGGACTGCAACTCCCACGCGACTATCGAGCGCTGGTGGAGACATACGGCGCTGGAAGGTTCGACGACTACCTGGTCGTCTACACGCCCAACGGTCCGCGCGACACCATCGATCTATAACGTCAGCTGGCCAGCGGCGCCGAGCGTCTGGCCTACTATCAAGCTCACGACGAGCAACCGCCTCACCGGCCCGAAGGCCTGCTGGAGATCGCCGGGACTGACAACGGCGAGTCGATCTATTGGGCTCGCACGCCGGGTTCTGGACCAGACGACTGGACCATCGTCGTCAACGCGGCACGGGACTGGGAGGACTGGCCGGCCTTCAACGGCGGCTTGGTCGAGTTCCTCGTAGCGGTGTTCGCATCCGAGTACCAGTGCAGTGCTTTCCCCGAGGACTTCCCGGGCACTTCGCTGCCGCTGTCATTCGTCTCGTACGGCTAGAAGTCGTCCGCCCGCCTGCGGTGAGGGCGCCCGCTTACCAGACCAGGACCGTTGGGCCATTCGTCAGGTGGCGCTGGAACTCACCGATACGAACTCGGTGCCAGTCCTGCTGGCGCTGAAACTGGCTGACACGCGGCGCTGGAACTCGGCTCTGGCGCGAACTGTGTGATGGACATCGGACGATGAGTCGTTGCCCGGCTGTGTGACGCTGTCGAACAACTCCTTCCTTACAGTGGCGATCATGGACGTCGCCGACCACCCGATCCCAGTTCATGCCTGCTGGCTGTCATGGCTTGCGGTGTCCACCTCGGATCAGGCGGAGGTGGTGCGGTCGATCGGCTTGACGGATGTACGGGTGAGTACTTGGTCGGTCGGAGTGGATCTGGTGGACGCCGTCGCACACAGCGGTGATGATCGTTTCTCCACCGTCGTCGTGACGCCGGCCCTGGATGGATGGGTCCTGGTGTTCGGCGCATGGCTCGGCCTCCCATATCTTGCGTGCACCGATCGGGTCACTCGGTTGTGCGAGCAGCTCAGTGCGCGCTTCGGCAAGGCCCAGGCGTATTTTCACAGCGAACAGAATGACGGCGAGGCGTGGCTGATCGCTGAGCACGGCACTGTGCTGCGGCGGTGGATCGCCGAGTACCCGGAGTCAGCGATCGGCGAGCCGTTCGGTATCGAGCGGAATCTTCTCGATGCCTTCGGCATCCCCGGAAAGCCTGAAGATCTCGACCCGGACGATGACCTCGCATCCTCCTGGGCAGCGACGTGGGGTGATTGCTGGGCGACCACCATCGCGGCCGAGCACAGCCTCGACCCCACCACCCTCGAACCGTCGACGCCGTCAGCCGGAGCTGTCCTGATCGCCAGCATTCCGTGAGTCGGGCGCTGACCCAGACTGGCAGCCTGTTGAGGGGCCACGTCAGCAAGATCAATCACGGAGTTCGCGCCAGAGCCTGGAACTCCTCACCTACAGAACCATCCCGCGCCCCGGTCTCTGCCGCGAAGACTGTTCAGTCGTTGTCGTGCCGGCAACCCTTCTGAGGTCTCAGCGCCGTCGATTCTGGCCCGTCGGCCGGACCTGTCTGCTTCCTTCGGCCCCTTGGCGCCTCCTGACGGTCGCGGACCTCGGCTGGTGGATGTGAACGCCCCTATGGCGGACAAGTGGATCCATGCCTAAAATCTTGGGATCCAATCTATGGGGCTTCGGACACAACGATCCGAGGGTGTGGCGGAGGAGGGGCTCATGACTGCTGTCAACCGTCCGGTGGAAGCGGCCGATCTCAAGGAGTCGCTGCTGGGACAGCCGAGTGCCGAACCGCTCAGTGGCGACATCCCGGTGCGTAGCCGCCTCGACTTCGCCACCGAGGACCGGCGTGTCGTGTCCGGGGTCTGGGAGTCCGAGCCGGGCACCTCGCGCTGGGAGTTCCTGACCCGTGGCGAGATCATCCACGTGGTCGCCGGGCGGATGGTCGTCACCGAGGACGGTGGTGAGCCGGCCGAGGTGACCGCCGGCATGACCGCGTATTTCCCGATCGGCTGGCAGGGCGAGTGGACCGTCACCGAGCGGCTCCGCAAGGTCTTCGTGGTCTTCAAGGCGTGACAGGGGAGCGGAGCATGCGGGAACTGATGGTGCGCGGCCTGACCCTGGAGGCCGAGTCGGTGCTGACCGTCGACCTGGTCGATCCGGCCGGTGCGGAACTGCCGGACTGGGCCCCGGGCGCGCACCTGGATCTGGTGGTGGGCGACGGGTCGGTCCGCCAGTACTCGCTGTGTGGCGTACCCGGAGGGAAGTCCCTGACCGTCGCGGTGCGGCACGACCCGGCCGGCAAGGGCGGCTCCGACTGGGTGCACCGGGTGGTGCGGCCGGGTGACCGGATCAGCGTGCGCGGCGTCAAGAACCACTTCGTGCTGGAGGATGCCCCGCGGGTCGTCCTGATCGCCGGTGGTGTCGGCATCACCCCACTGCTGCCGATGGCCGAAGAACTGGCGGGGACCACTCGTGACTGGCGGCTGCATTACGTCGGCCGCAGTGCTGCCGGCATGCCGTTCCTGGATCGGGTGCGGGCGCTCGGCGAGCCGGTGGTGGTCCACGAGACCGCGCTGTCCGGCCGCCCCGGGATCACCGATCTGCTTGCCGGCGTCACCCCGGAGACGCTGGTCTACGTCTGCGGGCCGGCCTCGCTGATCGAGGCCGTCGAGAAGGCCCTCGACGCCGACGGCCTGGGTGAACGCCTGCGCGCCGAATACTTCGAGGCCCCCGATCTGGAGACGGCCGAGCCGGGCTCCTTCACACTGCGGCTGGAACGGTCGGGTCTGGAGCTGACGGTGCCGGCCGCGCGCAGCGCCCTCGAGGTGGTCGCCGAAGCCGGCATCGACGTGCTCCGCGACTGCGAGGAAGGCATCTGCGGCACCTGTGACACCCGGGTGCTCGCGGGCGAGGTGGACCACCGTGACCACGTGCTGACCCGGACCGAGAAGGCCGCCAACAACTGCATGATGCTGTGCGTCTCGCGCGCCGCCGGCCCTCGGCTGGTGATCGACCTGTGAGCCGGCCGGTGGCCTGATCGGCCGGGCGCGGACACTGGCGTCATGAGCGCCCCCGAATGGTCCATGGCCCACTGGTCCGACGCGGTCGACCGGCCGGAGATAGTGGACGAGGCCCTGGACCGGCGTGACCGCCACGCCGGTGTGGCGCTGCTGGTGCTGGTGCTCAACCATCCGGACCCCGCGGTGTCGCTGCCCCGGATCAAGCGGGGGCTGCGGGCCGCCGATCCGCAGACCAGGGTCAACGCGGTGCAGTCGCTGGGGCATCATGCCCGCCTGCATCGCATGATCGACACCGAGTCGATCGCACTGCTGCGCCGGGCGCGGCGGGACCGGACGATGGCGGGTGGCTATCAGATCCGTGGGTACGCGCACCACGCTGCTTCTGATGTCGGAATGTTCGCGCCCCGGCGTGACCTGCCCCGATGGCTTCGCCGACGGCACCCGGGTCCACGGCGAACGCCGGTGTGAGTGGGTGACTGCTGCGGATTCGGTCATGCGCCCACTCTGACCCGGGCGCCGGCCGCAAACATCGGACCACGGTCCGATGTTTGATCCGCGTTATTCGTGAACACTGACGGTTCTGATCACGTAACCGCCCGGTGAAGACTGGCCGGGATCGGAAGGAGGCACCATGGGCAACAGAGCGGTTGTCTATCAGGGTCCCGGACGAGTCGAGGTCCGTGACATCGAGTACCCGACCTACGAGGTCAAGGACGGGCCCGGCGTCAACAAGGAGAACGTGGGGCGGCGCACCCCGCACGGCGCGATCCTGCGCACCGTCGTCAGCAACATCTGTGGCAGCGACCAGCACATGGTCCGCGGGCGCACCACCGCCCCCGAGGGCCTGGTGCTGGGCCACGAGATCACCGGAGAGGTGATCGACGTGGGGCGGGACGTCGAGTATGTCAAGGTCGGTGACATCGTCTCGGTGCCGTTCAACATCTCCTGCGGCCGATGTCGCAACTGCAAGGAGCGCAAGACCGGCGTGTGCCTCAACGTCAACCCCGACAGGCCGGGATCGGCGTACGGGTATGTGGACATGGGCGGCTGGGTCGGTGGCCAGGCGGAGTACGTGATGGTGCCGTACGCCGACTGGAATTTGCTCCGGTTCCCCGACCGTGACCAGGCGCTGGAGAAGATCCTCGACCTGGCCATGCTCAGCGACATCTTCCCGACCGGCTATCACGGTTGTGTGAGCGCCGGCGTGACCACGGGTTCCACCGTCTACATCGCCGGCGCCGGGCCGGTCGGGCTGGCCGCCGCCACCTCGGCGTTCCTGCTCGGGGCCGCGGTGGTGATCGTCGGTGATCTCAACGACGAGCGGCTCGCGCAGGCACGCAGTTTCGGGTGCGAGACGGTCAACGTGGCGCACGGCGATCCGGTCGAGCAGGTCCAGCAGATCCTCGGGCGGGCGGCTCCCGCGATCGGGCAGCCACTCGTGGACTCGGCCGTCGACGCGGTCGGTTTCGAGGCTCGCGGGCACGGCCGGGACGCGCAGACCGAGATGCCCGCGACGGTGCTCAATTCGCTGATGGACGTCACCCGGGCGGGCGGGGCGATCGGCGTGCCAGGGCTGTATGTGACAGGCGACCCCGGCGGGGTCGATGAGGCGGCCAAGGTCGGCTCGTTGTCGCTACGGCTCGGCCTGGGCTGGGCCAAGTCGCACTCCTTCGTCACCGGACAGTGCCCGGTGATGAAGTACAACCATCAACTGATGATGGCGATTCTGTACGACCGGGTGCAGATCGCCCGCAACGTCAACGCGACGCCGATCTCACTCGACGACGCCGCGCGTGGCTACCGGGAGTTCGACCAGGGCGCCGCCCGGAAGTATGTCCTGGACCCGCACGGCTCGGTCCGTCGCTGATCGGTTCGGAGAGGGCCGCCACCGGCGAGAGAGGAACGGCGGCGGCCCCGCTTCCACTACGGCACGGTGATGGTCAGCGCGGCCACGTAACCCGCCGAGACCGAGCCCGTGACGGTGGCCATCTGGGTGGCCGCCAGATCGTCGCCGAACACCATGTCACCGGCCAGGGTGATCCGGCTCAGGTTGGTGACGCTCTGCGAGTATCCGACGGCGCCGGCGTAGACGATGCGGGACACCGATTCCGGCAGCGCGAGCTGCGACGTCTTCCTGATCAGCCCGGACGCGCTGGTGGCCGCGGCCAGCGACGAGTAGACCTCGAAGTGGATGTGCGGCCACCGGCCCGCGTAACAACCCGGGTAGATGCTGGTGAACGTCACCGTGCCGGACGAGTTCGTCACCTGGATGCCGCGTAGGTAGTTCTGGTTCGTGACGCCCGACGAGTACAGGGAGTACGCGCCGGCCCGGTCGCAGTGCCAGGCGTAGATCGCCGCGCCCACCGTCGGCGTGCAGGCCGGGTTGAGGACGGTCAGGGAGAACCGCAGTGGTACGCCCGGAGCGGTGGCCGTCGACGTGCCGAACGACGATCGGATGTCACTGCGGACGATGCCGGAGAGCACACGGACGTTGGGACCGTTGGAGCCGTCTGCGGGGTATGGGCCGGCCGTCTCCGAGTCGACCTCGGCCGCGCACGCCGCCAGGGCCGGATCCGCGGTGCCGTTGAGCAGGGTGCCGCCTGCCACGGCCAGGGCTCCGGCGCCGCCGACCGCGGTCAGCATCCGCCGCCGGGTCATGACGGGCAGGTCGTAGGCGAGGCCCTTGTCGTGCACCTCGCGGACGAGGGCTTCGTTGTCCTCCATGGGTTCCTCCTTCTGCCGTTGAGGGAACCGCATCGAAACATCGAACTCTATGAATAACCTGTGGTTGATCTGGGTGCGGCCATATCGGCTGTGTCATCCCTTGCCGCATCGGCAACTCTTGCCTCCAAGGAAAAGATTGGTGTATCTTTCTTCCCAGGAAACAGTTGCCTGCAAGGCAAGTTTTTGGGGACGTGGGGGTGTTCGACATGGAGGTCGACGAGGCTGCCAAGGCGCTCGATGAGATGCGGCGGCGCAGCGAGCAGACCGTGCGGCAGGGAAATCCACGGCGGTTCCCGGTGTGGTACACGATGGGGTCGGCTGTCTCGATGGCGCTCATCTGGGCCAGCGGCGACCTGGGTGGCTGGGCCGCGATAGGCCTGATCGTGGTCGCGGTGGCTCTTGCCGTCGGCTCGACCGTCATCCTGGAGCGGATCACCGGAGTGCGGCTGCGGCTGCGTTCCCTGCGCATGGCCCCGATCGTGTTTCTCGGCGCGCTCATGGTGGCCGTCGTGATCGTGGTGGGCACGGTGCTCAGGCTCTATGACGTTCCCGCCGACGCCACTCTCAGCGGATTAGCCGGCGCGCTGGTGTGGGCGATCGGGGTCGGCCGCGCCCAATCCGCCTCGGCGGCGCCACGGGAGCGGTCATGACGACCGCACGACCATCGGGCTTCAACGAGCTGCTGCACTTCCCGGTCCGGCTGACCATTGCGTCGCTGCTCGTGCCGGCGGTGCATGTGGAGTTCAGCTACCTGCGTGAGGCGACCGGCCTCAGTGACTCGGCGTTGAGCAAGCAACTCACCAGTTTGCAGGAGGCGGGCTATGTGGAGGTTCGGCGCACCGGCCGGCGTGCTACCGCACGGCTCACCAGTGCCGGGCGGCAGGCACTCAGCGAGCACGCCGCGGCGCTGCGGGAGATGCTGGGCAACGCGCTGGACACCACGCCTCCGCCGTAGCGCCGGGCCGGTCAGGGCGCGCGGTGCCCCGGATGTCCCGGACGACCACCGAGGTCAGGTTCAGGAGCAGTTCTCGGGCGGTCGGCCGGTCGGCGGGATCCTTGGACAGGGCTCGCTCCACGACGCGGAGCAGACCCGGTTCCAGGCCGGTCAGGTTCGAGGGCTGGGTGAGGATGCGGCCCGCGGTGGCCGCTGGGCTGTCGCCGGCGAACGGGTTGCGGCCGGTCGCGGCATACGCGACCACGGCACCCCAGGCGAAGATGTCCGCGGCCGGGGTCGGGTCGTTGACGGAGAACCGTTCCGGCGACATGTACGAGTGAGCGCCGACCATCTTTTGCGTCAGCGTGTGGTGGCTGGTCGCGTCAATGGCCTTGGCGATGCCGAAGTCGATCACCTTCGGGGAACCGAGAGCCGGCAGCACGTCGGCCGGCTTCAGATCGCGGTGGACGATGCCGGCGCTGTGGATCGCCGCCAGGGCGGAGGCCATGCCGACGGCGATGCTGTGCAGGCTGCCGTCGCGCAGCGGGCCCTGCTCCCCGATCACGTCGGCGAGGCGGGGGCCGGCGGCGTATTCAACTACCCGATACGGCGTCCGGTGCTCCGGGGCGGCGTCCAGGATCTCTGCCGTGCAGCACGCCGGAACCTCCCGGACCCGGTTCAGCTCGCTGCGGAAACATGCCCGGAAGCTTTCGTCACGGGCGTGCTCGGCCCTGATCACTTTGACGGCGACGAGTGTTCCCGCCGGGTCGCGGCCCAGAAAGACAGCGCCCATCCCGCCCTCGCCCGGACGGCCGAGCAGCTCGTAGCAGCCGAGTGCGGGCGGGTCCTCGGCCCGCAGGGCAGAAGTCACCCGGGCACTCTGGTTCGCGGGCGTCACAGTGGAGGATCCGTGGCGCGCGCTCGCCGTCCGCCATCCCATCGCGGAGATGAACGCGGGTGGGGCCGGCGGTCAGAAGTAGCGGTCTTCATGGGATTTCTGGTAATCGCGGATCTCACTGTGCCGGGCTTCGAGCAGCAGCCGGGCCCAGGACGGGTTGCCCAGCAGGATGCGGCCGGCGGCGACCAGGTCGTATTCGCCCCCGGCCAGGCCGGACAGCAGGCGGGGAAGCTCCGGGACGTCGCGGGTCAGACCGACCGAGCCGACGGTGATGGTGGGGCGGCCGGTCAGTTTCCGGGCCCAGCCGGCCAGGTTCAGTGGGGAGCCGGGGAAGGCCGGCTCCCAGAAGCGGCGCTGCGAGGCATGGAAGACGTCGGCGCCGGCGTCGGCCAGAACGGTGAGGATCTCGGCGAGCTCATCGGGGGAGTCCGCGATGCGGGCGTCGTAGGCGCGTTCCTTGAACTGGGAGAAGCGGACGATCACCGGGATGGACGCCGGGAGTTCGGCGCGAACCGCCCGGATGATCTCGGCGGGAAAGGCGGCGCGGCGGGCCGGGGAACCGCCGAAGGCGTCGGTGCGGCGGTTGGTCTCCGGCCACAGGAACTCGTCCAGCAGGTAACCGTGGGCCGCATGGATCTCCACGGCGTCGAAACCCGCGCGGGCCGCCACCCGGGCCGACTCGGCGAACGCGGCGACGATCTCGCCCATGTCAGCCCCGGTCATGGCATGCGCGCCGGTCGGCAGGCCGGACGGGGTCCAGGAGGGGAGGCCGTCGGCGGGGTCGCGTTCGCTGCCCAGGTGCCAGAGCTGGGTGGCGATTCGGCCGCCTGCCGCGTGGACCGCTTCGGTGACCCGGCGCCAGCCTGCTTCGGCGGTGCCGGCGGTCATTCGCGGGACGGTGGTCTCGTGGCCGGCGGTGGGATGGCCGATCAGGGTGCCTTCGGTGATGATCAGGCCGACGCCGTTCTCGGCCCGGCGTCGGTAGTAGGCGGCCACCTCGGCGGTCGGCACGCCGCCCGGCGAGTGGAAGCGGGTCATCGGGGCCATCACCAGACGGTTCGGCAGGTCGAGCCCGGCGACCGAGACCGGCGCGGCGAGAGCGGCTGCGCTGGTGAACGCTGCCACGGCGGGAGCGGTGGTGGCGGGTGTGGAAGTAGCGACGGCGGTGGCAGATGTGGGAGCGGTAACCGTGGCGGGTGCGGGTGCGGGTGCGGGTGCGGGTGCGGTGATGGCGGGTGCGGGTGCGGGTGCGGTGGTTGTGGATGTGGGTGCGGTGATGGAGGTGGTGGGCGTGGGAGCGGTCGTGGCGAGTGTGGCTGCAGTGGTGGGTGTGGTGGTGATGAGAGTGGCGGGTGTGGTGGTGGTTGTGGGTGGCATGGGGGAACGCTAAGACTTGACACCGGTGTGAGGGTCAAGGGTTGTGAGCGGGGAGACAGCGATGCGGATCGGGGAGCTCAGTGCGGCTACCGGGGCCAGTGCGCGGTCGTTGCGGTACTACGAGGAGCAAGGGCTGCTCGGGAGTCAGCGGGGGGCCGGTGGGCAGCGGCACTATCCGGACTCGGCGGTGGAGCGGGTGGGGCTGATCCGGACGTTGCTGGCTGCCGGGCTGTCCAGTGCGACCATCCGGGACGTGCTGCCCTGCGTGGCCGACGCGAGTGCGCGGACGCCGTGGCTGACGGATCGGCTCGGGGTCGAGTTGACCCGGGTGGAGGCGCAGATGGAAGAGCTGCGCCGCACCCGGGACATCCTCGCCGGCCTGGTGCGGGACTACGCCGTGGATCAGCGGTAGGGCGGGAAACGGCCGGACATCAGGGCGGGCGTGGGGGTGCCGGCCAGCTTCTCGAAAGCGATCGGGTCGGTGACCGAACGCCACGTGTGGAAGTCCTGCCGGCCCGCCGCGAACGCCGCCTTGTAACGGAACAGGCTGTCGTCCGAACCGCCCACCCCGCCGCCGATGTGGTGGACGAGATTGCCGGCGGCGCGGCCCCACAGACGTACCTCGTGGTAGAGCAACTTGTCCGCCCACCAGATCTGGCCGTCCCTGGTGGACTGCAGGTGGGTCTGCATGATCCGGCGGTAGGCGAAGAACAGATTGCCGCCCAGCACCTCACCGTCCCGCACCGCCGCCGCCAGGTGCACGCTGTCGCCCAGGGCGGAGCGCAGGCGCCGGAAATGGTCCAGGTCGAAGAAGTAGAAGTCGGTGGCGTTCACCCGGCGCATGGTGGCGTGATAGGTGGCCACCCAGGGTTCGAGCAGGTCCCAGTCGTCGAAGACCACGCGTACACCGGCGCGGGTGGATTTGTTGATCTGGTTGCGGTGGGTGCGGTGGGTGTCCTGCCACAGTTGCTCAGGGGTGAGAGTGAGGTCCACCGAGACCGTCTCGCCGTGATTGACCACGGTGCCGGACTCCGACAGCGACTCCAGCGACACCGGCAGCAGCGGATGCAGCCGGGCGAACACCGTGATCACGTCGTGGGTGCGCAGCAGGGCGGCCATGTGCCGGACCGCCCGGCCCCAGAACCCGGTGTCGTCGGGTGGCACGTCACTGACCGGGCCGGGGTAGCCGTATGGTGAGACGGCGTCCCGCAGCCCGGTCCCCGGAACCGGCCGCAACACCAGTGGCAGCAGGAACACCTGACCCATCTCGTCGTACCGGAACGCGACAGGTGTGCCTCCGGAGAGGCGGGCGTCGAGTTCCACGTACGACGGCAGGTGGTAGACGTCGTGGTGGACACGCCGTAACGCGTCCGCCCACGCCGGATCGCCGGGTTCCAACAGGGCGCCTTCGGCCATCGGTCATCCCTTCAATGTCATGCCGTATGGGGTATCGCCCGCCCCGCCGCCACGGAACCGGTCGTCTCTCGGCGCCTGGCCCGGCTGGACCGGCGCGCGTTCAGCGTCCACCGCAACAGCGCGCGGGGGACGGAATTCTGTGTCGCCATGTGGAGCAGGTAACGCCACGTCGGATATTCGCCGCGCCGGTTGGACAGCGCGTAGGAGAACCGCCTGGCGGGCAGCCCGGCGTAGTCGGGCATCCGCTCGAACCAGGCACTGCTGGCCCGCGCGGCCCGCTGCAGGGGGGCGAGCGCGGCTTTGCGCCGGTGCTCGTAGCGTTCCAGGGCGACCGGCAGCTCGTCGCCGGCGGCGATCGCGTCGGCCAGGGCCATCGCGTCCTGCAGGGCCAGCTTGGTGCCGGAACCGATCGCGAAGTGGGTGGTGTGCGCGGAGTCGCCCATCAGCACCACGTTGCCGTGGTCCCAGCGCTGCGCGGTGACCCGCCGGAAGTTGAGCCAGCCGGTGCCGCCGACCTCGGCGCGGTGGTCGATCAGTGGTGCGCCGTCCAGATGGGACGCGAAGACGCTCTGCAGGCGGGCGCACCCGGCCTCGGCGCCGAGCGTGTCGAACTCCAGGGCGGCCCAGGTCTCCGGGGTGCATTCGACGATGAAGGTGCTGGTCGTGCCGTCGAAGGGGTAGGCGTGGAACCACACCCAGCCGGCCGGGGTCTGCTCGAAACCGAAGGTGAACGTGTCGAACACCTTGGGGGTGCCCAGCCAGATGTACTTGTTGCGGGCGATCTCCACCTCGGCGCCGAAGTGTTCGGTGTGCTCCTCGCGGATCCGGCTGCGCGCGCCGTCACAGGCCACGATCAGGTCGGACGGCGGGAGGGCGGTGGGGTCGGCGAGTTCGTCGGCGTACCGGACGGTCACCCCGAGTTCGGCGGCCCGCTCACCGAGGATCTCCAGGAGCTTGTGCCGGCCCATGCTGAAGCCGTACCCGGCGAGGTGGGTGACGGGTTTGCCGGTGGCCCGGACCTCGTACTCGTCCCACTTGTAGGCGGCGTCCCAGATCCGCTGCGCGCTGACCGGATCGTACTTGAACAGGTCGTCGAGCAGGTCGTCCCAGAACACCACACCCCAGCCCCAGGTGACGCCGGCCGGGTTGCGTTCCAGGACGGTGATCTCGTGGCCGGGGTCGGCGAGTTTGGCCAGGGTGGCGAAGTAGAGGCCGGCGGGACCGCCGCCGACGCAGGTGATCCGCATGACGGGTTCCTAACGGTAGGCGGGGAAGGTGGTGGACAGGTCGGCCGGATCGGCTCCGGGGCGGCGTTCGCGCACCAGACGCTCGTAGGCGACCGGGTCGGCGATCACCCGCCAGGTGTGGAACGGGTGCCGGCTGGGCGAGAACCCGGCCTTGTACGAGAAGAGCGAGTCGTTCGCGCCGCCCTTGCCGCCGCCGAGGTGGAAGACGCGGTCACCGCGTTGCCGGCACCATCGCCGTACGGAGTCGTAGAGCAGCTCGTCGGCGTACCGTTTCGGGGCCCGCCGGGTGGACGAGACGTAACCGGTGGCGATGCCGTCGTACGAGAAGAAGGTGTTGCCGCCGACCACCTCCCCGTCCTCGCACGCCACCACCAGGTGCATCCGGTCGCCGACCGCGTCGTGCAGGGCTTCCAGGTGTTCCCGGGTGAAGAAGTAGTAGGAGGTGGCACCGACCCGCCGCATGTTGTCGTGGTAGACCTCGACCCACTCGCCGAGCCGGTCCCAGTCGTCGAAGACGATCTCGGTGCCGGACCGTTTGGCCCGGTTGATGTGGTTGCGGTGGTCGCTGCGGGTCTGCTTCCACATCTCGTCCTCGGAGACGGTCAGGTCCATCGACACGGTCTCGCCGTGGTGGACGAGCTTGCCGTGCGAGGTCAACACCGGCGCGGGAAGGAGAGGATGTAGACGGATGAAAGCTGATACGACCGATGAATCAGACAGGACGCCGACGAGGGCGGCGCAGGCGGCCTCCCAGAAGGAGACGTCCGAGGACGACGAGACCGGGCCCGGATACCCGTACGGCGAAATCGCGTCCTTGAGACCGGAATCCGGGATGTCCCGCAGGATGAGCGGGATCAGCAACCGCCGCCCCTCCCGTTCGAAGTGGAACGCGGCAGGCGTGCCGCCGTAGAGCCGGGCGTCGAGGACGACGTAGTCCGGCACGTGGTACATGTCGTGACCGACGTGCTGGAGCGTCTCCTTCCACTCGCGAGCCGCCGGTTCCAGCAGCATTGCCGTCATGATGTGTGCCCCTTCCGGCTCAGGCTCGTAACAGGTGAGCGTTGAGCGCCATGTTCGCGGCGAACTGATCGTTCACCACCCGGTGTTTCTCCAGCCGCAGTTGCACGGCCGGGTCGTAGCGGCCGAGTTTCACGAAGCCGTCGGACCACCAGCCGTTGTCGGTGCCGGTGCCGTCGACGTACGCGTGATAGGTCGTCCCGCCGGGCCAGACGACCTTGGTGAGCAGGGCGCAGAACGCCGCCATGTCGGCCGCCGACCAGCCCTGGTTCCGGTCGCGGGCCTCGGCCACGTAGGTGACCACCGCGTTGCCGTGGCCGACGTCCTGACCGGGCCGTTTCGTCGAGCCCCAGACGTCACTCCAGAACCAGGCGGTCGGCTCGGCCGGGTTGCGGCGCAGCTGTTCGCGCAGCCGGGTGCTGATCTGGTCGACCACCGCGTCGCAGCGGGCCCGGCGGCCCTGGTCGGCGGTGAGATGGGCCAGGTTCATCGCGATCAGCGCCCAGTGTGCGGCCATGTGGGTGCGCTCGCGGTAGAGGTAACTCTTGGTGCCGCGGGTGTGCCACTTGTCGAACAGATTCACCTCGGCGAAGGCCAGGAGCCGCTGATATCTGGCCCGGTACGCGGGCTCCTTCAGGTCCTTCATGGCCACCAGCAGGTTGGTGCCGTACCGCCAGAGATAGCTCTCGTAGAGCGGCACCTCGTCACCGCGCCCACCGGCCCGGCTGGAGCCCCAGCCGTGGAAGCGGTCCCGGAACGAGCTGTTCGCCAGCGAGG
Organism: Actinoplanes sp. G11-F43; assembly: GCF_050589265.1. Classification (NCBI taxonomy): domain Bacteria; kingdom Bacillati; phylum Actinomycetota; class Actinomycetes; order Micromonosporales; family Micromonosporaceae; genus Actinoplanes; species Actinoplanes sp. G11-F43. The sequence continues at coordinate 129,792 of NZ_JBNZCE010000013.1, forward strand.
TGGACGGGACCGCGGTGGCGACCGTGTTCTCCATCCAGGTCAGCGCCCGGTCCAGGTAGCGATGCTGCCCGGTGGCCCGGAACATGGCGGTGCAGGCGTCCACGTCGTACGCCAGGTCGTAGTGGTCCCGGCTGTCGGTGGAGCGGCTCAGTCCGGTGGCGTTGCCGAGGGCGAAGTCCCAGCTCTTCATGAAGACCGCGGTCCAGTGCGACACCGGTTTGATCTTGGAAGCCTCCTCGATCGCGGGTGGCTCGGCCGGCATCGGCAGGAGATCGGCCTCGTCCTCGGAGGAGGCCCGGACCAGGTGCAACCCGGCCGCGCCCGCCACCGCCACCCCACCCAGGCCGGCGATCAGGATCGTGCGCCGCCTCATCGCACACCGACCAGGGGCCGGGGCGCCGCGTGATGAGACGAGAGCGGCACCAGCGCGGCCGCCGCGGCCATCGCGGCGAACATCCAGGCCAGCCGGGAGTCGTAGTAGTCACCGGAGAACAGGCTGCTCAGCGCCACGAAGACGGCCGCCGCGACGGCCAGCCCGGTGAGCTGCGGCCGGTTCCCGCCACCCCGGACGATCCGGGTCCACAGCACGATCGACGCGGTCATCAGCGCCAGCCCGGCCAGCCCGCCCTCGGCGGCCACCGCGAGCAGGTAGTTGTGCGGGTACTCGACGGCCTGATTGACCCCGATCAGACCGTAGAACCCGTCCAGCCCGGACCCGCCGAGCGGGTGGTCGGCGAACATGCGCAGGGCGGCCATCCAGATGTCGGTCCGCCCGGAGAGATATTGTTCCTGCACGGTCTGTTCAACGAATCTCTCCTGGAAGAGATCGGTGAACTCGGGTGGGGCCAGCACCCAGATCACCCCCACCGCGATCACCGCCACCGCCCCGGCCGCGCCGACCGCCGCGGCACTGAGCCGGCGGCGCAGCTTCAGCAGGGCGACACCGGCCACCGCGCCCCCGGCGACCAGCGTGCCCCGCGACCCGGACAGCACGGTGGCCAGCAGGAACAGCGGGATCACCAGCAGCGGCCACTTCTTCCCGGTCAGCATGAACAGGGCGATCGCGGCGATCACCCCGAGCACCTCGATCCGGGCGAAGACGTTCGGGCCGCCGCCGAACGCCGAGTAGCGGCCCTGCTCGCCGGGCCCGCTGATGAAGATCGCGGCGAGGGCGTAGACGATCGCGGTGACGAACAGCAGCTGGAAGGTGAAGCGGACGACGGTCTCCGGGTCGCTCGTCGCGTACCGGTAGAAGGCCAGCACCAGGATGATCAGCAGGACCAGGTCGAGGACCTGCGGGCCGATCCGGGCGGCCGGTGGGGCCCAGAGCGCGGAGGCGATCTGGAAGACGAAGAAGAGAACGGCGGCGACCAGCCAGCCCTCCGGAACATTTCCGGCGAATGGCCGCGCCGGGTAGGCGAGGGTCAACACCACCAGCGCCATCACCAGCCCGATCACCCGCAGATCCACCCAGGCCAGCTCCAGGAATCCGGCCCGGTCGAGGGTGTACCGGCCACCGATCGCGACCAGAATCAGGAGCAGGCCCGGAGCCTTCACTTGTGGTCCGCCCCGCCGAGCCCGCGGCCCACCATCCGGCTGGCCACCATGCTGAACACCAGGCAGGCGCCGTACCCGGCGAGCGAGCCGTACGCCGCACCGAGGATCCCCATCTTCGGGATGAGCAGCACGTACGCCGCGAACGAGACCACGAACCCGGCGATCTCGGCGGCCGACACCAGCCCACCGTGGCCCTTCGCGATCAGCAGGCCCAGGCTCACCCGGGACACCGCGTACAGCCCGGCCGCCACCACCAGCGGCAGCACCACCACCTTGGCGTCCGCGTACTCGTGCCCGAACAACGGCTCGATCAGCAGATACAGCCCGCCGGCCACCAGCGGCACCACGACCAGCACGTACAGCGCGGCGAACACCACGATCGGCCCGGCCCGCAACGCCCCGTCGTTGTGCGAGGCCCGCCAGCGTCCCAGCCGGGAGTCGGCGTACGCCCGGATCGGCCAGGCCAGCAGCTCGGTCATGGTCGCCACCGCGGTGTAGTGGCCGAGCGCCGCGGTGGACGCCAGCGCCGGGATGACCAGCCGGTCCACCCGCAGCATCGCCATGTTGGAGATCGCCGCCGGGAAGAGCGACAGCCCCTCCCGCCGGACCCGCCGGTTCTGCTCCCGGGCCACCGGCGCGGCGCCGGCCGGCACCGGCAGCCGCAGCCAGATCCACAGATAGATCAGGGTCGGGGTGGCCCCGGCGATCAGGTACGCCAGGAACCACATCTCCGGATGGCTGGCGCCGGTCACGTACAGCCCGACCAGCATCGCCAGCAGCAGCAGCGCCTCGATCACCCGGGCCAGCAGGAAGTCCCGCACCCGGCCGACCGCGATCGCGATCGAACGGGTGGCCAGACTGGTCGCCTCGATCAGCGCGAACCAGGCCAGCATCGCCATGATCAGCGGGCCGGGGGAGAGCCGGTGCGGCGCGGCGAGCTGCCACACCATCGCGCCGAGCAGGAAGACCAGCGCCGGTACGGCGAGCAGCCGGGCGTACGCGCGGACCGCCGGAGCCGGTGACACGTTGTGGTAGGTCGCCACGAAGCTGCGCTCGGTGCCCAGCAGCAGCACCTGGGTCACCAGGTAGACCACCTGCAGCATCAGCGCGACCTCACCCCGGTGGGTGGGGGTCAGCGACCGGACCATCAGGATGTTGGCGGCCATCGCCACCCCGCCGGTGAGGACCTGCGAGGCGAGCAGCTGCACCGACGGTTCGCGGACCACCTTCCCCACCAGGGCGACCGGATCGCCCCGGCGTGGGCCGTCCTCCTCGGTCTTCTCCGGACCCCGGACCCGCAGCTCACTCACTGTGCTGCTGCTCCTCTGCGTCCTTTTTGTCCCGGTCGCGCTGAGCCGGCACCTCGGGCTGACCCGGAACCTCCGACTTGGCGGGAACCTCGGGCTTGGCGGGAACCCCGGGCTTGGCGGGAACCTCCGGCTGAGCCGGCACCTCGGGCGGCGAGGAGACCTGGGCCCGCCCGCGAGCGGTGCCCACCGGCGGCAGCGAGACGAACGTGTCGTCCATCTTCGGCTCCTGCGCCGGATCCAGCCCGAACACCAGATCCGGGCTGTCCGACCCGGTGACCTCGCCCTGCCATGACCCGTCGGCCGGCAGTTTGCGCGGCAGGGCGTTCAGCACCGCCCCGGCCAGCTTGGCCCCGACCCGTTTCAGCAGATCAAGAGACTTCTCCACCTCCGCCGTACGGGTCCGCCCGGCCCGCACCACCAGCAGCGCTCCATCGGTCACCTGGCCGAGCACGGCGGCGTCGGCCACCCCGTGCAGGGCGGGCGCGTCCACCAGCACGATGTCGTAGCGCTCGGTGAGGGTGCGGACGGTGGCGCTGAGCCGCGGCGACGCCAGCAGCTCACCCGGGTCCGGCGCGTGCTCCCCGGCGGGCAGCACGGTCACCCGGCCGCCGAGTGAACTCTGCAGCACGTCCGGCATCCTCGCCGTCCCGGCCAGCACCTCGGCCAGCCCGGGCGCGCTGTCCAGGGCCAGGTAGCGGCCCACCCCGGGGGTGCGCATGTTCGCGTCGACGAGCGCCACCCGGGCCCCGGTCTCGGCGATCGCTATCGCCAGGCCGCAGGTGACCGCGGTGGTGCCCTCCTTGCGGCCGGCGCCGGTGAGGACCAGTGACTGCCCCTTGCGGGGGATGCTGGTGCTCAGCGGGTCGGCCAGCACCGGCAGCAGGCTGCGCAGCCGGCGGAACGCCTCGGCGAGAGCCTGGTCCGGGTGGGTGTCGCGGGACCGGCCGCCGATCGAGATGGTGCCGACCGTGTCCAGGCCGAGCCGGCGCAGGTCGTCCTCCTCCGCGACGGTCCGCGCCCCGGCCTCCCGGGCCGCCACGGCGACCGCCCCGAGCAGCAGCCCGAGTACGGCGGCGAACCCGATGTTGCGGCCCAGGTCGCTGGGGTCCTCGACGGTGACCGCGTCCTGCACGATGGAGATCTGCGGGGCCGGGCCGTCCCGGGGGTCGGCCGGTGCCCCGATCTGCCGGGCCAGGCCGACCAGCACCGACGCGGCGGTGGTGACGATCTGCCTGCTGCGTTCCGCGGACGGGTCGGTGGCGGCGATCTCCAGCAGGTCGGTGCCCTCGCGCACCTGCGCGGACAGGCTCTTCTGCACCTGCTCGGTGGTGATCTCCGGGCCCATCCGGTCGACCACCGCCTGCGCCACCCGAGGGCCGGTGAGCAGGGCGATGTACGAGTTGAGCCGTCGCGCCCCGGCGTCCGGATCACTGTTGCCGGAGCTCACGAACAGCACCATCGACGATCTGTGCCCCGGCGCCCCGGCCATGGTGAGACCGGCCGCGACGGCGATCGCCACCAGGACCGGGAGCACGAGCCAGAGCCATCGACGGCGGCAGGCCCGCACATAGGCACGGAGTTCCACGCTGACGTTCCCCCTCAGAGGTGGGCGGGCTGGATGTCGGGTGCCGCCCGGTGCAGGACGGCCTCGAACTTGTCGAAGAGCAGGTCGCGGGAGAACTGCTCCACGGCCAGCCGGTGCGCGGCGTCGCGGGCCTGGGCCAGCCACCGCTCGTCGCGCAGATGCGTGGCCAGCTCGGCGCCGGCCTTCTCGGTGTCCGCCGGGTCCAGCACCAGGCCGGCGCCGGTCTCGGTGAGCAGGTCGGCCATCCAGCCGCCGTGGTTGATGGCGATCGGGCGGGACGCGGCCAGGGCGTCGAAGAACTTGTTGGCCGAGTTGTTCCACAGCCCGGGGATCGGGCGGACCGTGCTGCTGGACATGGTGGCCGCGCCGAGGATCACCGGCAGCTCCGACTTGGGCACCTTCTCCCACATGTGCACGACCGTGCCGAGCAGGCCCAGTTCGGCGGCGAGCGACTTCGTCGGCTCCCACTCCTTGCCGTGCCCGACGATCAGGAACCGCAGGTCCGGGTCCACCTTGGTGGCCGTGTGCATGGCCCGGACCAGGTACTCCACCCCGTTCACCACGCCCAGCGCGCCGGTGTAGACCAGCAGCGGCCGGTCGCCGAGCCAGTCGTGCCCGGCCCGGAAGGCGCGGACCCGCTCCGGGCCGACGGCGAACAGGTCCAGGTCGGCGGCGTTCGGGATGACCGTGGTCGGGGTGCCCGGCCGCCGGGCCACCACCCCGTCGGCCATCCCGGGGGAGAGGGCGATCACCTCGCTGGCGTTGCGGTAGGCGAAGTTCGCCAGGCCGCCGGCGACGCCGCGCAGCACCGGGTTGCGCAGGGCGCCCATCTCGATCGGCACCTCCGGCCACAGGTCGCGGACCTCGAACACGAACGGCACCCGGCGCAGTCTCGCGGCGATCACCCCGGGCACCGCCACGGTCAGCGGGGTGCTGGTGGCGAACACCAGGTCGGCCCGCAGCCGCGCGGCCTTCGCCGCGGCGACCACCATGAACTCGGCGAAGGCCCGGATCCGGCGGGCGAAGGACATGTGATTGTCGTACGGAACACGGAACCAGTGCACGGTGATGCCGTCGTCGACTGTCGTCCGCCAGCCCAGTTCGCGCGTGCCCGGCGTGATGTCGGTGGTGATCACGTCGACGGTGTGCCCGCGCGCGACCAGGCGGCGGGCCTGCTCGTAGGAGCGGATCCCGCCGGCCATGCCGGGGTTGCAGTAGTACTGGTGGATGTAGACGATCCGCATGCTCAGGCCTCCAGCGCGGAACGGACCGCCGTGACGACCCGCGCCCGGTCGTGCTCGGTCAGGGCGGACCCGCTGGGCAGGCAGACCCCACGGCGGAAGACGTCGGCGCAGACCGGGCCGCCGCGCATCACGCAGTCCTGGAAGACCGGTTGCAGGTGCATCGGCTTCCAGGCCGGGCGGGCCTCGATGTCGTGGGCGTTCAGGTGGCCGAGGATCCGGTCGCGCTGCCCCTCGTCGGTGGCGAGCACGCAGGTCAGCCAGTGGTTGGGGGTGCCGTACCCGGCGATCGGCATGAACTCCAGGCCGGGCAGCGACTCCTGGTAGAACCGGAACGTGGCGCGCCGTGCCCCGATCATCTCGGGCAGGCGCTGCACCTGGCCCCGGCCGATCGCGGCGAGCAGGTTGCTGAGCCGGTAGTTGTAGCCGACCGTCCGGTGCTCGTAGTGCGGCACCGGTTCGCGGGCCTGGGTGGACAGGTGCCGGGCCTGCTTGGCGACCCGGCTGTCGTCGGTCACCAGCATCCCGCCGCCACCGGTCGTGATGATCTTGTTGCCGTTGAAGGACAACACCCCGGCCAGGCCGAACGACCCGGCCGGCCGATCCCGGTAGGTCGCGCCGAGCGCCTCCGCGGCGTCCTCGATCAGCGGTACGCCGTACCGGTCGCAGGCTTCGAGGAGTCGGCCGTAGTCGGCGCACTGCCCGTACATGTCGACGGCGATCACCGCCCGGGGCAGCCGGCCCTGCCCGGACCGGATCCGCAGCTCCTCGGCCACCAGGTCGGGATCGACGTTCCAGCTCTCCGGGGTGCTGTCCAGGAAGACCGGCCGGGCGCCCAGGTAGACCACGGCGTTCGCGGTCGCGGCGAAGGTGAACGACGGCACCAGCACGGTGTCGCCGCGCCGCACCCCGGCCGCGATCAGGGCCAGGTGCAGGGCGGCGGTGCCACTGCTCAGAGCCACCGCGTGCCGTACGCCCACCCGCTCGGCCACCTGCTGCTCGAACGCGTCCAGATCGGGCCCGGCCGGGGCCACCCAGTTCGAGTCGAAGGCCTTCAGCAGCAGTTTGCGTTCCAGATCGCTGACGTCGGGCGGGGAGAGCCAGATGCGTGTGTCAGTCATGTACCCGCGTCCTCACGGCCATGATCGGCCAGGCCGGGTGCAGTCCCTGCCGGCGGATCCACATCGGGGAGTCGCCCGCGTGCATCGCCGGGCGCAGGGTGGTGGAGAAGCTGCGATACCCGGCCCGCTCGGCGACCCGCACGTCACGATCCCGGAAATCGACCGCCGGGTGCCCGTACGGCGCGGCGAAGTCCTTGATCTCCACCCCCAGCTCGTCCTCGATCTCCTGTTTGGAGCCGGTGATCTCGTGCGCCGCGGTGTCGTCGTCCTGATCGGCGAGCCGGTGGTGGGTGATCGTGTGCGAGCCGAAGCCGAACCCGGCGGACCTCAGGTCACGGCAGTCCTGCCAGGTCAGGTTGCCGGGCCGGCCGACCAGTCCGGAGGTCAGGAAGAACATCGCCGGGACCTTCATCTCCAGCAGCACCGGGGCGGCCACGTCCCGCCAGGTCGCGTGCGCGTCGTCGAAGGAGAGGCAGAAGACCGGGCCGGTCAGTGGCACCCGGCCGGCCAGGATCCGCAGCGACTCGTCCCAGGAGACCATCGGGCCGATCCGCAGCAGGGCGCGCAGATGACGGCGCAGGTCACCGGCGTACTCGGCGGGGACGTCATGGTAGAAGGGGAAGAACAGGCCCGGGGCGGTGGGCAGCCGTCTGCGCAGCCCGGCCGGCGCCAGGACGCGGCCCTGCAATCGGGGCCGGGCGCGCAGGCGACTGCGCAGGCCCAGCTCGTTCAGGCGTCGTTTGATCGCCGTCTGCATGCGATCAGCACCCTCCCGCTCAATGATCGGATCGCGGCCACGGTGCAACGCCCCGCGGCTCTGCACCAACCCTCGCAAATGTGTGAGCGGGTCCGTCAGTAGCAATTGTCATAAGGAACGCGAGTATTATTCACGTCAATTAATTCGGCCTGATCGGCTTATTGTGGAATGGACTTCCGGTTGAGCATCATCGTGCCCGTCGGGCCATAATTCGATCGGGGACCCAACATGTTGCGACTGCATCGGGTGGAGCCGGGCGCCGGCCTCTGGGCGGACCGGGCCACCTACCCGGATCGGCTGATCTTCCACACTCCCGAATGGCTGAACTTCGTCGCCGAGTGCCAGCGCGCCGAACCGCTGCTCGCCACCGTCACCGACGGCGGACAGCCCGTCGGGCACTTCACCGGCCTGCTCAGCAGGCGCTTCGGCGTGCGCATCCTGGGCAGCCCGATGGCCGGCTGAACCACCTCCTACCTGGGCTTCCTTCTCCAGCCCGAGGTCAGCAGGCGTGCCGCGCTGGAGGCTCTGCTGCCGTTCGCCCGGCACGACGCCGGCGCCGCCCACCTGGAGATCCGCGACCGCGGACTGACCCCCGCCGATCTCGGTGGCCTCGGACTGGCCTGGGACGCGGCGCCGACCGCCGTGATAGACCTGAATCCGGACGAGGACACCCTCTTCGGCGCGATGGCGAGCGCCTGCCGCCGCAACATCCGGAAAGCGCAGAAGTCGGGCGTCGTCATCGAGGAGGCACCCGCCGATCCGGCATTCGCCGGCGAATTCTACGATCAATTGCGGGACGTATTCGCCAAACAGAATCTGGTACCCACCTATTCGGTGGAAAGAGTTCGGTCGTTGATCCGTCACCTGGGCCCGGCCGGCCGCCTGCTGCTGCTGCGCGCCCGCGACGCCGACGGCCACTGCATCGCCACCGCGCTGCTGCCCTGGTACCACCGGACCATGTACTTCTGGGGCGGCGCCAGCTACCGCGAACACCAGCACCTGCGACCCAACGAGACCCTCATCTGGTACGCCATGCGGTGGGCCAGGCAACACGGTGTCACCGAGTTCGACTTCGTCGGCGGCAACAGCTACAAGCAGAAGTACGGCACCACCGAGGTCGCCGTCCCCTGGGCCCGCCGATCCCGGTCCCCGCTCGTCGCCCACCTGCGCGATGCCGCCAGACACGGGTACGCCATCCGGCAGCGCACCGTCGCCCGCCTCACCGGTGCGGTGGGCTGACACCCGAACGGCGATTGGCAGGAGCGCGGCGCCCGGATAGTTTCCTGGAAACGTTCCGGAAAGTCGCGAGGCGTCAGACATGTCCGGCTCATCGGTCGCAGCGGTGGTGGACGACGAGACCTGGGTCGTCGACCTCACCGTGCGTGGAACCTGGGAGCGGCAGCTGTGGCTGCGCACCTTCGGCCTGATCAACGAGTGTCTGGCCCACCACCCGGCCGGGCTGCTGCTGGACCTGCGCGGTCTCCACGATCCCGGCGCGATCAGCGCACCGCTCTGGGTCACCGCCGCCACCACCGGCGACCGGATGGACCCGCCGGTGCGGATCGCCGCCTGCCCGCCACCCGGCACCGACCTCGCCACCCGGCTCGACGGGCACACCGCCCGGCGGCTGGTCCCGGCGTTCGCAACCGTACCGCTGGCCCGGTCCTTCCTGGCCAGCCGCCGGCCCATGCTCGACCGGGTCCGCCTGCACCTGCCCCCGACCAACGGGGCCGCCGCCGGAGCCCGGCACGTGGTCACCCTCGCCTGCGAGGAATGGGGCATGCACCCGCACCTGGCCCGCGCCCGGCTGGTCGTCTCCGAACTCGTCCTCAACGCCGCCGAACACGCCGGCACCCCGATCGACGTGCTGATCTCCCGGCGTGGCCGGGGCACCTGGCTGCACCTGGCGGTCATCGACGGCTCCACCGAACCACCCCGGATGCGGCCCGAACCGGTCGAGGTCTTCGGCGAGCGCGGCTACGGGCTGCGCATCGTCGACGCGGCCGTGCACACCTGGGGAGCGCTGCCCACGCGTACCGGCAAGATGGTCTGGGCCCTCATCGGGTGAGGCCCACCGGGACGTCTCGGGAAAGGCCGGGCGGCACGGTCATCGGGTGAGGCCCACCGGGACGTACAGGCCCTGCCGGTCGGCCCGGACCGCGGCGGCGGTCCGCGACTCGGCGCCCAGCTTCAGCATGATGTGCTCCAGATGGCCGATCGCGGTCCGGGCGGTGATCCGCAGCGCCCTCGCGATCGCCGCGTTGCTGCGGCCCTCCACCAGCAGGCCCAGCACCTGCAACTCGCGCCGGGTCAGGCCGTAGGTCTCTGGCGGCGGGCCCAGCAGCACCAGCGACCGGTGGTGCCCCGGCGGCTCCGGCGGGCAGGCCAGCGCGGTCACCTGCACCAGCCCGGGGCTGGTGTCTTCTCGCGGAACCAGGAAGCTGGCCCACGACCGGCCCGGCGTCAACAACGAGCCCACCAGGCTCAGGGCCGCCGGATCCACCCCCGCCGTCCGGAACCCGGGCAGGCCCGGCAACTCCTCGGTCCGGCCCGCCCCGGTCAGCACCACCCCGGCCGTCGCACCCCGCACCATCCCGGCCAGCACCGACAGCCGCCGCAGCGGATCCACCACGTGCGCGATCAGCGGCGTCAGCAACACCAGCAGATCCAGCACCGGATCAGCGGCGGGCACCGCCGACTCGGTGTGCGCCCCCAGCAGCCCCAGATAGCGCCCGTCCGCGGTGACCAGTGGAATCGACACCCCCTCACCGAACCCGGCCGGCTCGAAATACCCGGTCCAGACCTCCAGCTCCGAAGCCGGCACCGGCGAGTCCACCACCCGGATCGGCCGCCGGCCCCGGTGCATGCCGACCAGCTCCACCTCCGCCATGAACGACGGACTCGTCAGATGGCGGCGCACCCGCTCCGGATATCCGGTCACCGTCACCGGCTGCTGCAGCCAGCGCTCCGGATCGAGCAGGCTCACCCAGGCCGCGTCGTGCCGCAGCACCGGGCGCAGCGCCTCCATCAGGGCATCCGACCGCACCTGGGCGGGACCCGGCAGCGCGGCGACCCGGACCAGTTCGGCCGCGATCCGCCTACCGTCGGGAGGAAGGGCCATCTCTCCATCATGGGCCGCCCGGCCGCCGGCGCACATTCACCGTGGGGGTCGGCCGAACAGCCGGTGCCCCCGCGGTGTGCCCGAGGAACGTGCCGATCCCGCACAACCGCAGAACGGTGTCCACCGCCCGGTGCGCGGCGACGATCCGAAGCCGCTCCGGCCCGAGAAGGTGCAGCGCCCGCAGCGCGGCGACATCACAGAACGACACCCCCGCCAGGTCCAGCCGCACCGGCGCCCCCGGCCGCTCACCGACAGCGGCCCACAGGGCCAGCGACAGCACCGGCGTGGTACGCACATCCAGCTCGCCGATCACCCGCACCAGAGTGTCCCCCGGCCCGGCCCGGACCGTGGTGACGATGAGATCTTCCGGACATCCACCCACGGCCCGCCCCTCTCCCGCCTTCCGCGACGGTACCGAGTGGCCCCTCCCGAACACATCGGAAGAAACTCCCAGCCCGGACGAGGGCCCGGGTCGTGACGAACGGCGACCGCCGAAGGCGCTCCCGGGTGCGGTGCGGCCGCGCCTCGTCCGGCCGTGCGGGGGCCACCGCCGTCCGCCGGTCAGACCACCTCGATCGGCTGTAGGCGATTGTCATCCACCGGGCGGGTGTGAGTGGTGCCGGGGTGGGAACCTTGGGGGAGGAAGAGGGAGGCGCGAGGATGTTCGTGTTGTTCGGGGTGCGGAGCAAGGACCACCTGGCCGGGACGCGTCTGATGAACTGTGAGGTGTGTGGCTGGCAGGCGCCGCAGCAGATTCTGAAGCGCACGACGAAGTTCACGCTCTTCTTCATCCCGCTGTTCCCGGTGAAGCCGAGCAGCTACTACATGGTGTGCGGGCACTGTCAGGGCTTCCGCCGCGCCGATCCGCGGGTGCTCAGCGCCGCCTGAGCGGCCGTGGGCTCAGCCGGGCTGGATCCAGTCCAGGGTGCGTTGCACGGCCCGGCGCCAATTCGTGTATTCGGCGTCGCGCGTGGACGGGTCCATGGCGGGGATCCACTGGCCGGCTATGTGCCAGTTGCGGCGCAGGCCGTCCAGGTCCGGCCAGTAACCGACGGCCAGGCCGGCCGCGTACGCCGCGCCCAGCGACACCGTCTCCACCGCGAGGGGGCGGACCACCGGCACGTCGAGCACGTCGGCGATCATCTGCATCAGCAGGTTGTCGGCGGTCATCCCGCCGTCGGCCTTCAGGGTGGTGAGGGTGAGGCCGGAGTCGGTGTTCATCGCGTCGACCACCTCGCGGGTCTGCCAGGCGGTCGCCTCCAGGACCGCACGGGCCAGATGACCCTTCGTGATGTACGAGGTCAGCCCCACGATCACGCCCCGGGCCTCGCTGCGCCAGTGCGGCGCGTACAGGCCGGAGAACGCGGGCACGATGTAGCAGCCGCCGTTGTCGGCGACGGTGCGGGCCAGGGTCTCGATCTCCGGCGCGCTGGAGATCAGCTCCAGCTGGTCGCGGAACCACTGGACCAGTGAGCCGGTGATCGCTATCGAGCCTTCCAGGGCGTACGCGGCGGGCTCGCCGTTGATCTGATAGGCGACCGTGCTGAGCAGGCCGTGTTCGGAGCGGACCAGTTCGGTGCCGGTGTTGAGGAGCAGGAAACTGCCGGTGCCGTACGTGCATTTGGCCTCGCCGGGGGTGAAACAGGTCTGTCCGAACAGGGCGGCCTGCTGGTCACCGAGCGCGGCCCCGATCCGTACTCCGGGGAACGCCTCGGTGGCGGTGCCGAAGCCGCCGATCGACGGCCGGACCTCGGGCAGCATGGCGCGGGGGATGCCGAAGAAGTCGAGGGCGGCCGGCGACCAGTCAAGGGCGCGCACGTCGAGCAGCATGGTGCGGCTGGCGTTGGTGACGTCGGTGACGTGCTGGGCCCGGCCGGTGAGGTTCCAGATCAGCCAGGTCTCCATCGTCCCGCACAGCACCTCACCGCGTGCGGCCCGATCCCGCAGCCCGGGTGTGTGGTCCAGCATCCACCGCAGCCGCGGCCCGGAGAAATACGTCGCTAACGGCAATCCAGAAATGTCTGAAATGTCTGACGCGAGGGGAGAGCCGGACAGAGTGTGCACCAGAGCATCAGTCCGGGTGTCCTGCCAGATGATCGCCCGCCCGACCGGGATCCCGGTCCGGCGATCCCAGATGACGGTGGTCTCCCGCTGATTGGCGATGCCCAGAGCGGCCACCTGCTCCAATCGGATCCCGGCCCGCTCCAGGACCCGCGGAGCGAGGCGTTCCACGTTGCGCCAGATCTCCATCGCGTCGTGCTCGACCCAGCCGGGCTTGGGGAAATACTGCTTGTGCTCCTGCTGGGCGAGTGACACCAGCTGCCCCCGACGGTCGAAGACGATGCACCGGGTCGAGGTGGTGCCCTGATCGATCGACACCACGTACTTCTCGGTCATCGGGTCGCCCCCAGATCCCGGGAGATGGCCCGCGCCGCGTCCCGGACGTAGCCGATGAGGCGGGGTTCCGGCCGGTACCGGCTGTCGCAGATCCGGTCGACCGGCCCGGACACCCCGATCGCGCCGACGACCAGCCCGCCGTACCCCCGGATCGGCGCGGCGATGGCGGCCTGCCCGAGCAGAAATTCCTCCACCTCGTACGCCCATCCGGCCTCGCGCACCCGCTCCAGCGCGCCGGCCAGGGCGCGCGGCTCGGTGAGGGTGAGCCGGGTGTAGCCCTCCAGGTCGGGTTTGGAGCCGCCGGCCCGGTAGGCGAGCAGCACTTTGCCGAGGGCGGTGGCGTGCAGCGGGAGCAGGGCGCCGACGTCGAGGGTCTGGAAGGTGTCGTCGGGCCGGAACACGTGGTGCACGACGAGGGCGCGGCCTTCGAGGACGGTCCCGATCCGGACGGCTTCACCGCTGCGCGCGGCCAGCGGGTCGGCCCAGTTGATCGACCGGGACCGGAGTTCGTTGATGTCCAGGAAGCTGGTGCCGAGGTGCAGCAGGGCGCCACCGAGCTGGTACTGCCCGGACACCCGGTCCTGTTCGACGAAGCCGACCAGTTGCAGCGTACGCAATATGCCGTGGGTGGTGCCTTTCGCCAGGTCCAGGGTGCGGGCGATCTCGCTGAGCCCGAGACGGCCCGGCCCGACGGCGAGGGTCCGCAGGATCGCGGCCGCTCGCTCGATCGACTGCACGGTTCCGGGCATGTTTCGGACTCTATGCCACCGTGTGACGTCGCGCTGTGATCGATGGTTGTTTGCGACCGACCTGGACAGACGGACTTCCTGGGCGGATCGCATGGTCTCCACCGTCGCGAACAACCATCGCTGATGTTCGACAATGCCGACCGGTGTTCATTGCCGCCTTTCGGCCCCCTCCCTAGCGTCCAAGGCATCTATCCAGGGAGGGAGCATGGCTTCACGACTCAAAGTTCCCGGACTCGCCGGGGAACTCGCGGCCGAATTCGCCGGCACGATGATCCTCATCCTCTTCGGTGTCGGGGTGGTGGCCCAGGTGGCCGCCGCGGGCATCGGAGATCACGACAGCATCGCCTGGGCCTGGGGCCTGGGCGTCACCTTGGGCGTCTACGTCGCGGCCCGGATCAGCGGCGCGCATCTCAACCCGGCGGTGACCATCGCGCTCGCCGTCTTCAAGGGCTTCTCCTGGCGGAAGGTGGCCCCTTACGCACTCGCCCAGACGCTCGGCGCGTTCGTCGCCGCGCTGCTGGTGCGCTGGAACTACACCGAGGTCCTGCGGGCCGCCGACCCCGAGCTGGGGATCAAGACCCAGGGCGTCTTCTCGACGCTGCCGGGCAACGGGACCCTCCCGGTCGGCGAGTGGGGCGCCTTCCGGGACCAGATCATCGGTACGGCCATCCTGCTCTTCGTCATCCTCGCCCTCACCGACACCGACAACACGGCACCGGTCGCCAACCTCGGCCCGGTGGTGATCGGCCTGCTGGTGGTGGCGATCGGGATGGCCTGGGGCACCAACGCCGGGTACGCGATCAACCCGGCCCGTGACTTCGGCCCGCGACTCGCCAGTTTCCTGACCGGCTATGAGGGGGCGTTCCGCGACCAGACAGGGTATCTCTACTTCTGGATCCCGATAGTCGGGCCGATCATCGGTGGCATCGTGGGCGCTGGGCTGTACCAGACTCTGATCGGACGGTTCCTGCCGTCGGCGGAACCGCCGGAACCGGGTCGCGTTCCGGCCCCGGATGACGAGACGAACGTGGAGGCGAACCGTGGCTGACTTCGTGGGAGCGGTGGATCAGGGCACCACCAGCACCCGTTTCATGATCTTCGATCACGGCGGCAACGAGGTGGCCCGGCATCAGCTGGAGCACGAGCAGATCCTGCCGCGGGCCGGCTGGGTGGAGCACAACCCGATCGAGATCTGGGACCGCACGGTCACCGTGGTCCGGACCGCGATGCAGAAGGCCAACCTGAGCGCCTCCGATCTGGCCGCGGTCGGGATCACCAACCAGCGTGAGACCACAGTGGTGTGGGACAAACGGACCGGACGGCCGTACTACAACGCCATCGTCTGGCAGGACACCCGTACCGACCGGATCGCCTCCGCTCTTGATCGTGACGGTCGTGGCGACGTGATCCGGCGCAAGGCCGGGCTGCCACCGGCCACCTATTTCTCCGGCGGCAAGATCCAGTGGATCCTGGAGAACGTCGACGGGGTGCGCGAGGCGGCCGAACGCGGCGACGCGCTGTTCGGCAACACCGACAGCTGGCTGCTGTGGAACCTCACCGGCAACCACGTCACCGACGTGACCAACGCCAGCCGCACCATGCTGATGAACCTGGAGACCCTCGACTGGGACGACGAACTGCTCGGGTTCTTCGGCATCCCCCGGCAGATGCTGCCGGAGATCCGGCCGTCGTCCGACCCCAACGGGTACGGCACCGTGCACGTCAGCGGCCCGCTCGGCGGCGACGTGCCGATCACCGGAGACCTCGGCGACCAGCAGGCCGCCACGGTCGGCCAGGTCTGCTTCGCGCCCGGCGAGGCCAAGAACACTTACGGGACCGGCAACTTCATGCTGCTCAACACCGGGACCAATCTCGTACGCTCGGAGAACGGCCTGCTCACCACGGTCTGTTACAAGTTCGGTGACGCCGCCCCGGTGTACGCCCTGGAAGGCTCGATCGCGGTCACCGGCTCGGCCGTCCAATGGCTGCGCGACCAGTTGCACATCATCAACTCGGCGGCTGAGAGCGAATCCCTGGCCGCCCGGGTCGACGACAACGGTGGCGTCTACTTCGTACCGGCGTTCTCCGGCCTGTTCGCCCCCTACTGGCGTTCCGACGCCCGCGGCGCCATCGTCGGCCTGTCCAGGTTCAACACCGACGCGCACATCGCCCGCGCCACCCTGGAAGCGATCTGCTACCAGACCCGGGACGTGGTCGACGCGATGGCCCAGGACTCCGGCGTCACCCTGGACGTGCTCAAGGTCGACGGCGGGATCACCGTCAACAACCTGTGCATGCAGATCCAGGCCGACGTGCTCGGGGTGCCGGTGAGCCGCCCGGTCGTCGCCGAGACCACAGCGCTGGGGGCCGCGTACGCCGCCGGGTTGGCGGTCGGCTTCTGGAAGAACACCGACGAGCTGCGGGAGAACTGGAACGAATCGCAGCGCTGGCAGCCACAGTGGTCGGCCGAACAGCGGGACACCGGCTTCGGCAAGTGGAAGAAGGCGGTGCAGCGGACCCTCGACTGGGTGGATGTGGACTGACCATGACAGAACTCTCTCCTTCGTACCGGGAAACCGCCCTGGCCTCTCTCGCGGCCAGAGAAGTCGACGTCCTGGTGATCGGTGGGGGAGTGGTGGGGGCGGGTTGCGCGCTCGACGCGGTCACACGGGGACTCACCGTGGGCCTCGTCGAGGCGCGCGACCTCGCCTCCGGCACGTCCAGCCGGTCCAGCAAACTCATCCACGGCGGCCTGCGATACCTGGAGATGCTCGACTTCGCACTCGTCCGGGAGGCGCTGCGGGAACGCGGCCTGATCCTGCAACGGCTCGCCCCGCACCTGGCCCGCCCGGTCCGGTTCCTCTACCCGCTCAAACACCGCGGCTGGGAACGCCTCTACGCCGGGGCCGGGGTCACCCTCTACGACACCATGGCACTGTCCGGCTCACTGCCCCGCCACCGGCACCTCACCCGGCGCGGAGCACTGCGAGCCTGCCCCGCCCTGCGCAAGGACTCCCTGGTCGGCGCGTTGCAGTACTACGACGCACAGGTCGACGACGCCCGGCACACGATGTTCCTGGCCCGGACCGCGGCGTCCTACGGGGCCCAGGTCGCCACGCGCGCCGCGGTCACCGGATTCCTGCGTGAGGGCGAAAGAGTCACCGGCGTACGGGTCACCGACCTCGAACACGACCGGCCGTACGAGATCCGGGCCCAGCAGGTGATCAACGCGACCGGGGTGTGGACCGACGACACCCAGTCACTGGTGGGGGAGCGGGGGCAGTTCCACGTACGCGCCTCCAAAGGAATTCATCTCGTCGTGCCGCGTGACCGGATCCGATCGTCGACCGGTCTCATCCTGCGGACCGAACGCAGCGTCCTGTTCGTCATCCCCTGGGGCCGGCACTGGATCGTCGGCACCACCGACACCGACTGGTCCCTCGACAAGGAACACCCGGCCGCCTCCGCCAAGGACATCGACTACCTGCTCACCGAAGTCAACAAGGTGCTCGCCACCCCGCTCGAACGCGCCGACGTGGAAGGCGTCTACGCCGGCCTGCGCCCCCTGCTGACCGGCGAATCCGAGTCCACCTCCCAGCTGTCCCGGGAACACTCGGTCAGCAGCCCCGTCCCCGGCCTGGTCGTCGTCGCCGGCGGCAAATACACCACCTACCGGGTGATGGCCCGGGACGCCGTCGACGCCTGCGTGCACAGCCTCGGCCGGGCCGTGCCACGCTCCGTCACCGACCGGATCCCCCTGCTCGGCGCCGACGGCTGGCCCGCCCTGTGGAACCGGCGCGGCATCCTCGCCGCCGAATCCGGCCTGCACGTGGCCCGGGTCGAACACCTGCTCCGCCGCTACGGCTCCCTCACCCACGACCTGCTCGCCCTGATCCGCGACGACCCCGAACTGGGCCGGCCCATCGACGGCGCCGACGACTACCTGCGGGCCGAGTTCGTCTACGCGGCCGCCGCCGAAGGCGCGAGACACCTGGTGGACGTGCTCACCCGGCGTACCCGGATCTCCATCGAGACCTTCGACCGGGGTGTCGTCGCCGCCCCGCACGCCGCCGACCTGATGGGCCGGGTCCTCGGCTGGTCCCAGGCGCAACGGGACCGGGAGGTCGAGCACTACCGGCTGCGGGTCGAAGCCGAACGCGCCTCCCAGCAGCAGCAGGACGACGAGACGGCCGACGCCGCCCGTCTCGGCGGCCCCGACGTGGTGCCGATATCAGTCGAACGCTGACCGGTTCTCGGCCACCCAGGTGCGCAAGGTGCGGGCCGGCCGCCCCAGCACGTCCTCGACGGTGGGCAGCACGGTGTAGCCGGCCGCCGGCGGGTCGGTCCGCATGGCCAGGAAGAACTCGATGTCCTCCGGCCCGTACCCGTCGGCCCGCCACCCGGCGACCACCTCGTCCCGGGACAACTCGACGAACCGGACCTCCCGCCCGAGCACCGCGGCGATGATCGCGACCTGCTCGGGCGGGGTGAGCGCCTCCGGCCCGGTCAGCCAGTACTCCCGGCCGCTCCCTCGGCCACCGCCGGCCTCTTCCGACCCGCTTCCGCCGCCTTGTTCCGAGCCGCTTCCGCCGGCCTCTTCCGACCCGCTTCCGCCGCCCTCTTCCGACCCGCTTCCGCCGCCCTCGCCCGCGCCGCTTCCACAGCCCTTCCCCGCGCCGCTTCCGCCGGCCGCTTCCGAGCCGCTTCCGCCGCCCTGTTCGGTGCGTTGTTTGTTGCTTTTGTTCTCGGTGAGCGCGACCGCAGCCACCGCCGCGATGTCGCCGTCATGCACCAGCGTGCTCGGCATCCCGGCGAACCCCGCCCGCACCACACCCTCCGCCCGGATCGACGCGGCCCACTCCAGGGTGTTGGACATGAACTCCACCGGCGCGAGCCCGGTCCAGGCCAGCCCGCTCGCGGCGATCGCCTCCTCCAGCGGGCTCCGGCCGAGATCCCCCTTGAGTACGGTCACCCCGCTCGACACCGGCCCTCCCCGCCAGCGCCGCGATCTCCACCCCGTTGGCCAGTGGCGCGTAGTCATCACCGAAAGTGATCAGATGAGCGGCGCGTACCCCGTCGAACACGGCGGCCAGTCCGGCGGTGTCCGACAGATTCCCGCCGACCACCTCGACCCCCGCCGGCAGATCCGCCCGCGCCGGATCCCGGGTCAGCGCCCGAACCCGATGTCCCGCCGCCAGCAGGGCATTCACCAGAGGCCGCCCCACATTGCCGGTAGCCCCGGTCACCAGGACGATCCCGCCTGTGCTGTCTGTCATGCCGGAACCGTAGAACCCATTCCGGCCACTTTCCGACCAACCGGCTAAGCCCCGTCGCGCTCCCCGCCGATCGGAACCCCGATGACGAACCTCACCACAGACACCTGGTCCCGCCACATGTCCGGCGCCCACCCGACCGCGACGCCGTCCGGCCGCGCCCACCCGTCCGTGACTCCGTCAGGCAGCGGCCACCCGTCCGCGACACCGTCCGGTGGTGGCCACCCGTCCGTGACACCGTCCGGTGGTGGCCACCCATCCGTGAGGCTGTCCGGTGGTGATCGCCCGTTCGCGACGCCGTCCCGCGGCAACCGTCTGTCCCACGTCGCACCGGACCACATGCCCGCGCCACCGCAGCGCCCATCCAGCCATGTGCCGTCGCTGGTGCCAGTGATATTGCTGACCACCCTGTTCGGCCTACTGGCCGCACCCGCCGTAGCCCGCCGGGCCCGCCAGGCCGACCGGATCGGCGCACCGGCGGGCGGCTACTGGGCAGCCTTCGCCGCCACCTTCACCCTGGTCTGGCTGGCCGGTTCAGCCACTTTCCTGGCAATGACCGGCCTGGTCACCCTGTAGCCGGCCGCTACCAGTAGGAGCGCGGTCACACCCGTGGCGATCACACCAGCGGTAGTCGGCGAAGCCGACTTCGTGCCCGCGAACGCGTCCTTGAAAGCCTGACGTTCTCCGCGCCCGATTTATCGTCACATTTCGCTCAAATAGATCGCGCCCTAGCCAATTTTAGGGGATGTACGACCGGAAACAGTCTTCCTCTGGGTTGCTGGCCCGTCCGCGGTCAATTCCCCGCGCGAGTGTCCGCCTTCCAGCGCCGCGCTGGCCGATCTTGCGCGAGTGTCCGCCTTCCAGCACCGCGCTGCCGATCTTGCGCGAGTGTCCGCCTTCCGGCGCCGCGCTGCCGATCTTGCGCGAGTGTCCGCCTTCCGGCGCCGCGCGGGCCGATCTTGGCGGATTTACCACCGGAAACGGTGGTAAATCCCCCAAGATCTCTGCTGAGCGGGTCGCCCACGCGAGAGATTGACCGCAAGTGATCAGTCAGTCGAGAACCAGACTCGAAAAGGTGGCAAATCCTCCAAGATCTCGGCTGGGCGGGTCGTTCGCGCGCGCGCGGTATGACCGTAAGCGATCAGCTGGCGAGAACAACACCAGAACTAGTGCCAACCCTCCAAGATCATCCCGGGAGGCGGTCCCGCGCAAGCCGCCCCGGCGCCATTCAGGCGGTGCTGAAGGCGATTCTCATGGAGAAGTGAGCCACCGCAAGGAGCGGAACCGGATCCGGGGGAGCGGAACCGGATCCGGGAGCTGGGGATCGGGCCTGGATGTCAGCCCAGCAGCTGGCGGATCGTCTGGCCCTTGTCGCCGAGCCAGTCGGCGATGCTTCCGATCGGCTCGGACAGTGCGCGCCCCGCGTGGTCCAGCGCTCCGGAGGCGGCCAGCACCAGCGTCAGGCGTTCCATCGAACCGGTGATGCGGCGGCGGTCCGGGTCGGGTTCGAGGAGGGCGACCTCGGTCTCCGCGAGTTCCTGATGTGACTTGGTGGCGGTTTCGTCGGGCAGCGGCAGGACGTCCAGGACCTGGCGGATCCTTCCCAGCTCGGCCACCAGGTGCGCGGTGGACGGTGCGATGTTCGGGGCCGTTTGGTTCGTGACGTTGAGCATCGTTCTCCTTCGGTGTCCGGGCGATGGAGCGTCGACCACATGTGATCCACTGCATGAAGCGTAGACCCTCCTGTGACCCACCACACAGGGCCTAAGGGCAAGTCTAAGGACAAACCGCCCGGACGGTCCGGAAACGAAGAGGCGTCCGTCCCCTCGGGGACGGACGCCGTGAACGTCGGAGGAGACCGTCAGACCAGTGCGGGCGCCTGATTCTGCTGAATCTTGGCCAGGCGCCGGGCGAACGTCTTCGTGGTGGTCCAGAGCTTGAAGACCAGCAGAGCCTCGAACGCCACCAGCAGCACGCCGGACCCGATGGTCACGATCGCGATCTGGCCGGTCACCGGGCCGATGATGAACACGAACATCATGAACTCGATGCCGCTGAACACGTGGGCACGGATGCGCTGCCGCAGCAGGAAGTTGCGGACGCGGACGAAAGCGCTGAACTTCGTCTTGAAATCGCCGTGCACGTCGATGCTGTTGGACTGCTCGGCACCGACCGGGGTCTCCTCGTCGCTCTCCTCCACGTAGTCGACCGGAGCGGTGCCGGTCGCCTCGAGGATCCGCTCCTTCATGCTCAGCTTGACCTTCTGCATCTGCAGCGCGTTCAGGTAGCGGAACATGTCCAGGAAGATCACCAGCGTGGCGAGCCAGAGGAAATACGTCTCTCCGGTCTTGTGCCACTGCCCGCCGAACATGGCGAGCGCGCAGGTCAGCACCCGGAGCCGGTCGAACACGTAGTCCAGCCACTGGCCGAACAGCGAACCGGTCCCGTTCAGCCGGGCGATCTTGCCGTCCATGCAGTCGAGCACGAACGCCAGGTGGTAGAGCAGCGCGCCGAGCAGCAGCCACGGATAGTCCGCCTGCCAGAACGCGGCGGCGGCGCCGAGGCCGAGCACGAAGGCCCCGAAACTGAGCAGGTTGGGTGTGACCCACCGCCACGGGGCGACCAGGCGCACCAGAGGGCCGGCCAACGGGTCGACCAGCCACACCGTCCACCAGGCGTCCCGGCGTTTATAGGTGCGCTCGCGGACTTCCGCGAGTGAGGGGCGCTGTGCCATCGAAATGACTCCTATTGGTGACAGCACGGGGTGATGCGCGTGAACACCACGCACACGAAGGGGGTGGGCCCCGTGCTCGCCCGCATGAAACCACGGTCCGTCAAGGGTCCACCAGACTCATGCCTCACGTCGCTGGAGCGCCACAGCCGCGACCAGGATGATCATGCTGGTCCATGCCCAGGGCGGCACCGCGAGCACCCCGGCCGGCAGGTGCGGGCGGGCCAGGGGGAGACCGATCTGGGACCCGATGAGAAGCGCCCCCGTGGCGCCCATCGGATGCCGCACGATCAACCCCACGCCGACCGCCAGGAGCAGGTCGGACAGCAGTCGCCCGGCCCCTCGCGGCTCCCCGGCCAGCCCCGCCGCGACCAGTGCCACGGCCCCGCCCACCACGGCCGTCGCGGTGAACTTGGTCACCATCAGCACCGTCCGCCGGGGCACCGCCAGCAGGCTGGCCCGGATCTGGCCGCCACCCTGGAACTCCTGCCCGGCCGCCAGCGCCCCCAGCACCAGCACACCCACCTGGCTGTAGGCCAGCACCCCGCCGGGCGGATCGGCGAGCCGCAGCAGCCCGGTGGCCACCCAGATCAGCACGGCGGTGACGGCCAGCGCCGGCAGCGTGATCAGCTTGATCACCTCGGCGCGGAGAGCCCCGGTCACGCCTCCCTCCGCTGGAACAGCCGGACGGCGAGCACCAGCAGCGCCGCCACCCACCCGGTCATCACCAGCCCGGCGGTCAGCGGGGCGATCTCGACGTCGCCGAAGTCCTCCAGATACATGTGTTTGCCGACGATGTCCGGCAGATAGGCCCCGAGCGGCGTCACCTTCATCACCAGCCAGGACACCGAGATCACTCCGGCGTTGACGATCAGCAGGGTCAGCGTGACGATGCCGTTGCGGAAGATCAGGGTCAGCGCGAACGCCAGCAGCCCCAGCAGCACCCAGTCCAGCAGCATCCCGGCCAGCCGGGCCGGCTCGGCCGCCGGATAGGTGCCGCCGTGCTCGATCTCGGTCAGCCAGACGGTCAGTGCCATGGTGAGCGCCCCATGCACGATCACCACCACGCTCAGCACGATCGCCTTGGCCGCCACCAGACGCCCCCGCCGGGGCGCCGCCAGCAGGGTGGTGGTGAGCTGCCGGCCGCCCGGCGAATCCTCCCCGGCCGGGGTGAACTCACTGCTCACCGCGACCACGCCGAGGATCAGTGCGCCCAGCATCACGATCTGGAGGCTGTTGTACGCCAGATCATCGGTGAACCCGTAGCTCCCGTCCGCGATCGCCTCCCGGACCGGTGCCGCGTTGACCAGCACCAGCACCGGGGCGATCACGCCGGCCAGCAGCAGGCCCACCCGGGCGGTCGGCAGCCCGAGCAGCTTGAGCAGCTCGGCCCGGACCAGGCTCACCACGAGGCACCGCCCCCGGCGGTGTGGGCGAGGAACGCGTCCTCCAGGGTGGGATGCCCGGCGACCACCTCGGCCAGGGTGCCGTCGGCGACCACCCGGCCACGGTCGATGATCACCACGTCGTCGGCGGTCTCGGCCAGCTCGCCCATCAGGTGGCTGGAGAGCAGCACGGTGCGCCCCTCGGCGGCGGCCTCCCGCAGGAACGTGCGCGTCCACCGGATCCCGGACGGGTCCAGCCCGTTGATCGGCTCGTCCAGGATCAGCACCCGGGGATCGCCGAGCAGGGCGGCGGCCAGGCCGAGCCGCCGGCTCATGCCGAGGGAGAAGCGCCCGGCCCGCTTGCCGGCGTCACCGGTGAGCCCGACCACCTCGAGCACCTCGTCGACCCGGCGGCGGGGCAGCCCGTTGCTGGCGGCGACCCAGCGCAGGTGGGCGCGGGCGGTCCGGGACCGGTGTGCCCCGCTGCCGTCGAGCAGGGCACCGGCCACGGTGAGCGGCCGGTCCCAGGAGGCGTAGGGCCGCCCGTCGACCAGCGCGGTGCCGGCCTGTGGCCGGTCCAGCCCGAGCAGCAGCCGCAGGGTGGAGGTCTTGCCCGCCCCGTTGGCCCCGAGGAAGCCGGTGACCCGCCCCGGCCGGGCGTGGAAGGTCACCTCGTGCAGGATCCGGGTCTTACCCCGGACCCGGGTGAGGCCGTCGATCACAATCATGCGCCCAGTCAACCGCCGCCCCCGGCCGCCCACATCGGACCACGGTCCGAATTCGGTGCCGGTCTAGGACCCAGGTCTGAGAAGTAGTGTCGGCGCGGTGAGAGAGCGTTCCCGGCCGTCCTGGAGCAATCGCACGGTCCCGGTGGTCGGCGGGTTCGCCGGAGTGCTGCTGCTACTGCTGTGCACGGTCGGCGCGGAGGGCCCGGCGGCCCGGATCCTGCCCGCGGTGATCGGCCTGGTCGCGGTCACCGCGGCGGCCTGGGCGGTGCGCCGGTGGCGGTCCGACCGATTGGCGTACGAGCGGCGCCTCACCGAGTGGGCGGCCACCGAGGCGGTCCTCGCCGAGCGGCTACGGATCGCCCGTGACCTGCACGATCTGGTCTCGCACGGACTCGGCCTGATCACCGTACGGGCGGTGGCCGGCCGTTATCTGCGGGAGCCCGCGGAGGTCCGGGCCGCGCTCGGCGACATCGAGCGGACCAGCCGGGACGCCACCGCCGAGCTGCGCCGGATGCTGACCGTGCTGCGCGAGCCGGACGCGGTGCCACTCGCCCCGGCGGACAGCCTGGACACGCTGCCGGAGATCGTCCGGGCGGCCGGGACCGCCGGGGTGCGCGCGGTGCTGGAGTCCGGGCCGCTCGGTGCAGTGGCGCCGGGGGTGCAGGTGGCGGTCTGCCGGACGGTGCGGGAGGGCCTGGCGAACGTGGCCCGGCACGCGGGTCCGGCCGAGGTGACGGTGCGGGTGCGCCGGGACGGTGGGCACGTGGTGGTGACGGTGGCCGACGGCGGGCCGGCCCGGGGCTGGCGCCCGGTGCCGGGTGCGGGGCACGGGCTGGCCGGGTTGCGGGAGCGGGTGGGCAGCCTGGGTGGCACGCTGCTGGCCGAACCGGTGGACGGTGGATTCCGCCTGTCGGCACGGATACCGGACGGTGGGCGTACCCAATGAAGATCGTGGTTGTTGATGATCAGAAACTGCTCCGGCAGAGCCTTGCGGTCATCCTGGACCACGAACCGGACCTGACCGTCGTGGGGCAGGCGGGGGACGGCGCGGAGGCGGTTCTGCGGGCCCGCGCGACCCAGCCGGACGTGGTGCTGATGGATGTCCGGATGCCTGGCGTGGACGGCCTGGAGGCGACCCGGCGGATCTGTGCCGACCCGGTCCTGGGCGGCACCCGGGTCCTGGTGCTCAGCATGTTCGAGCTGGATGAGTACGTCTACCAGGCATTACAGGCGGGAGCGTCGGGGTTTCTGCTCAAGGACGCGCCGCCGGAGGAGCTTGTCGACGCGGTGCGGCGGACCGGGCGCGGCGAGTCGCTGTTCGCGCCGTCGATCCTGACCCGGCTGATCGCGCACTATGTGGCCGCGCCCCGGCCGGAGCGCCCGGCCGGGGCGGTGCGGGACCTGACCCAGCGTGAGGTGGATGTTCTCGCGCTGATCGGAAACGGTCTCGCCAACGACGAGATCGCCCTCGCTCTGGGTATCGCGGTGAAGACGGTGAAAACGCACATCACCCATCTGCTGGCCAAACTGTCCGCTCGCGACCGCGCCCAGCTGGTGATCGCCGCGTTCAACGCCGGTCTGGTGCGCCCGCGCTGAATCGTCAGCCCGGGCACTTCGCCCAGGACACCCGGTAGACCGTTTCCAGATTGCCGTCGGACGAGTCCATGGTGATGAAACTGGTCGTGCCTTTCGGGGCCTTGGGCGCCTGCACGCGCAGTTCCGTGTTGATGTTGAGATAGCGTTTCTCGCCGCACGGCAGCCACGACATCGACTGGATCGCCACCTTGTCACTGATCTGCCAGTCCTGATCCATGAAACCGTCGAACTGACGCCGGCTGCTGGTGGTGTGCGACTCGCCCTGGAAGTAGTAGTACGCCGTACCGGTGGCGTAGGCGCCCTTCTCCAGCCGCGCGTATCCGCGGTAGTCGGCGCCGGCCACCGCGTAGGTGTAGCCCTCCGGCACCTTGACGTCCAGCGCGAGCTGGCACTGCTTGCGGAAGTCGGTCGCCTTCGCCTCCGGCCCGACCTGGGCGACGAACTGGCTGTACGCGACGGTGAACGCCTTGTTGTCCGGCGACACCGACACCACCGCGGTGCCCTTCGGACAGCCGGAGCCGTTCGCCGCGACCACCCCGATCGTCATGTGGTCGGGTGGCGGGGCGCTGTGCCATCCGGCGGCCGGCCCGCCCAGGGAGGTGAGCAGCATGGTTCCGGCAGTGAACGCGCTCAGCATGGTGTGCCTCCTGAAAGGTGATGAGAAAGTGCACGGAATCGCGCCGTTGAAAAACGTACTTTCGGTGGTCGGAGAGCGCAGGGGATAGCCCGAGGGAAACGCCCGCCGGTGGGGGTCCGGGAGGGTTTATTGACCGTCCGGGCGCACCGCGACCGGCCGTCCGGACAGAATCGGCGAAAACCGGCACGTCCGGATTCGATCAATGCTAGGAACCTCGACAGCGGAGCCCGCCGGTGCAACGGTGGGGACATGACTGACATCGATGTCGCGGAAGAGAACAAGAGACGGTTTCTCGACGCCTTCGGCCGCTTCGCCGCCGGTGATGTCGAGGTGTTGCGCGAGATCATCCGGGCGGATTTCGTGTCGCACACCCCGGGTGCCCCGGCCGGGCGGGACGCCTGGATCGAGTTCATCGTCGGCTCGCCGATCGCCGGCGCCGAACTGGACCTGCGGCACGTCATCGCGGACGCGCGGTTCGTGGTCGCCCACTACACCCTGATCCCGCCGGAGGGCCCGTCCGAGGACGTGGTCGACATCTGGCGCTTCGAGGACGGCCTGATCGTCGAGCACTGGGACGTGAGCCGCCCGACCGTGCCCGCCTGAACCTACATCTCCTACCGGTTTAATGGGTATGATGGGCGCACCCTGACGACTGGAGAGACGATGACGACCGTGCATGACCTGCGACGTGTCGACCACGAGGCGTTCCAGCAGCTCCTCGACCGCAACGCGATCTGGAAACGGATGGTTGCGGCCGGGGACCGGCTGCCGCCGCACCCGCTGTACGAGGTCGACCTCGGCCCGGTCCACCCGGCCCGGCTGCTCGCCACCGGACCACTCGTGCTGGTCTTCGTCCGCTACGCGGGATCCCCGGCCTGCGACGCCGCGCTCCGCTCCTACCAGGGCCACCTCCAGCCCGAACTGGACCGGCTCGGCGCCCACCTGGTCGCGGTCAGCCCGCAGGCCCCGAACCGGCTGGCCGCCGTCAAACACCGCGAGGAACTCGGCTACCTGGTCACCTCCGACCCGCGGCACGTGCTGATCGACGCGCTCAACATCGGCTTCGGCAACCCGGGCGCCGACGTGGTCCTCGGCACCGGCCGCTCGGTCCTGCCGTTCGCCGCCGCGGTGGTCGTCGACCGCACCGGCGTGGTCCGCTTCGCCGAGGTCCGCCCCAACTGGTCCGACCCGGTCCCACCGGGCCGCCTGATCGCCGCCGTCCAGTCCCTCCCCGGCATCACCGCGGCGACCTGACGGGCTGCACCAGGGGACCGCTCCGGCGGAGCGGCGGTCCGTCCCGGACGAGACGGGCGGACGCGGTACGGCGGTGATCCCGGGGCACGCCGGAATTCGATCGCGGGGTTCGTGGTTGAGGGCTAACGTGCTCACCATGTACACGCCCGGTCTGCAGCTGCCCCTCGCGGTGGCTCCCGTGTGCGTGTTCCCCGGCGCTGATACCCGACTCTGACCCTTCCCCACCGGCAGCAGAACCCCGGGGAAGGGTGGCCGCGCACTGCCCGGGTTCTGACACGCCCCGCCTGGCGACGGACGTGTGACACCTATGCCTCGCATCCAGTGAGGATCCAGTGAGGACTGAGAAGACCATGGCCAAGAGCCGGTTCGTCCGCAACAAGCCGCACCTCAACATCGGCACGATGGGGCACGTCGACCACGGGAAGACCACCCTGACCGCCGCGATCACCAAGGTCCTCGCCGACCGCGACCCGGTGGCCAACCGGTTCGTCGCGTTCGACGGGATCGACAAGGCCCCGGAGGAGGCCGAGCGGGGCATCACCATCACCATCGCCCACGTCGAGTACGAGACCGAGTCCCGGCACTACGCCCACGTCGACATGCCCGGCCACGCCGACTACGTGAAGAACATGATCACGGGGGCGGCGCAGGTGGACGGCGCGATCCTGGTCGTGTCGGCGCAGGACGGGGCCATGCCGCAGACCCGCGAGCACGTGCTGCTGGCGCGGCGGGTCGGGGTGCCGTACCTGGTGGTCGCCCTGAACAAGAGCGACATGGTGGACGACCCGGAGCTGCTCGACCTGGTCGAGCTGGAGGTCCGTGAGCTGCTCTCGCAGTACGGCTTCCCCGGTGACGAGGTGCCGGTGGTGCGGGTCAGCGCGCTGCGGGCCCTGGACGGCGACCCGCGCTGGGTGCGGTCGGTCGGGGACCTGCTCGCGGCGGTCGACGAGTACGTGCCGATCCCGCCGCGCGAGCTGGGCGAGCCGTTCCTGATGCCGATCGAGAACGTGCTGTCCATCTCCGGCCGCGGCACCGTGGTGACCGGCAAGGTGGAGCGCGGTGAGCTGCGCGCCGGTGAGCCGGTGGAGGTGGTCGGCCTGGGCCCGACGGTGACGAGTGTCGCCACCGGGCTGGAGATGTTCGGCAAGGTGCTGGAGTCGGCGCAGGCCGGTGACAACGCCGCCGTCCTGCTGCGGGGGGTGAAGCGCGAGCAGGTGCAGCGGGGCCAGGTCCTCGCCGCGCCCGCCAGCGTGCGCCCGCACCAGGTCTTCACCGCCCGGATGTACGCCCTGACCAGCGCTGAGGGCGGCCGGCACACGCCGTTCGCGGCCGACTACCGGCCCCAGTTCTACTTCCACACCACCGACGTGCCGGGTGGGATGGACCTGGGTGACCGGGACCTGGTGATGCCCGGTGACACCCTGGACGAGGTGCGGGTGACGCTGGGCAAGCCGATCGCCCTGGAGGTGGGGCTCGGCTTCGCGGTCCGGGAGGGCAACCGGACGGTCGCCGCCGGCACGGTGACCGCGGTCCACGACTGAGTACCGCCGGGTAGGTGCGCCGCGTGAGGCGGCGCGCCTACCCGGGTGCCGGCCGCCATGCCGCCCACAGCCGCGCGTACCGGCCACCGGCCGCGATCAGCTCGTCGTGGGTGCCCGCCTCGACCAGCCGGCCACCGGCCAGCACCACGATCCGGTCCGCGGCGTGGGCCTGCGACAGCCGGTGCGCGATGACCACCGCGGTACGCCCCCGCACCACCGCCGCGGCCGCCCGGTCCAGGCGCACCGTGTCCGCCGAGCCCGCCTCGGCGGTGGCCTCGTCCAGCACCACCAGCGGTGGATCGGCCAGCACCACCCGGGCCAGGGCCAGCAGCTGCGCCCGCGCGGCGGTCAGCGGACGGCCGCCGGCGCCGACCCGGGTGTCCAGACCGTCCGGCAGTTCACCGGCCCACCGGTCCGCGCCCACCCGGCGCAGAGCCGCGGTCACCTCGCCGTCGGTGGCGGTGGGGGCGGCCATGGTCAGGTTGTCCCGCACCGTACCGGCGAACACGTGCGCCTCCTGGGTGACCGTGACGATCCGGTGTGCGGGCACCCGGCGGACCAGCGTGCCGGCGGACGGCTCGTACACGCCGGCGATCAGCGCCGCCAGCGTCGACTTGCCGGAACC
This sequence comes from Actinoplanes sp. G11-F43, assembly GCF_050589265.1. Lineage (NCBI taxonomy): Bacteria > Bacillati > Actinomycetota > Actinomycetes > Micromonosporales > Micromonosporaceae > Actinoplanes > Actinoplanes sp. G11-F43. Next base: position 159,400 of record NZ_JBNZCE010000013.1, read on the forward strand.
GGTCGCGCCCACCACCGCCAGCACCTCGCCCGGCGCCATCCGCAGCGAGATCGCGGACAGCGCCGGCCGGTCCGGGCGGTAGGCGAAACCCACCCGGTCGAGCTCCACCGGTGGGCCGTCCCGCTCGGGCTCCGGCCGGGCCGGGGCGGGCCGGGGCAGACCGGTCAGCCGGGCCAGCGCGGCCATCGCCGACTGCAGCTCGTCCATCAGGAACAGCAGTTCGCCGATCGGCGTGGTGGTTCGCAGGAACAACAGCACCGCGGCGGTCACCGCACCGGCGGTCACCGCACCGGACAGGGCCAGGCGCACACCGATCCCGAGGACGGCCAGCAAGCCGATCAGTTCGATCACGTTGAGCCGGCCGAACAGCCGGTTCTGCACGATCCGGGTGCGCATCGCCCACACCACGGTCCGCCACGCGGCGTCCCGGATCCGGGCCAGCTGACGTGCCGCCAGCCGGTGGGCGGTCACCGTCGGCAGCTCGGTCAAGGTGCCGAGGACGTCATGGCCACGAGCGGATTCGGCGGTACGTTCGGCGGCGTAGACACCCGGGGCGGTGCGCAGATACCAGCGTACGGTGGCGGCGTAGAACGGAACGGTGACCGCGAATCCGGCCAGGAACCACGGGTTCAGAGTGGCCGTGCCGATCGCGACCAGGACCATCGTCAGGCCGGCCACACACAGCCGGGGCAACACGTCGGGCAGCGTGCCGGAGATCTGCGCGACGTCGTCGGAGGCCCGGGTCACCACGTCACCGGTGCCCGCCGCCTCGATGGTGGCCCGGGGCAGGTCGAGTGCCGCCTCGACGAACTCCTCCCGCAATTCGGCCACCACCGTCTCGGCCAGCCGCCCCAGCGTCCGGGTGGCCAGCCAGGCCACCGCGGCGGCGGCCACCGCGGTCCCACCCAGCAGCGCGACCTGTCCCACGAAGCCGTCCGGTACGCCCCGGCCCGCCCCGCCCGCGTCCACCAGGTCGCCGATGACCAGCGGAAACACCAGGGCGAGCCCGGCTTCGGCCAGGAACAGTGACGCGACCCCGGCCAGCGCCGGACGGCGCCCGGCGAGCAGTCGCCACAGACGGCCCGCCACGGTACGCGCGCCGGCCACCGGAAGCGCCCCGGCCACCGGTGGTGCGGGAGGGATCTCAGGCATCGGCGGCTCCGGCGGTGATCCGGTCGGCGACCGCGTGGAACGCCGGGGCGGAGGTCAGCACCAGCGTGGCCCGGCCGCGCCGGTGGGCGTGCAGGGCGGCGGCGATGGCGTGCTCGGTGACTGCGTCGACCGAGGTGGTGGGCTCGTCCAGGATCAGCAGTCCGGGATCGGCGGCGATCGCGCGGGCCAGGGCGACGCGCTGGCGCTGGCCGCCGGAGAGCCGCCGGCCGCCGTACCCGGTGACGGTGTCGTATCCGCCGGGCAGTTCGGTCTCGGGCAGCGCCGCCACTGCCAAGGCGGCTCGGGCGGTATCGGCCGGCAGCGGCTCGCCGCCGGTGGCCCGGACGTTGTCCAGCACGGTCCCGGGCAGCAGACCGGGGGCGTGCGGCGCGACCAGGACGCCGGCCCGCCCCCGGAGGCTGTCGGCGAGTGCCGTGCGGTCGGCCGGCAGCAGGTCGGCGACGACGAACTCCGCCGGCCCGATCCGGATCGTGGGGGCGCGGCGGGCCTGCTCGCCCTGCTCCGTGCCCCCGTAGTCGCGGAGCAGGGCCAGCAGACGCTCCGCGGAGGCCTGGGAGGTCGCCCAGATCGAGCCGAGCGCGCCGATCAGCGCGTCCAGCGGGCCGATCAGGGTGACCGCGATCGAGGCGACCATCACCAGCTGCCCGGCGGTGACCTGCCCGTCGAAGGCCAGGGCCGCCGCCGCGACGGTCACCCCGGCCGCGAACAGGTTGCCGATCGCCGCGCTGGCACCGTCGAACGCGGCCTCGGCGTCCCGGGCGGACAGGGTGGCCCGCAGCGCGTCCCGGCTGACCCGGCGGTAACGGGCGGCGGCGGTGTGCTGGGCGTGCAGTCCGCGGATCACCCGGAATCCGGTCACCAGGTCGGCCGCGGCTCCGGCGGCGTCGGCCAGCCCGGCCTGTTCGGCACGGCCGCGCCGCCGGAGCGGCCCGGCGGCCAGGTGCATCAGGCCGAGCACGGCGGGCAGCGCCAGCACGACGCCGGCCCCGAGCAGGGGATGGATCCAGAACAGCACACCCGCCGCGGCCAGCAGGCCGACCATCTCGCCGGGCGGATAGACGGCGACATACACCGCCTGGCAGGCCCGCCCGGCATCGGAGGTGACCAGCGACAGCAGGCTGCCCGGCGGGTGCCCGGGGGCCGGGCTTCCGGCGGCGCGCAGGATCCGGTCCAGGGTGTGCTGGGCCAGTTCGAAACGGGAGCGCTGGACGCCGTACCAGCCCAGCCGGCCGCCGAAGCGGAAACCGATGTTCATCAGGGCGTACAGGACGATCAGCGTGCCCGTCCCGGTGGCCAGCGGAACGGCGATCGCGCCGGCGGAGGCACCGGCCGCGGCGGGGGCGACCACCGTGTCGATCAGGCGGCCCACGGCTACCGGCAGCAGCACCGCGGTGACGTTGTAGAGGGTACGCAGGGCGGCGCCACCGAGGGCGTACCCGCGCACCGAGACGATGATCGCGCGGGTCAGCCCGGCGGGTGACACGGATGCGTCGACCCGCAGCCGCGGAGTGGCTCCCGGGCTGGACGGGGCCGCGAACCACCCTTGTTCAGTTGTCATCGAGCTCGTAATTGTGATGATCGAAGTCGGCCACGCCCCGCTTCCAGTAGCCGTCGACGACGATCTGGTCCCGGGTCAGGCCGAGATCGTTGCGCAGGTAGCGGCGGATCGGTTTGAGCGCGTTGGTCTCCCCGGCCGCGAAGACGAACAACCCGGCCACGTCGACCGGGGGTGTCCACGCGCGCAGGCCCTGCTCCAGACTGCCCGGACCGCGGTGGATCCAGTGCAGGTCGAGGGTGGCCGGCCCGGTCAGGTCCTGTTCCTCAGCCGGCCCGGCGATCTCGATCAGGGCGGTGACGTGCGCGGTGGCCGGGGCCTCCTCGATGATCCGGGCGATCGCCGGCAGTGCGGTCTCGTCGCCGAGGGCGAGGTACCGGGGGCAGTCCTCGGGGAGCAGCCAGTTGGCGCTGGGCCCGTTCACCACCAGCTGATCACCGGGCTGGACCGACTCCGCCCACCGGCTGGCCACGCCGTGCCCGTGCAGTACGAAGTCGAGGGTCAGCTCGTGCCGTGCCGGATCCCAGGCGCGGACGGTGTAGTCGCGGTGGATCGGCTCGCCGTCGCTGACCCAGCCGTCCGGGGTCTCCCGTGGGGCGACGAGCACGCCGGTCTCCGGGTGCGGGAAGAAGACGCGGACGTGATCGGGGGCGAACACCGCGTACGGAAATCCGGTCTGAAGGTCCTCTCCGGTGAGCACGACGCGCCGGTAGCGGGGGGTGACGTCGTGGCATCGGGCGACCCGCAGTTCGCGCCGGGCGAGACGGTCGAGGTAGTTGAGCCGGAGTTCCCCGGTGCGGTTCGGGCCGCTGAATCGGGGCAGGTCACGCATGCTCATCGTGGGCTCCTGTCGGGGTGATGCCCGCGGTGCGCGGGTCGAGGGGGACGACCGACGGGGTGCCGGTCACCGGGTCGGGCACGACCAGGGCGCGCAGCCCGAACACGGTCTCGATGAGATCCGCGGTGATCACCTGTTCCGGGGGCCCGGTGGTGACGATCCGGCCGTCGCGCATGACGATCAGGTGGCCGGCGTACCGGGCGGCCTGGTTGAGGTCGTGCAGTACCGCGACGATGGTCTTGCCCTGGTGGTGGAAGGTGCGGAACAGTTCCATCAGCTCGTACTGGTGGGCGATGTCCAGGAACGTGGTCGGCTCGTCGAGCAGCATGATCGGGGTGTCCTGGGCCAGCAGCATCGCCACCCAGACCCGCTGGCGCTGCCCACCGGACAGTTCGTCGACGAGCCGCCCGGACAGGTCGGTCAGCCGGGTCGCGGCCAGTGCCGCGGCGACCGCCGCCTCGTCGGTGGCACGCCACTGCTGGATCAGGTTCTGGTAGGGGGCCCGGCCGCGGGCGACCAGGTCGGCGACCCGGATGCCGTCCGGCGCGGTCGAGGTCTGCGGGAGCAGCCCGAGCCGCCGGGCCACCTCTTTCGCCCGGTACGCGTGGATCGCCCGCCCGTCGAGCAGCACGGTCCCACTGCTCGGGATGAGCACCCGGGACAGCGCCCGCAGCAGGGTGGACTTGCCGCAGCCGTTGGGCCCGATGATCGCGGTGAACGACCGGTCCGGGATGTCCACGGTCAGGCGTTCGGCGACGGTTCGCCGGTCATAGCCGAGGGTGGCGTCCCGCACCGTCACGCGGGGATCGGAATCGGTCACGTCGTCCTCCGGCGGGTTTCGCGGATCAGGAGCTGGATCAGGTAGAGGCCGCCCAGGCACACGGTGATCAGCCCGACCGGGACCGGCCGGTACGCCTGGGCGATCAGCAACGACAGCAGGTGTGCCCCGGCCAGCAGCGCCGCGCCCATGGCCGCTGCGGCGAGCAGGCTGACCCCGGCCGACCGGGTCAGCCGCCGGGCCAGTTGCGGCGCGGCCAGCGCGACGAACCCGACCGGCCCGGCGGTGGCGGTGACCACGGCGACGGTCGCCACCCCGGTCACGATCAGAGCGAGCCGGGCGGCGGTGGGCCGGGTGCCGAGGGTGCCGGCGGCGTCGTCGCCGAGTTCCAGGCGGCGCAGTGCGGGCGTGAGCAGCACCGCGGCGGTCCCGATCGCGGCCGCGGCGAGCAGTGCCGGGACCATCGGCGGCCAGGAGACCCGGGTGATCGAGCCGGCGCCCCAGAAACCGACGGTCATCGCGTCCTCGATCCGGGCGCGGGAGATCAGGTAGGCGTTGGCCGAGCCGAGCATCGCCGAGACGCCGATGCCCACGATGATCAGGCGGAAACCCTGGACCCCGCGCCGGTACGCCAGCAGGTACACGACGAGGGCGGTGGCCAGTCCACCGGCGACCGCGGCGGCGGCGACGGTCCAGTAGTCACCGGTGCCGAACAGCAGGATGGCGACGACGACGGCGGTGTACGAGCCGGCGTCGAAGCCGATCACGTCGGGGGAGCCGAGCGGGTTGCGGGTGAGGGACTGGAAGATCGCCCCGCCGATGCCGAGCAGCGCGCCGAACACGACGGCGGCGACCGCGATCGGCAGCCGCCAGCGGATCACGACGGTGTGCTGGAACGGGTCGTCACCACCACCGGCCAGCGCGGCGAACACCTGGTGGAGAGTCAGCGGGTAGTCGCCGTGGGTCAGGGCCACCGTCGCCAGCAGCACCGCGGCCAGGAACAGCACCGCCGACACGGCCAGCACCCGCAGGTCGAGGCGGCCGGAGAACCAGCGGGTCCGCAGGCCGCGCACCGGGCGGCCGAAGTCGATGCTCACAGGCCGCTCGCGATCCGGCGCCGGACCAGCGCGATCAGCACCGGCGCCCCGAGCACGGCGGTGACGATGCCGACCTCGATCTCGGCGGGCCGGGCGACCACCCGCCCGAGCACGTCGGCGGCCAGCACCAGCACCGGCGCGGTCAGTGCCGAGAACAGGATGATCCACCGCTGGTCCGGGCCGGTGAACCAGCGCACCACGTGCGGCACCATCAGACCGACGAAGCCGATCCCGCCGGTCAGGGCGGTGGCGCCACCGGCCAGCAGGGTGACCGCGAGGACCCCGAGCAGCCGGGCACGCCGCACGCTGGTGCCCAGGGAGGCGGCCAGGTCGTCGCCGAGCGCCACCGCGTTGAGGGATCCGGCGAGCAGGGTCGCCAGGAGCAGTCCGGCGGCCAGGAACGGCAGGACGGCCAGCGTCTCGTCCAGCCCGGTGCGGGCGATCGACCCGAGCCCCCAGCTGCGCAGGATCCGGAAGGTGTCCTCGTCGATCAGGCTGAGGAACGAGGAGAACCCGCCGAGCACCGCACCGAGCGCCACCCCGGCCAGCACCAGGGTGACCGGGTTCGCCGGGCCGCGGCCGGCCGAGCCGATCAGGTGCACCAGCGCGGTGGCCGCGGCGGCGCCCAGGAACGCGAACCAGACGTATCCCGTGACACCGGTCAGGCCGAACAGCCCGGCGCCGAGGGTGACCGCGAATCCGGCGCCGGCGTTGACGCCCAGGATGCCCGGGTCGGCGAGCGGGTTGCGGGTGAGTGCCTGGATGACCGCGCCGGCCACCCCGAACGCCGCCCCGACCAGGACACCGAGCAGGGTACGGGGGAGGCGGACGGTCGAGACGATGGTCATCGCCTCGGCCCGGTCCGGCCCCCACAGCGCTCCGAGCGACAGCGTGTTGGAACCGAAGGCGAGGCTGAGCAGACCGGTGATGATCAGCGCGGCCACCACGGCGAGCAGGCCGGCGGCGCGGCGGCGGGGCGGTGTCACGGTCAGGGCAGCTTCGCGCCGGCCAGCCACTGGTCGGTGACCACCTGGACACCCCACGGCAGGCTGACCGCGCTGGCTCCGGCCCGCAGCACCCAGGTCGCGTTGTCCAGCGGTCTGCCGGCCGCGTCGACGACCTTGTCCGGGTTCTCCTTGGACGCGGCGAGTGAGACGTACCGGCCGCCGGCGACCGCCGGTACCGCCTTGAACAGCGGTTTCGCCTCGCGGGTGGTCCGGGACTGCTCGTCGACGTAGACCACCACGAGTATGTCGGCGTCCAGCAGCGACTGGTTCTCGTCGGAGACGACGTCCTGTTCGACGAACTTCGCCGCCCGCGGGTTGGTGGCGAAGCCGAGCCCGGACAGGATGTTCTCGGCGGTGCCACCGGCCACGTTGTAGAAGGAGAGGCCGTACTGCGGCCCGTAGTCGTTGGCGATGGTGATGGTCCGGCCCTTGAACTCCGGATGGGCGGTGGCGGCCGCGGTGATCGCCTGCTCGGCGGTGGTGACCGCACGGTCGGCGGCGGCGGCCAGGTCGACGGTCCGGCCGATGGTCCGCTGGATCTCCTGCCAGGGCAGTTCGGCCTGTTCCGGGCCCTCCAGCACCGGCGCGATCTCGGCCAGCTTGGTGAATTCGGGTTTCTCCCAGAGCGCGCCGATGGCGACGATGAGATCGGGTTCGGTGGCGGCGATCCCCTCGAAGTTGATCGGGTCCTTGCGGGTGGCGGTGTCCGTCTTCTCGATCCGCCCGGCCCAGGCGGCGTCCCGCCAGGGGTACGGGTCCTCGGTGAGCGCGTAGACCGGGGTCACCCCGAGGGCCTGGAGCGCGTCCATGTTGGGGGAGGTCCCGAGGACCGCGATCCGTTCCGGGCGCTTCGTCAGCACCGTCTCCCCGGCCCAGGTGGTCAGGGTCAGCGGGTAGGCGGTGGTGCCCTCGGCCGCGGGCATCGGGCCGGTGGGGCCGCTGGACGAGGGTGTGGCGGGTTCGGCGCCGCCGGTCGACGCGCAGCCGGTGAGCGCGAGGAGTGCGGCCAGCGCGACCGCCGACGCTCGGCGCCACGTGGGGCTGATCATGAGGTTCCTCTCGGAGGGGGCGTTGCGCCGTTAGGTTAGGCGAACCTAAGTTGATCTGGTGCACCGATTCCGACAGGGGTAGCGCAGAATGCGACAGGTGGGGGAGACGAAAGGTGCGTACCGGCGCATCTGGATTCCGGCGGTCACCATCCCGGCCCGGCAGGAGGAGTTCCTGCACGTGCTGCTCTGGCAGGTGGCCGGGGAGACCGCGCTCACCGTCGAGGGCGAGCCCCGCACGCTGGCCGCCGGGCACGCCCTGTGGGTGCCGGTCGGGGTGCGGCACGAGTTCACCGTCGGCGCCAACGCGGTGACGATGCCGCTGTTCTTCGACGCCGACGAGATCGCCACCACGCTGACCGGCCCCACCCTGGTCGGCGTGGACCGGGACCTGCGGACACTGATGATGGCGTATACGGTGTCGTGGAACACCATCATCAAACCGACCCCGAACCTGGCCCGCCAGATCCTCGCCCTGATCGAGGGCCGGCCGGTGCTGTCGGTGCTGCCGATGCCGGTCAGCGAACCGGCCCGGGTCATCGCCGAGGCGCTGCGCTTCAACCCCGGTGACATCCGCGGCGTGGACCGGCTCGCCGAATCGGTGCACACCTCGGCACGCACCGTGGAACGCGCCTTCCAGGCCGAGACCGGGATGACGCTACGACAGTGGCGGATCCGCAACCGGATGGAGGCGGCCGCCGTGCTGCTCCGCTCGAACGCGGCCCCCGGCGCCGTCGCCCACCGGGTCGGCTACACCAACGTGAACGCCTTCCGCCGCGTCTTCAAGAACCACTTCGGGATGTCCCCCACCGAGTACGCGGACCGGCACCGGGCGCCACGCTGAGTTCCGGGTGCCGATCTGCGGCCGGAATCGAGCCGCAGATCGGCACGCGAACTAGACGTGCAGTGGCCGGAACCGGCGCAGCCGCTGGCTGTTGGCGACCACGAACACCGAGCTGAACGCCATCGCCGCGCCAGCGATCATCGGGTTGAGCAGGCCCGCCGCCGCCAGCGGCAGGGCCGCCACGTTGTAGGCGAACGCCCAGAACAGGTTGCTCTTGATGATCCGCAGAGTCCGCCGGGACAGCCGGATCGCGTCCACCGCGGCGGTCAGCTCACCCCGGACCAGGGTCAGGTCGGACGCCTCGATCGCCACATCGGTGCCGGTGCCCATCGCCAGACCCAGATCGGACTGGGCCAGGGCGGCCGCGTCGTTCACCCCGTCGCCGACCATCGCCACCACCCGGCCGTCCGCCTGAAGGCTCTTCACCTCGGCGACCTTGCCGTCCGGCAGCACCCCGGCGATCACCCGGTCGATGCCCACCTCGGCGGCGACCGTGCGGGCCACCGTCTCGTTGTCACCGGTCAGCAGGATCGGGGTGAGACCCAGCTCGCGCAGCCCGGCCACCGCTGTCGCGCTGTCCGGTTTCACCGTGTCGGCGACCGCGAACATCCCGCGCGCCACCCCGTCCCAGCCGGAGACGATTGCGGTACGCCCGTTCGCCTCGGCCTCGGCGACAGCCGCCGTGATCTCCGCCGGAACGGTCAGGCCCTCCCGTTCCAGCAGCGCCGGACGGCCCGCGACGATCACCCGGCCGGACACCTCACCCCGTACCCCCAAGCCCTCGACGGCCTGGAAACCGGCGACCGGAAGCGGATCGCCCACCTCGGCGGCGATCGCCCGGCCGATCGGATGCTCGGACGCGGCCTCCAGCGAACCGGTCAGCCGCAGCAGCTCGCCGTCATCGTCGGGGGTGACGGCGACCAGCTTCATCACCCCGGTGGTCACCGTGCCGGTCTTGTCCAGCACCACGGTGTCCACCCGGCGGGCCGACTCCAGCGCCTCCGGCCCCTTGATCAGGATGCCGATCTGGGCGCCCCGACCGGTACCGATCAGCAGCGCGGTCGGCGTGGCCAGGCCGAGCGCGCACGGGCAGGCGATGATCAGCACGGCCACCGCGGCGGTGAACGCCGCCGTCCCGCCCGCGCCGCTGCCCAGCCACCAGCCCAGCGTGCCCACCGCCAGCGCGATCACGATCGGCACGAAGACGCCGGAGATCCGGTCGGCCAGCAGCTGCACCTCGGCCTTGCCGGCCTGGGCCTGCTCCACCAGCCGGGCCATCTGGGCCAGCTGGGTGTCCGCGCCGACCCGGGTGGCGCGGACGATCAGCCGGCCGCCCGCGTTCACCGTCCCGCCGGTCACCGTGCCGCCCGGCCCCACCTCGACCGGCACACTCTCCCCGGTCAGCAGCGACCGGTCCACCGCCGACGAGCCCTCGTCCACCACCCCGTCGGTGGCGATCTTCTCGCCCGGCCGTACCACGAAACGGTCACCGGGCTTCAGGTCGGTGGTCGGTACGCGTACCTCGGAACCGTCCTTGAGGATCGTCACGTCCTTGGCGCCCAGCTCCAGCAGGGCGCGCAACGCGTCACCGGCCCGCCGCTTCGAGCGGGCCTCGAAATAGCGCCCGGCCAGCAGGAACATCGTCACCCCGGCGGCCGCCTCCAGGTAGATCGCGCCGGAGCCGTCGGTGCGGCTGATGCTCAGCGTGAACGGGTGCGTCATGCCCGGCTCGCCCGCGGTGCCGAAGAACAGTGCCCACAGCGACCAGCCGAACGCGGCGATCGTGCCGATCGACACCAGCGTGTCCATCGTCGCCGCGCCGTGCCGGAGATTGATCGCGGCGGCCCGGTGGAACGGCCAGCCGGCGTAGACCACCACCGGCGCGGCCAGCGTCAACGACAGCCACTGCCAGTGGGTGAACTGCCACGGCGGGACCATGGCCAGCAGGATCACCGGCACGGTCAGCACGATCGAGGTGATCAGCCGGGTCCGCAGCGGATCATTGCCGGCCACCGGCTCGGGCTCCCTCTCCGGAAGCCTCGCGGTGTAGCCGGTCCTCTCCACCGTCGCGATCAGGTCGGCCGCCGTGACGGTGGTGTCGACGGTGGCGGTGGCCTTCTCGGTGGCGTAGTTGACGGTCGCCGACACGCCGTCCATCCGGTTCAGCTTCTTCTCGATCCGGTTGGCGCAGGAGGCGCAGGTCATCCCGCCGATCTCGAGTTCGATCAGAGTCATCGGGGCCTCCTCAATCGTGCGTGTGGCCATCGTCGGCGTGTCCCTCCGGAGTCTCCGGCACCACGTACTCCCCGGCGGCGGTGACCGCGGTGAACTCGGCGGTACGCACCTTTCCACCGTGCTGGAAGTCCAGGTAGAGACGGTAGGCCCCGGGGGAGGGGATCTCGGCGGCGAACGCCAGGGCGTCCTCGGCGGCCGGGTGCACGTGCAGGTAGGCCAGGTCGCCCTCGCGGAGCACCACCAGATGACCGAGAGCGCCCAGGTAGGGCTCCAGGCCGGTGACCGGGCCGCCGTCCCTGCTCACCGTGAAACCCAGCTCGCCGGAGGACAGTTCACCGGTCATCGTGACGGTGTAGCCGTCGACCTCGGCGGTGGTCGCCGGGGCTGGCAGCGGGACCGGGCGGTAGTCGCCGGGGGCGGGCACGTCGATACCCAGAGTGATGGCTTCGTGGTGAGCGGCGGGCTGGAAGTCGGCCAGCACTCGATACTGCCCGGGGGTATCCACACTGATCGGGATCGACCAGGTGCCGTCGGATCCTCGCGTGGGGTGCAAATGCTGATATCCGGACATATCACGACGTACCAAAATCAGGTGAAGGTCTTTGTCGTGGTTCTCGGTGTAGCTGGTGACCGGTTTGTCATCCGGGCCCAGCACCTGGAACAGGAACTGCCGCGCGGTGCCGACGGACAGCTGTCTGGTAGCCGCCCGTAACCGGTAGCCGTCCTGTGCCACCTGGAGGCCGCCGGGGATCTCCGCCCGCGGCGTCTCCGGGCTCGCGTGGCTCTCCGAGTGGGCCGCCGGCGCCGGCTTCCGGTCCGGGTTGATCACGCGGCCCGCGCCCGCCGCCGCGCCGAAGATCAGGACCAGGCCGATGGTGTACGCGGAAAGCTTGGCCGGCGTCTTCGAGAGCCACCCGGCCGCCCCCGTCACGAGGCGTCCCCGAGCTCGTAACCGGCCTCGTCCACCGCCGCCCGGACGGTCTCCCGGTCGATCGGGCCCGCCGAGCTGAACGTGACGGTGCCGCCGGCCAGATCCACGCTGACGTCGGAGACGCCCGGGATCGCGGAGACCTCGGTGGTGACCGAGCCGGCGCAGTGGCTGCACGTCATGCCGGTGACGGGGTAGGTCGTGGTCTGCATGGCGGTTCCCTTCGTTCGGTGTCCCTCCACCATACAGATACCCGGTAGGGGTATCCACCGTGGGGCGGTAGCATGGTCGGCATGAGCAACCCCGCCCCCACTCGCGGCTACACGGCCACCAAGGACAACCTGCAGTCCCGGCTGCGCCGCATCGAGGGCCAGGTGCGGGGCATCGAGCGGATGGTCGACGAGGACCGCTACTGCATCGACATCCTCACCCAGATCTCGGCCATCCAGGCCGCCCTCGACAAGGTGGCGCTCGGCCTGATGGACGGGCACGCCCGGCACTGCATGCACGAGGGCGCCCAGGAGGGCCGGGCCGACGAGATGGCCTCCGAGCTGATGGCCGCCGTCGGCCGCCTGATGAAACGAGGCTGACCCCGCCCCCGGTTCGGGATCGCCCACCCCGGGTGATGTGTGTCATGGCCGGAGGCCGGGCGGCGGGCTGTACCGGCCGGTAACCTGGCGGTCTGCCGCGCGACCCTAGGACCGACATGACGCAGCCCGCCCCGATCGTCCTCGTCTCGCCCGCCATGGGCATCGGCTCCCGGTATTACCGGCTGCTGGTCGCCGAGTTCGAGTCCCGTGGCTGGTCGGCCCGGGCGCTGACCCGGCGCGGCTTCGAGCCGGACTCGCCGCCGGCCGCCCGCGGCCGGGACTGGTCGTATGACGACGAGATCACCGACATGGCCGGCGCGGTGGCCCGGGCCCGCACCGAAACCCCCGGCCGTCCGGTGATCCTTCTCGGCCACAGCCTGGGCGGCCAGCTGGCGGTCGGCCACCAGCTGCACCACCCGCCCGCCGACGGTGTGGTCACGGTCGGCAGCGCCCTGCCGTGGCATCGCGACTATCCGATGCGCGGCCTGCCGATCCTGCTGATGGCCGGGGCCATCGTCCCGGCGCTGACCGGCCTGTTCGGTTTCCTGCCGAAACCGGCGTTCGGCGGTCCCGGCGCCCGCACCATGATGCGCGAGTGGGCCCGGATGGCGGTCACCGGCCGCACCCCCTTCCCGTCGCCGGGCCCGGTCACCAGCCCGTCGCTGCTGGTCTCGCTGGAGGGCGACCGCCTGGCCCCGGAACCGGCGGTCGACACCTTCGCCACCCGCCACTTCAGCGCCCCGGCCCTGACCCGCTGGCACTACCGGAACGCCGACGTCCCACCCGGCGCCAGCAACGACCACATCGGCTGGGCCCGCAAACCGGCCCCGGTCGTGGACCACGTGATCGCCTGGTGGGCCACCACGACCGCACCCCACCATCCCTCCGCCGCCACCCGCTGACCGCCATGACAGTGGTGTGGGTGTTCCTGAGCACCGGCCGGTTCGGTTCGGACGGCGAGCTCCGCGACTTCGTCGAGCCGTCCTACCTCGCTGACGGCGACACCAGGCCGTCGGTCTTCGCCCGGGAGACCGGCCTGGCCGATGCCGAGCCGTCCTGCGTCGAGACGGTCCACGCCGGCGCCGCGATCCCGGTCCGGGACCTGCTGGCCGAGGCGTCCTGGGCCGACCAGTGGATCACCCACCTGGACCCGGCCGAACACGCCGACAGCGCGATCTGCGTCTTCCCGCCGAACCGGCTCACCAGCCCGCACACCTCGTCACTGGAGTTTCGTGGCGCCTTTCCGTTCACTTCCGCGCCGTTCACTTCCGCGCCGTGATGTTCCCGCCGCGTTTTCCGGTGGCCGTGTGGTCCTCGGCGGCCGCGCCGGTGCTGCTGATCGGCGGGTGGACGCTGGCGGCGGGACGGCAGCCGGGTGGGTTCGACAGCACGGTGGGCACGATCAGCGCGCTGGCCGCGGAGAACGCCACCGACCGCTGGCTGATGACCGCTGCGCTGATCGGTGTCGGACTCTGCCACGTGGTCACCGCGTTCGGCCTGTCGCCGGCCGCGCTCCCGGGCCGGATCGTCCTCGCCCTCGGTGGAGTGGCGACGGCGCTGGTGGCCGCGTTCCCGCTGCCGGCGGCCGGTGACGCCCCGGCCCACGCGATCACCGCCACCCTGGCCTTCCTCACCCTGGCCGTCTGGCCGGCGTTCGCCTGGCGTCGCCGGTCCGCGTCGCCGTTGTTCGCCCGGCGGCGCGGATCCTTCTGGTCGGCGTTTGCCCTGCGTCGCGGGTCCGCCTCGTCGGCGTTTGCCCTGCGTCGCGGGTCCGCCTCGTCGGTGTTCGCCTTGCGTCGCGGGTCCGCCTCGTCGGCGTTCGCCTTGCGTCGCGGGTCCGCCTCGTCGGTGTTCGCCTTGCGTCGCGGATCCGTCTGGCCGGCGTTCGCCTGGCGGCGTGGATCCGCTGTCCCGTGGGTTCTCCGGCCGCCGGTGTCGGCCGCCGCGACGCTGGTGCTGGGCGGTCTTCTCGGCTGGTTCGCGCTGGCCCTCGCCACCGGTGACCGGGTCGGCCTGGCCGAACGTCTCGCCGCCGGAGCGCAGGCCTGCTGGCCGCTGATCGTGGTGTGCGCCCTCCGGCTGTCGGCCCGGCGCGCCCCGGCGTCCGACTCTTTGTCCTAGGACGGTCTACGGGACGTGCGCTGCTCCACAGCGGAGCCGCGCGGGGCCGGCCGCACCGCAGAGGGGGCGAGGGCGGAGGCCACGGCGAGGCGCTGCGGGGGTCCGGCAGGCACTGGACGTGCTAACGCCCGGCAGTTTCCTGGCCATGTCGATCACCACCGAGGAGTTCGATCCGGTTCCGCCGACGGCGGTGGCGGGGAGTGCAACGGGCTCGGCGAGAAGCTGATCTTCCGGGACCGGGCGGTCGTGCCGGCGTTCTTCGACGGTCTCGACATGGCCGAGCCGGTGCACAGGTTGCGGCCGGACAGCGCCGCCGGCGGTGACGTCGACATGTTCGGGGCGGTCGCGTTGGCGTTCCTCGACGGCCTTGACATGGCCGAGCCGGTGCACGAGTGGCGGCCGGACGGCGCCGCCGACGGTGACGTCGACATGTTCGGGGCGGTCGCGCGCAGACTGTAGGGGTGAGAGCGGTTCTGCTGAAGGGCTCGATGGCCGTACTGCTGGCGGTGTCGCTGCTTTTCGTCCTGGCCTGGTTCCTGCAACGCCGGGTGATCTATTTTCCGGAGCGGGCCGCGCCGCCGCTGCCCGATGCGGTCCGGGAGGCCGTTCTGCGCACCGCCGACGGTCTCGAACTGGCCGCTTGGCTGGTCGCGCCGCCGCCGGGGGCGCCCGATCACCGGATCGCGGTGCTGGTGACGCACGGCAACGGCGGCGACCGGTCGGGGCGGTTGCCGCTGGCCCGGGCGCTGGCCGATCGCGGTCTCACCACGCTGCTGCTGGACTATCGCGGATACGGCGGCAATCCCGGCGAGCCGACCGAGGAGGGCCTGGCCCGCGACGCCGACGCGGCCCGCGCTTACCTGCTGGGGGAGGCCGGTTTCGCCGCCGATCGGCTGATCTATTTCGGCGAGAGCCTGGGTGCCGCGGTCGCCGCCGGGCTGGCCGTGCGGCATCCGCCGGCGGGGCTTCTGCTGCGCTCACCGTTCACCGATCTGGCCGCGGCGGGCCGGTTCCATTACCCCTTTCTGCCGGTACGGGCACTGCTGCGCGACCGCTACCCGGTGTCGGAACCGGTGTCCCGGATCAGCGTGCCCACCACCGTGCTCTACGGCACCGCCGACACCGTGGTCCCACCGGAGCAGAGCGCCGCGGTGGCGGCCGCGGTGGCCCGCCCGGCCCAGGTGATCGTGGTGCCCGGCGCCGGCCACAACGACCGTCTCTGGCTGGATGGCCCCGAGGTGCTGGCCGCCGTCGAAGCCCGGAGACCGCCCCCGCGCTGACCGCCGATTGCCGCCTGAGGCAAAAGCCCGCCGGCAACCTGGAGCTGATCGCCCAGTCTCGATATGTTCGCGAAGAATCGAGGGGGGACACGATGAATCGCAAACGGTGGGTACGGCGCACCGTCACCCTGGTCACGGTGACGGCGGGTGCCACAGCGGTCGCGGTGCTGGCCGCGGCATCACCGGCGTCGGCCGATTCGGGCAGCTGGTTCCACAATCTGATGCACAAGATCCGGGCCCCGCACGACGAATTGCACCGCGGCGGCCTGCTCTGACCGCCCGCCCGTGACGGTCGGCCTGCTGCCCGGCCGGCGGCCGGACAGTGGTCGATTCCCCGCGCGAGTGTCCGCTTCCTGTCCGGGGTGGGCGGCGGCTCGGTGTGAGGTTCGTCGTCCTGGAGTGTCCTGGGTGTGTGGCACGATCGCCGGGTGGCGGAGACCTTTGTGGATGGCCGGGCCGGGATCGACGTCGGGTTGGTGCGTGGCCTGGTGGCTGATCAGTTTCCGCAGTGGGCGGATCTGCCGGTGACGCCGGTCGAGGTGGACGGCTGGGACAACCGGACGTACCGGCTCGGCGACCGGATGACGGTGCGGCTGCCGACCGCCGAGGGCTATGTCGCCGCGGTGGACAAGGAGAGCGCCTGGATTCCGCGGCTGGCCCCGCACTTGCCGGTGCGGGTGCCGCCGATCCTGGGGCGTGGCCGGCCGGGCCGGGGGTACCCGTACCCCTGGTCGGTCCGGGGTTGGCTGCCGGGGGTGACGGCGGGCCGGGCCGGTCTCGCCGACCTGGCGGGTTTCGCGGTGGAGTTGGCCGGATTCTTGCGGGCGTTGTGGTCCTGTGACGCCTCGGGCGGGCCGGCGGCGGGGGAGCACAGCTGGTGGCGGGGGTGTTCGCCGGCCCACTACGACGACGAGGCGCGCCGGTGTCTGGCCGCTGTGCGCGGCGAGTTCGACACGGTGCGTGCCACCGCGGTGTGGGAGGCCGCGCTGGCCGCGGAGTTCAAGGGTGATCCGGTGTGGTTCCACGGTGACATCGCGCCGGGCAACCTGCTGGTGGCGGACGGCCGCCTGACGGCGGTGATCGATTTCGGTACGTCGGGGGTCGGTGATCCGGCCTGTGACCTGGTGATCGCCTGGACGGTGTTCGACGGGGAGAGCCGGCGCGCGTTCGTGGACGCGGTGGCGCAGGACGACGGCATGTGGGCGCGGGCCCGCGGCTGGGCGCTGTGGAAGGCGATGCTGGTGCTGGAGGGCGCGCCGGCCGAGGTGACCGCCGCGGATTGCCGGCGGGTGATCGACGCGGTGCTGCGAGATCCCGCGTGGTGACTTCCGGCGCGGAGCGCCCCGGAAGTCACCACGCGGGGTTCAGCCGTGGATGGGGGCGGTCAGGCCGGTGAGCGGGGCCCCGGAGCCGCCCCAGGACGAGGCGACGATCTCGGCGGCGATGGCGACAGCGGTCTCCTCGGGGGTGCGGGCGCCCAGGTCGAGGCCGATCGGGGCGCGCAGCCGGGCCAGGGCCTCCTCGGGAACTCCGGCCTCGCGCAGCCGGGTCAGCCGGTCCTCGCAGGTGCGGCGGCTGCCCATCGCGCCGATGTAGCGGGCGGGGGTGCGCAGGGCCACCTCCAGCAGCGGGATGTCGAACTTGGGGTCGTGGGTGAGCACGCACAGCACGGTGCGTTCGTCGACGGCGGTCGATTCGAGATAGCGGTGCGGCCACTGGACGACCACCTTGTCGGCCTCCGGGAAGCGGGCCGGGGTGGCGAACACGCCGCGGGCGTCGCAGACGGTCACCTGGTAGCCGAGGAATTTGCCGATCCGGGCGACGGCGGCGGCGAAGTCGATCGCACCGAACACGATCATGCGGGCCGGGGCGGCCCAGGACTGGACGAAGACCTCGCGTTCGCAGGCGGTGACGATGGCGCTGCGGCCGTGGGCGAGCAGGCCGCGCGCCTGCTCGCCGGCGATCCGGTCGAGCTCGTCGTCACCGAGGGTGCCGTCGACGCGGTCCGGCCGGACCACCAGCTGGGTGTCCGGGAGGGAGACGGTGGCGACCGGCCGGCCGGTGGCGATGTCGGCCAGCAGCGCGTCCAGGTCCAGCAGCGCCACGTCCGGCTGGATCATGATCTCGATGGTGCCGCCGCAGGTCAGGCCGACGGAGAGGGCGTCACCGTCGCTGACCCCGTACGTATGCGTCTGTGCTTTCCCGGTCTCCAGGACCTCCTGGGCCGCGGCGTAGACCGCGCCCTCCACACAACCTCCGGAGACGCTGCCCAGCACCTCGCCGTGCTCGCTGACGGCCATCGCGGCGCCCGGTTGCCGGGGCGCCGACCGCCAGGTGTGCACCACCGTGGCCACGGCGAAACGGACACCGGCGGCCCGCCAGGCCAGCAGCCCGTCCACGATCTCACGCATCCCAGCACCTTCCGTGATCTCTGCGGGGGAGTCAACGACGGATTAAGAGAACGCTTAGGTCGCTGTTGACATTGGAGGCTGAGGGCGAAAGGGTCTGCCGCGACTCGCGGGAGGTGCAGGGTGCAGGTGCCGGCTCCGTTCGAATATGAACGTGCCACAAGCGTGGATCACGCCATTGGTCTGCTGGAACGTCTGGGCAGCTCGGCTCGGCTGGTGGCCGGTGGCCACAGCCTGTTGCCGATGATGAAGCTCAGGCTCGCCAATTTCGAATATCTCATCGACATCAACGAACTGCACGGCGAACTGGGGTACATCCGCCTCGGCGACGACGAGGTGCGCATCGGTGCCATGACCCGGCATCGGGAACTGCTGGAATCGGAGATTCTGGCCGACGTGTTCCCGATCTTCCGGGACGCGGAGAAGGTGATCGCCGACCCGATCGTGCGCAACCGTGGCACGCTCGGCGGCTCGCTGTGCCAGGCGGACCCGTCGGAGGACCTGTCGGCGGTGTGCACCACCCTGGACGCCAGCTGCGTCATCCGGGGGACCGGTGGCGAGCGGGTGGTCACGATGGAGGAGTTCCACGTCGGCCCGTACGAGACGGCCGTGCGGGACAACGAGATCCTGACCGAGATCCGGATCCCGCGGAAGGCCTTCAAGGCGGGCAGCGCCTACGCCAAGGTGGAGCGCCGGGCCGGTGACTGGGCCGTGGTGTCCGCCGGCGCCGCGGTGTGGCTGGACGGCGGCCGGATCGTGGACGCCCGGGTGGGCCTGGCCGCGGTCGGCCCGAACACCACCGGGATCCCGGAGATCTCGGCGGCGCTGCGCGGCAACGAGCCGAGCGAGGACCTGTTCCAGCTGGCCGGTGCGATCGCGGCGCGCAGCTGTGACCCGGCGACCGACACCCGGGGCAGCGCCGACTACAAGCGCCACCTGGCGGACGAGCTGACCCGGCGCACCCTGCGTACGGCCGTGGAACGGGCGAGGAGCTGAGCATGCAGGTCACGATGACGGTCAACGGGACCGAGTACACCCGTGAGATCGAGGGCCGCATGCTCCTCGTGCATTTCCTGCGCGACGTGCTGGGCCTGACCGGCACGCACTGGGGCTGCGACACCAGCAACTGCGGCGTGTGTGTGGTGTGGCTGGACGGCGAGCCGGTCAAGTCGTGCACGGTGCTGGCCGCGATGGCCGGGGGCCACGAGGTCCGTACCGTGGAGGGCCTGGCCAACGGCGCCGAGCTGGACCCGATCCAGGAGGGTTTCCGGCAGTGTCACGGCCTGCAGTGCGGGTTCTGCACGCCGGGCATGCTGATGACCTGCCGTGCCCTGCTGGACAAGAACCCGGACCCGACCGAGGGCGAGATCCGTGAGGCCATCTCGGGTCAGATCTGCCGTTGCACCGGGTATTCCTCGATCATCCGCTCGGTGCGCTGGGCCGCTGTTCACGAGGCGTCGTCTAAGGAAGAGGAGGTGGCCCAGGCATGACCGATCTGCAGGACAAGAAGCTCACCGAGTTCGACGACAACGACCAGAAGCCGGTCGGGTTCGGCCGGATGCTGCGCAAGGAGGACGCGCGCCTGCTCCGGGGCCGGGGCCGGTTCGTCGACGACGTGCAGCTGCCGGGCATGCTGCACCTGGCGATCCTGCGGTCGCCGTTCGCGCACGCGAACATCGTCAGCATCGACACCAGTGCGGCCGAGGCGTCGCCGGGTGTGAAGGCGGTCGTCACCGGCGAGACGCTCAAGGGTCTGGGCCTGGCCTGGATGCCGACGCTGTCCAACGACGTGCAGGCCGTGCTGGCCACCGACAAGGTGCGGTTCCAGGGTCAGGAGGTGGCGTTCGTCGTCGCCGAGGACCGGTACAAGGCCCGCGACGCCCTGGAACTGATCGACGTCGAGTACGACGTGCTGGACCCGGTGGTGGACGTCCGCAAGGCGCTCGCCCCGGACGCCCCGGTCATCCGCACCGACCTGGAGGGCAAGGCCGACAACCACGTCTTCGACTGGGAGACCGGTGACGAGGCGGAGTGCGACGCGGTCTTCGCCACCGCCGACGTGATCGTCAAAGAGGACATCGTCTACCCGCGGGTGCACCCGGCGCCGATGGAGACGTGCGGCTCGGTCGCCGACTTCGACCCGGTCGAGGGCAAGCTGAAGCTGTGGTCGACCACCCAGGCCCCGCACGCGCACCGCACCCTGTACGCGATCGTCGCCGGCCTGCCCGAGCACAAGATCCAGGTGATCGCGCCGGACATCGGCGGCGGTTTCGGCAACAAGGTGCCGATCTACCCGGGTTACGTGCTGTCGATCGTCGGCTCCATCGTCACCGGCAAGCCGGTGAAGTGGATGGAGGACCGCTCGGAGAACCTGATCAGCACCGGTTTCGCCCGTGACTACATCATGCAGGCGGAGATCGCGGCCACCCACGACGGCAAGATCCTCGGCATCCGGACCAACGTGCTCGCCGACCACGGCGCGTTCAACGGCACGGCGGCCCCGGTGAAGTACCCGGCCGGTTTCTTCGGCGTGTTCACCGGCAGCTACGACCTGAAGGCCGCGCACTGCAAGATGACAGCGGTCTACACCAACAAGGCGCCGGGCGGGGTGGCGTACGCCTGCTCGTTCCGGATCACCGAGGCGGTGTACCTGATCGAGCGGATCGTCGACGCGCTGGCGTACGAGCTGCAGATGGACCCGGCGGAGCTGCGGCTGAAGAACTTCATCCAGCCCGACCAGTTCCCGTACGAGACCAAGACCGGCTGGGTGTACGACTCGGGCAACTACGAGCCGACGATGCGCCTGGCGATGGACATGGCCGGATACGACGAGCTGCGCAAGGAGCAGGCTCTCAAACGCGCCAAGGGCGAGCTGATGGGCATCGGCATCTCGTTCTTCACCGAGGCGGTCGGCGCCGGCCCGCGCAAGAACATGGACATCCTCGGCCTCGGCATGGCCGACGGCTGTGAGCTGCGGATCCACCCGACCGGCAAGGCCGTGGTCCGGCTCTCGGTGAAGACCCAGGGGCAGGGGCACGAGACCACCTTCGCGCAGATCATCGCCGAGGAGCTGGGCATCCCGCCGGACGACATCGACGTGGTGCACGGCGACACCGACAACACCCCGTTCGGCCTGGGTACGTACGGTTCCCGGTCCACCCCGGTGTCCGGCGCCGCGGCTGCTCTGGTGGCCCGCAAGGTGCGTGACAAGGCCAAGCTGATCGCCTCGGCGATGCTGGAGGTCTCGGTCGCCGACATCGAGTGGACCAAGGGCGCGTACGCGGTCAAGGGCGACCCGGGCAAGTCGGTGACGATCCAGGAGATCGCGTTCAAGGCGCACGGCGCGGGTGACCTGCCGGAGGGTCTGGAGGGCGGTCTGGAGGCGCAGATCTGCTACAACCCGTCGAACCTGACCTACCCGCACGGGGCGTACATCTGCGTCGTCGACATCGACCCGGGCACCGCCGAGGTGAAGGTCCGCCGGTTCATCGCGGTGGACGACTGCGGCACCCGGATCAACCCGATGATCATCGAGGGTCAGGTGCACGGTGGCCTGGCCGACGGGGTCGGCATGGCGCTGATGGAGATGATCTCCTTCGACGAGGACGGCAACTGCCTGGGCGCCTCACTGATGGACTACCTGATCCCGACCGCCCTGGAGGTGCCCGACTGGGAGACCGGCTTCACGGTCACCCCGTCGCCGCACCACCCGATCGGCGCCAAGGGCATCGGCGAGTCGGCGACCGTCGGCTCCCCGCCGGCGATCGTGAACGCGGTCGTCGACGCGCTCAAGCCGTTCGGCATCCGGCACGCCGACATGCCGCTCACCCCGTCCCGGGTCTGGGACGCGATGCGCGGCCAGGCCACGCCGCCGATCTAGCGTTTCCCTCGGCCGGGTGGAGTCCAGGCCCCCCGGACTCCACCCGGCCGTCCTTCGACAGGAGTACGACATGACGACGACGAGCACCGCCGAGCGGGCCCGTGAGCTGACCGCCGCGCGCCGGCCGTTCGTGCACGCCACCGTGGTCCGCGCTCAGGAACCCACCTCGGCGCGGGCCGGCGACGACGCGGTGATCCTGGCCGACGGGTCCATCGAGGGCTTCGTCGGCGGGGTCTGCGCGGAGACGTCGGTGCGGGCCGCGGCCATGGACTCGCTGCGCAACGGCGACTCCATGCTGCTGCGGGTGCTGCCGGAGGACTCCGCGGAGTTCCCGGAGACGCCCGGCGCGCTCGTCGTCGTCAACCCGTGCCACTCCGGTGGGGCGATCGAGATCTTCCTGCGGCCGGTGCTGCCGAAACCGCTGATCGGGGTGTCCGGCACCAGCCCGATCGGTGCGGCCGTCACCGAGCTCGCCGACTTCCTCGACTTCGAGGTGAGCCACGACTACCAGGGCGCGGCAGCTGTCGTGGTGGCCGGTCTGGGCCGCGACGAGGAACGCGCCATCTGGGCCGCCCTGGACGCGCGCGTGCCGTTGATCGCGCTGGTCGCCAGCCACACCCGGTCGGTGATCCTGCTCGACGCGATGGGGCTGTCCGACAGCGAACGCGACCGGATCCGGCCCCATGCCGGTCTCGACATCGGGGCGCGTACCCCCAAGGAAATCGCACTTTCGGTCTTGGCGGAGATCGTCCAGGAGCTGCGCAAGGGCAGCCTGGACGCGCCCGCCGCGACGAGGGCCTCCGCGCATGCCGAGGCCGCCGCGCTCGCCAAGGCCGAACCCGAGTTCGTGGCCGGTCCGACTCTGCCCGTCGGGCCGGCCACGACGCCTATCATCGCGCAGACGGCGATCGACCCGGTATGCGGGATGACCGTCGTGATCGGACCGGACACCCCGCACGGTGTGGTGGACGGTGTGGACTTCTGGTTCTGCTGCCCCGGCTGTCTGAAAAAGCACACTCGTCGATGACGGTGACCGGGGTGGTGCTGGCCGCCGGCGGCTCGCGGCGGCTGGGCCGTCCCAAGCAGTCGCTGCCGTTCCGCGGGCGCACCCTGCTGGACGCCACCCTCGACGTGGCGCGGGCCTGCGGATTCGACGAGCTGCTGGTCACCCTGGGCGGTTCGGCCGCGGAGGTCCGTGCCACGGTCTCCCTTGCTGGTGTACGGGTCATCGAGAACCCGGAGTTCTCCAGTGGGTGTGGGTCCTCGGTGCGTACCACAGTGGGTTTCTTGTCGGATTCTTCGGACACTCTCGTATTGCTCCTCGGGGATCAGCCGCTGGTGCGCCCGGCCGACGTCCGCCGCCTGATCGCCGCCGAGGGGCAGGTCGGCGTCTGCCGCTACACCGACGGCCCCGGCCATCCCTTCCTGTTCCGCCGCCCCGTCTTCGGGGAACTGTCCACCCTGCACGGTGACAAGGCGGTCTGGCGGCTGCTGCACTCCGGGCGGTACCCGGTGACCGAAATTGATTGTGCCGGTACCGTGCCGATCGACGTGGACACCATCGACGACTACGAACGGCTGCTCTCGCTTGAACACTCCTGAAGAGATCGTCCAGCGCCTCGACGCCGTCGACTACCTGGCCGACGACGGCCTCGCCATGGCCGTCTTCCTGGCCCTGCGCCTCGGCAAACCCCTGCTCCTGGAAGGTGAGCCCGGCGTCGGCAAGACCGCCGCCGCCAAAGCGCTCGCCCAGGCTTTGGACACGCCGTTCATCCGGCTCCAGTGCTACGAGGGGCTGACCGCCGGCGAGGCGCTCTACGAGTGGAACTACCAGCGGCAGCTGCTGCACATCCGGCTCGCCGAAGCCCAGGGCGCGCACGTCGACGACGCCTCGCTGTTCACCACCGAATTCCTTCAGGAACGACCCATCCTGCGCGCCGTACGCCACGACGGGCCCACCCCGCCGGTCCTGCTCATCGACGAGATCGACCGGGCCGACGACGAGTTCGAGGCGCTGCTGTTCGAATTCCTCGGCGAGGCGTCGGTGACCATCCCCGAACTCGGCACCTTCGCCGCCACCCGCCCACCCGTCGTCGTCCTCACCTCCAACCGCAGCCGCGACCTGCACGACGCGCTCCGGCGGCGCTGCCTCTACCACTGGATCGAATTCCCCACCCCGGCACAGGCCGCCGCGATCGTCCGGCGCGCGGTCCCGGCCGCGACCGCGCCGCTGATCCGCAGCGCCACCGAATTCATCGGTACGGTCCGCGGCCTCGACCTGGACAAGGCGCCCGGACTAGCCGAGAGCATCGACTGGGTGTCCGCGCTGGCCGCCCTCGGCGTCACCGAACTCACCTCCGGCGACGTGCTGCGCACCCTCGGCACCATCGCCAAGACGCCCGACGACCGGGCCCTCATCGCAGAAACCCCAGTAACCACCCCTCGTGCTCGGAGCGACCAATGAAGATCACCAACGAATTCACCGTGCAGATCCCGATCGATCAGGCCTGGAAGGTCTTCACCGACCTGGAGGGCATCGCCCCCTGCATGCCCGGCGCCCAGCTCACCGGGGTCGAGGGCGAGGTCTACAAGGGCAAGGTGAAGATCAAGGTCGGGCCGGTGATCTCCGACTTCTCCGGTACCGCCCAGTTCACCGCCAAGGACGACGCCGCCTACCGGGCCGTGATCGACGCCAAGGGCCGTGACGCCCGCGCCGGCGGCAACGCCTCCGCCACCGTGACCGCCTTCCTGACCGCCGTCGACGCGACCACCACCAAGGTCAACGTGGACACCGACCTGAAGATCAGCGGCAAGCTGGCCCAGTTCGGCAGCGGCATGATCAAGGAGGTGTCGTCGAAGCTGATCGCCCAGTTCCTCACCAACCTGGAGAAGAAGCTGGCCGCCGACGCCGCCGTCCCGGCCCCCGCGGCCACTCCGGCTCCCACCTCCACCTCCACCCCCGGCTCCACCTCCACCGACGCTGCCCCCGCTGCCTCTGCCCCGGCGCCGTCGGTGGCGGCGCCGGCCGCCGCGGGTGCTGCTTCGGCCGCCGCGGTGGACACCGTGCCCAGCACCGCTGTCGCGGTGGGGTCCACGGCCGCTGACGGTTCCACCGCTACCGACAAGTCGGATTCGACGGTCGTTCCGGATCCGTCCGCCGGGGTGGTCACGCCGGACGCTGGCCGGACCGCCGTCGCGGAGGGCACGCCGGACCCGGTGGCGCCGTTGCGCACGCCGGACGCCGACCTCACCGCCGCCCCCGACCTCGCCGCGACCCCGGACGCCACTCCCGCCGACGCCGCCCCCGCCGCCGCGACCTCGGAGGCCGCGCCGGCCACCACGCCGGTCGTGGCGACCTCCGGGACGTCCGCCGCGCCCGCCGCCGCTCCGGTGACCAAGCCGGCCGCCACCGCCACCGCCGAGCGCACCATCGAGAGCGAGGAGCCGGAGCCGCTCGACCTGCTCGAGGTCGCCGGCGGGTCGATCTACAAGCGGCTCATCCCGGTCGCGGTCGGCACGGTCCTGGTCGTCGGCGCCGTCATCGTCTGGTTCGTTGCCCGGGGCTGACGCCGTCCCGGTGCTGCTGCGAGGCATCGACCGGGCCGCGTTCGCCGTCGCGTTCGCGGCCCGGTTGCGCCGGGCCGGGCTACCCACCGGGATCACCGAGACCGGCGACCTGGTCAGCGCACTGGAGGCCAGCCCGCCCACCTCCCGGACCGCCCTCTACTGGACGGCCCGGATCGCCCTCGTGCGCCGCCACGCCGACCTGGCGATCTTCGAGCGGGTGTTCGCGACGGTGTTCGACGACAGCCCGCCGCTGCCGTTGAGCCGGTCCGCTGTGCCGCCGAAGCCCCGCGACGACAGCGTGCACGTCGCCGTCCCGGGAACCGGCGACGAGTCCACCGCCCCCGGACAGGGCCTGCCCTGGGCCACCCTGCCGTCCGTGGTGGGTGCCGAGGACGACGCCGACGACACCGGTGTGGACCTGCCCGAACTGCGTCCCAGCGCGCTCGCCGCCCTGGCCGGGCAACCGTTCGAGGACCTGGACGAGGCGCAGACCGCGGCACTCGGCGAGGCCCTGCGCGAGGCTCTCACCCACTGGCCGCGCCGCCGGGGCCGCCGGCATCGGCCCGACCCCACCGGCCGCCGGGTGGCGTTGCGGCCGACGGTGGCGCGCGCCCGGCGTACCGGCTGGGAGGCGATCACGGTGATCCGGGAACGCCCGGTGCCCCGCCCGCGCCGGGTGGTGATGCTCTGCGACGTGAGCGAGTCGATGCGCGCGCAGGCGGCGGCCTACCTGCAGCTGATGCGGGCGTTCACCACGGTCGCCGACGCCGAGGTGTTCGCTTTCGCCACCCGGCTGACCCGGCTGACCGTCCCGCTGCGGCACACCTCCCCGCGCGAGGCGATCGACCAGGCCGGCGCCGCCGTCGACGACCGTTTCGGCGGCACCCGCATCGCCGCGAACATCACCGCCCTGCTCGACTCCCACCACGGCAACTCGGTCCGCGGCGGCGTCGTGATCATCGCCTCGGACGGCTGGGACAGCGACCCTCCCGACCGGATGGCCGCCGCGATGGCCCGCCTGCGCCGCCGCGCCTACCGGATCCTGTGGCTGAATCCGCGTGCCGGCGCCTCCGGCTTCGCCCCGAAGGTGGGCGCGATGGCCGCCGCCCTCCCGTTCTGCGACGCCCTGCTGCCCGCGGCGACCTTCGCCGATCTAACCGCGGCTGCCACCCACTTACGGGAGTCGGCCTAGAGCCGTCCGCACTGCGGGCGAAGGGGAAGCGCCTCGGGTGAGGGGGAGGCGCCTCGGGTGAGGGGGAAGCGCGCCGCCGACCACCGTCGTCACGGGGTCGTGTCGTATTCGACGCGGAAGACCGGGTAGTGGTCGGCGATGGTGGCGAATTCGGACAGTGGGGCGTGCCGGTCGACCGGGATGTGCGGGCGGCCGCCGGGGATCTGCCGCAGGAAGCGCTTCAGGATGACCGGGCGCTCGGTCACCGGCAGTTCGACCAGCCGGCAGGGGCGGGCGCGACCGTGCCGGATGGCGGCCCGCCCGTCGGCGGCCCGGACGTTGCGGACCCAGTTGCAGTCGCCGCCGAGCATCGGGACCAGATACCACTCGCCCTGCCAGTCGGCCATGCCGAGCGGGAAGCGGGTGATGCGCCCGGTGCGGCGGCCGGGCACCTCCAGGGTGATCCAGCGGCGGGTGGAGAGCCCGGCGCCGTAGACGGCCGCCCAGAAGCGGGCGTAGCGGCGGGCGGTGGTGTTGCCGCGGCCGCCCCGGTACATCGCGCGAAGTCGGGAGGAGAACATGTCCCCATCGTGAGACTTGAGACTCCATGTCTCAAGTGCCAAGCGGACTAATCTGGGGCGCGATGGAGCACAGACCAGAACCCCGGATCACCAGACGCAGCCGGCGGCTCACCGACGCCGAGACCCGCGAGCGGATGCTCCGGACCGCGATCGACATGATCAGCCGGGACGGCCTGACCGTGAGCCTCGACCACATCAGCTTCGAGGCGGTGATCCGCGCCGCCGACGTCTCGCGCAGTACCGCGTACCGGCACTGGCAGTTCAAGGAACAGTTCATCGGGGACGTGGTCACCGAGCTGGCCCGCGGCGCCGTCCCGCCGGTCCTGCACGCCGAGATCGGGCTGATCCGGCAGATCGTCGACGAGCACGCCGACTGGCTGGCCACCGCGGAGACCCGGCACGCCCTGGTCGTCGAGCTGATCCGCCGGCTGACCCGGCACGACCTGCGGGCGGTGCTGGCGTCACCGGCGTGGCGCACCTACCACGCGCTCTGCGCCACGACCAACGGCCTGGAGGGCGACCTGGGTGACCGGGTGCGTGCCGCGCTGGCCGAGTCGGAGCAGGCGCGGATCACCCGGGTCGCGACGGCCTGGCGGACCCTGGCCGAGACGTTCGGATACCGGCTGCGGCCGGAGCTGAACGCCGGGTTCGAGACACTCGCCGCGATCCTCGGCGTCACCATGCACGGCCTGGTCGTCACCGAGACGGCCGCTCCGCAGATCGCCGGCCGGGAGACGGTGGCCGCGCCGTTCGGGGCGCACGCCGAGGAGCGCTGGTCACTGGCCGCGCTCGGGTTCGCGGCCACCGCGATGACCTTCCTGGAGCCCGATCCGGACGCCCACTGGGACGAGGCCGTACTGCGGAACACACTTGATACGTGGGCGGTCAACTCCACAGCGTGACGTGTATGGACGGCTTGAAACGGGCCACGTTCACGCCCGTACCCCGCATCATGGCCTGGATCGCCCGCGGTGTGGAGGCGAACCGGGCCAGCTCGGCCGACGCCGACAGTTTCCCGTCGTCGAGCGTCATCGAGTGCCACACCTCCTCCAGGCCGGTGTGCGGCCCGCAGAACGGCACCAGATGTCCTTTGCGGATCTCCGGCGCCACCGTGAACGCCAGCGCCGCCGCCACCCCACGCCCCCGCTTGGCCTCCTCCACCGCGGCCGCGTGACTCTGGAAGATCTGCTGCCGGTCGTCCGGCACCCCGAGCCGCCGCAGCAGGGTCGGGATGGCGCCCCGGTCGGCCGCCGCGGACGGGCCCAGCAGCCACGTCTGGTCGCGCAACTGGCGGGGCGTCGGCTGGGCTCCGGCCA
The DNA here is from genome assembly GCF_050589265.1 of Actinoplanes sp. G11-F43. Taxonomy (NCBI): domain Bacteria; kingdom Bacillati; phylum Actinomycetota; class Actinomycetes; order Micromonosporales; family Micromonosporaceae; genus Actinoplanes; species Actinoplanes sp. G11-F43. The sequence continues at coordinate 187,815 of NZ_JBNZCE010000013.1, forward strand.
GCGGATGATCCGGCCCGGCCACCGTGACGATCTTGTAGTACATCACCGGACGGCACTGCACCGACGGGATCGGCTGCGCCGGGGGCGGTCCGATCGCGATGTCGATGCTCCGCTCCAGGAGAGCCTCCGCGAAGGACCCCGGATTGCGTACGCTCAACTCGACGTCCAGATCGGCCGCCCGGTTCGCGAACAGCTCGATCAGCCCGGGCGCCGCGTGCTCGGCGAACAGCGACGACGCGCCCACCCGCAGCAGCCGCCGGCCCTGCCCGGCCGCGCTCACCTCCAGCACCGTGATGTCCTGCAGACCCAGCAGCTCGGTCGCCCGGCTGGCCAGCCGCAGCCCGCCGGGTGTGAACGACAGCCCGCTCGCGGTCCGGGAGAACAGCTGATCGCCCAGCTCCTTGCGCAGCTGTCCGATGTGCAGCGACACCGCCGACTCGGAGACCTCCAGCTGAGCGGCCGCCTGCTTGACCGAGCCACACCGGACCACCGCGGAATAGGCGCGCAACTGAGTCGGGGTCACAGTGTCGTCCATCCCCCTACGGAGTGGTTGAGAAGTCGCACCCGAAATGTATCGCGATCGCTCTCCGGCGAACTCCCCGCGTCGCACATGGTGATCACACCGGCGATCTCACCGATACCAGCTCGGTGATCGGCACCTAGGCTGTCGACCGTCGATACCGGACGGGAGGGGATCGTGACATGCCGACCTTCGAGGCCGACGACGGTGTGGAGATCTACTGGGAGCAGTGGGACGGCGACGGGCGGCGGCCACCCGTGCTGCTGCACCACGGATTCATCGCCGACGGCCGCGCCAACTGGGTGCTGCCGGGCGTCGTCGACGCGCTGACCGCCATCGGCCGCCGGGTGGTCGCCGTCGACGCCCGCGGGCACGGCCGGTCCGGCAAACCGCACGACCCGGCGTGCTACGGCGAGACCCGGATGGCCCGCGACGTCACCACGCTGCTCGACCTGATCGGCGCCACCACCGCCGACGTGGCCGGATATTCGATGGGCGCCATCGTCGCGCTGATCCTGGCCACCCGGGACCGGCGGGTGCGCCGGCTGGCGGTCGGCGGGGTCGGCGCCGCCGTCGTCGAACTCGGCGGGGTGGACACCCGGGTGGTCGCGTCCGCCGACTTCCGGGAGGCCCTCACCGCCGACGATCCGGCCACCATCGTCTCCCGGGCGGCCGCCGGGTTCCGCGCGTACGCCGACGCGGCCGGCGCCGACCGGGCCGCGCTCGCCGCTCAGGCCGCCGCGCTGCACGCCGAACCGATTCCGCTGCACACCATCACCGCGCCCACCCTGGTCCTGGCCGGCCGGGACGACGGCCTGGCCACCCGGCCGGAGGTGCTGGCCACGGCGATCCCGGACGCCCGGCTGGCCGTCGTCGACGGCGATCATCTGGGTACGGTCCGGGCTCCCGCCTTCACCCGGGAACTGCTGGCCTTCCTGAACACCGGCGGCTAGCCCGGCTCGGGTGCCGAGTGGCGGCTCGGCACCCGAACCTACCCGCGGGCCAGTGACTCCGCGGCGATCTCCAGCAGCGCCTCGACCGGGTCGCCGGCCGGCGGGGGCAGGGGAGTGGGATCCTCGCAGCGGTCCAGCAGCAACTCGACCAGGGCGGCCCGGTGCACGATCTCGGCCGGGTCCAGCGCGCCCGGCAGGATCCGGATCTCCACGGTGTCCCGGATCGGGGAGTCGGTCAGCACCTGGGTCAGGTTGACGTCGAAGAACTTGGTCAGCCCGCCCGCCTCGGCCGCCCGGCGCAGCTCCGCCGTGGTCGGCGCGCCCTGAACCGCGGTGACCAGCGGCTCCGGCAGCGGGGCCAGGCGGCGGCAGGCCGGATTGGTGGCCAGCAGGGCCCGCAGCGGCTCACGGTAGTGGGCGAACAACCGCACCACATTGGCCAGCGCGGCCGGCTCCCGGAACGACCCGCCGTCCACGTGCAGGTGCACGGCGGCCTCGGTGGGCACCGTGAAACCCAGCTCACCGGCCGGGCCGAGCAGTTCGGCGAGAGCCTCGTGGTGGTCGCCGGACAGTGGTGGGGTGACGATCTCGCAGGGCCGTTCCCGCTCCCCGCCGACCGGTGCGGCCAGAGCGATGGTGGCGCCCGCCGCGTCATCGAGCCGCCGGACCGGGCCGTGCCGCGACGGCGTGGTGTCCCACAGGCGGGCGACCGGATCCAGGACGTCGTCCAGCCGTCCGGCCGGATCGCTGTGCGCGGCGATCAACCGCAGCAGCCGGCCGTCGTCGGTGAGGATCCGGAACCAGCCGGGGATCGCCGGGGCGGTCCGGTCCAGCCCGTCCATCAGCGTCACGTCGTCGACCAGGGTGCAGAGCGGGGTGCCGTCCCGGCGGAGCACCTCGAAACCCTGGGTGAGGTGCAGGAACCGGCCCAGCCCGGGGACCAGGGACGGCTCGCTGTCGTGGTGCCAGACCGGCCGGACGCTGCCCCCACAGCGTCCGGCCAGGTCCTCGGCCAGGGTGCGCCGGCTGACCCCGGGCGGGGCCATCAGCTCGATCTCGAAGCCGATCCGCCGGCGCAACGCGGTCACGGCTTGATCGGCAGTTTCTTGCCGTCGAGCAGCCGCACGCCACCCTCGACCTTGGCGTCGTAGGGGCTGTCGAGCTTCCAGATCCCGGCCAGCTCGACGGCGTCCTCGTAGTCGTATCCGGCCTCGAAGAACTTGTCCAGCCCGCGGCTCTTCTTGCCCTCCGCGGCCTGCTCCTTCGACACCTTGACCGGCAGTTCCTCACCGGCGAGCAGGCGCTTGCCGGCCTCGTACTTGGCCTCGCCCGGATCGGCGAGGTTCCAGATCTCGGCCAGCTTCTCGGCCTCCTCCCAGCCGTACCCGGCGTAGAAGTACTCGGAGATCTGCTTCTGCGCCTCCGGGTCGACCGGCTCCGCCTCGCCGCCGCTGTCGCTGTTCGGCACCGGCTGCACCGGCAGGGTCTCCCCGGCCAGCAGCTTGTGCCCGGCGATCCCCTTGATCTGGCCGACCTGCCGGGAGTCGAGCTTCCACAGGTCCGCCAGTTCGACGGCGTTGTCGTAGCCGAAGCCCGCCTCGAAGAAGGCGTCGATGCCCGCCGAGATCTGCGCCTCGGTGAGCACGGTGTCCGGCGGGATGGTGGCCCGTGCGCCCGGGGTCGCGGCGGGCGCGGCCGCCTCGAACGCCGGAGCGGTGGCCGGGGCCACCGGGCCGCCCGGCAGGATCGCCGGGAGCTGGGTGACGCCCGCGATCAGGCCGGCGCTGAGCGCCACCCCGCCCGCGGCCTGGGCGCCACGACGGCGCCAGGTGTGCTTCCGGGCCAGCTCCTCGACGCGGGCGTAGACCGCAGCGGGATCCGGCGTGTCGTTCTCGTATTTGGTGAAGGCTTCGCGCAGCCGGTCCTGGTGCTCGGTCACGACCTCTCCTGTGCATGGACTCGTAGCTCCGACTCGTGATTGAGCCGGAGGGTCTTCAGTGCCCTCGACGCGTGACTGCGCACCGTGGCGGTGGCGCACCCGAGCAGGTCGGCGATCTGTTCGTCGTCGAGCTGCTCGTAGTACCGCAACACCAGCACGGCCCGCTGTTTGCGCCCGAGAGTCGCCAGGCGATGCCACAGGGCGTCGGCCTCGACCACACCGTCGGCGTGGTCGCGGCTGCCGCCCCGGGCGTCGTCCAGCTCGATCAGCCGTTCTCCGGCTGCGTGCACGTGCCGGACCGCCCAGCTGCGCCGCCACGACAGGTACTCGTTGAGCACCATGCGGCGGACGTACGCCTCCGGGGAATCAGCGTCGCTGATCCGTTTCCACCGGACCTGGGCACGGGCCAGCACCTCCTGGACCACGTCCTGCGCCAGCTCCCGGTCACCGGTGAGAACCACCGCGTAACGCAGCAGGCTGGGCAGGCGGGCCAACGCGAATTGCTCGAAGGTCACAACCTCATCGACGCATCCCGAGCCGGAGTTGTGCACTCGATTCACGGAAAATTTCCGGAGCCGGTTCCACCAGGCCCGGCTCCGGAACATCTCAGCCGGGGTAGGTGAGCGCGTTGCGGTCGGTGACGGTCAGCCAGCCCTTGTCGGCCATGGTGTCCAGGATCTGCTCCCAGCCGGCCCGCGGGCTCGGGGCGTCCGGGTGCAGGAGGGCCGCGAGCACGGCCGCCTCGGCGACGGTGAGCTGGGCGGCCGGCTTCTGGAAACGGGCCTGGGCGGCGGTGGCCAGGCCGATCGCGCCGCCGAAGTCGGCCCGGTTCAGGTAGCGGTCCAGGATCTCGGTCTTGGCGTACGTGCTCTCGGCTTTACGGGCCATCACCCAGATGCGGGGGCCGCTCTGCTCGCCGGTGTCCGCCTCGATCGCCACGTACCGCCGGGTGAGCAGTGAGTCGTTGGACTCGTAGAAGTCCGGGTCGACGGCTGCGACGAAGGCGTCGGAAACCGGCCTCGGCAGGTCCGCGACCACGACGGCCGGGTGGCTGACGGTGCTCTCCACCAGCGCCACGCTGTCGTAATAGGTGGTGGCCGCGATCGCTGCACCGGCCCCGAGGATCACGACGGCCGCGACACCCAGGACGATCCGGCGACCGCGGCGGGCTGGGGCGGCTTGTTCGGTGATGGTCATCGGCACACCGTAGGTGGCAGGCGCCCGCGCCGGTAGCGGGCCGGGTGTGAAGACGGGGCGGAACAGGTTCGGCGGGACCTTCATGTCGGGTGCCGGGATGCCGATACAAAGGCCAGTCCGAACTGCCTGAACGGCGTGTCACAGAGGTGAATGATGATCAACGGTGCAGCTGGTTTGATGTCCGTCCCCGGGCTGGAGGGAGGGACGGCCGCGACCGAGTTGCCGGAGATCGGTGCGGCGGTCTTCCTCGTACTGGGGGACGGTGTCAATCTTCGCTCTCGGCTCGAGGCCGTCGACGGGAACACGCTCACCGTCGCGGCGCCGCTGGAGACCACCGACGTGTCGGTGTTCGAGCCGGGGCGGGAGTTCGAGGTGTTCTGGGCGCCGCCGCGGACCCGGGTGATCCTGCCGGTGCGGCTGGTCGCGGTGTCCGGCAGCGCCCCGATGCGGTGGACGCTGGTGCCGGTCGGTGCGGCCCGGCACGACAACCGCCGGGAGTACGTCCGGGGCGGCGCCGGCGCGGTGGTCCGCCTGGAGGCCGAGGTGGAGGGGCAGCCCGCCGAAGGGGTGCTGCTCGACATCAGTGAGGGCGGGTTGCGCTGCTGGATCGACGAGGTGACCTCGTTGCGGCAGGGTGACCGGGTGGAGGCCACGGTGTGGCTGGGTACCGCGGAGGCGAAGCTGAGCGGGATCGTCCTGGATGTGCGGGAGGCGCCGCACGGGGATCCGGGGCAGCACCTGATCCTGACGTTCGGTACCGGGGAGGAGATGGCGCAGGTCATCCGGCAGTACATCCTGGCCTGGGAGATCGGCGAACGCCGCCGCACCCGCCGGGCCGGCTGAGCCGCGCGCACATCCCTGGGGAGCGTTCCGGTGCGAATCGCACCGGAACGCTCCACACG
>NZ_JBNZCE010000014.1:0-250611 GCF_050589265.1 Actinoplanes sp. G11-F43
TGCGCCGCTCCCCGTCGTGTGCCGCGTTCCGGTGCGCCGCTCGCCGTCGTGTGCCGCGTCCGGTGCGCCGCTCCCTGTCGTGTGCCGCGTTCGGTGCGCCCTGTTGCGTGCCGCGTTCCGGTGCGAACCGCGCCGGAACGCGGCACACGGGCCGTACTCGCCGTCAGCGGGACGGGTCTATCAGGACTTTGGCCTCTCGGCCGGCGGCCAGGGCGCCGAAAGCCGCGGGGACCTCGTCCAGGCCGATCACGCTGGTGATCAGGGGGCGTGCGTTCACCCGGCCCCGGGCGATCATCGTCAGCGTCTCGTCGAAGTCGGCGGGGTCGTAGCAGAAGGAGAAGCGGAGCTGGAGTTCCTTGTTGACGGCCATCGTCGGGCGGAACGTGTCGGGGCGCATGCACACGCCGACCACGACCACCGTCGACAGGAACGGGGTGTTCGACACGATGTCCTCGATCACGCCGGGCAGGCCGACGCATTCGAAGACCACCGGGCCTCTCGGGCCGGCCCCGAATCGTTTCGCCGTTCGCATGATCCGGCGCCATGGCAGGAACCGGACGGCGCGCAGCGCGTGCAACGCCTCCAGGCCGGCGCCGTAGTACGCGGGCGCGCTGCGCACCAACCCGGCCCGCTCGCCCAGATGCGCCCACGGCGAGTCGACCGCCGGGTCGACGACGGTCTGCGCGCCGCATCGTCTCGCCAGCTCCCGCCGGGACGGTGAGTAGTCGCCGGCCACGATGTGCCGCACCCCGGCGGCTTTCAGCATCAGGATCACCGCGAGCCCGATCGGGCCGCAACCGATGACCACGGCGGGGTCGTGGCGGCGGACACCACCCATCCGGACGGCGTGGTGGGCGACGGCGAGCGGTTCGGTCAGCGCCGCCAGATCGACATCGAGACCATCCGGTACGGGGATCAACGCGTCCTCGTCGGTCAGCACGTACTCGGCGAATCCACCCGGTGCGTGTGTGGACAGGCCGGTCATGTGCACCTCGCCGTCGACGCGGATCAGCGGCAGGGTGACGATCCGGGTGCCCGCCCGCCATCGTGCCCGGCAGCCCGCCCCGTACGAGACGATCTCGCCGGTGAACTCGTGCCCGAGCACCACCTCGTCGGACCGCCGCATGAACCCGTCGTAGCCGACCTCGGCGGCGATGTCCGCGCCGGCCTCCGCGTCGTGGCGAACATGCAGGTCGGAGCCGCAGATCCCGGCCCGCAGCACCTTCACCAGCACCTGTCCGCGGCCCGGCGAGGGGGTCGGCCGTTCGACCACCGACAGCACCGTGTCGTGGACGGCGACGGCCCTCATCCGTACACCAGGCCGTCGGTGAGGTCGGCTCGGTTGGTGGCCCAGGCGTCGGCCATCACGTCCTGCCGGATCGCCCACGGATAGCGGGCGGTGGCTCGCGGCATCAGGTGGGCTGACCGTTTCAGATAGCCGGAGTCCATCCGCATGAACGGGAACGTCTCCCCGGGATCGGCCGGCACCACCGGTGTCACCACCGTCGAGCCCTGGTCGCCCATGTGCCGCAGGAGCCGGGCGAGCAGCCGCGCGGTCAGGTCGGCCCGGACCGTCCAGGACAGGTTGATGTAGCCGATGCAGACGGCCAGATTGGGCAGTCCGCTGAGCAGCGTCCCGTGCCAGGCGACCGATTCCGACAGGTCGACGGGGGCGCCGTCGCGGTGGATGGTCACGCCGCCGAGCAGTTGGATGCGCAGCCCGGTCGCGGTGACGACGACGTCGGCCGGGAGGGTGCGCCCGTCCTCCAGCTGGACTCCCTCGGGCACGAACCGGTCGATGCGGGCGGTCACCACCGAGGCCGTGCCGTCCCGGACCGCGGTGAACAGGTCGCCGTCGGGGACGATGCAGAGCCGTTGATCCCAGGGGGCGTACGGCGGGTTGAAGTCGCGGTCGGCGATCGCCGCCGAGCCGGTTCCGGCGATCACACCTTTGCGCAGCAGCCCGCGCATCAGGGCGGGGAAGCGGCGGCAGGCCCGGTAGAGCAGCCACTGCATGGTGATGTTCTTGGACCGGGCCAGCCGGTACGCGGCCGCCGGGGGCAGGACCCGCCGGAGGGCGCCGGCGATCCGGTCGCGGCGGGGCTGGGCCAGGACGTAGGCCGGGGTCCGCTGCAGCATGGTCACGTGTGCCGCGGTCCGCGCCATCGCCGGGACCAGCGTGACGGCCGTCGCCCCGGAGCCGACGACCAGCACCCGGCGGTCGGTGAAGTCCAGGTCGTCCGGCCAGTGCTGGGGGTGGACGACCCGGCCGGTGAATTCGTCCAGGCCCTTGAACTCGGGGTCGTGCGGCATGTCGTAGTCGTAGTAGCCGGTGCAGAAGACCAGGAAGCGGGCGGTCCACGCGCCGTTGCCGGTGCCGACGTGCCAGCGGGCGGCGGTGGTGGACCATTCCGCGGACGTGACCCGGGTGCCGTACACGATCAGGTCGTTGATCCTCGTCTCTCGTGCCGTGTCGTGGACGTATCGGCGGATGGTCTCGCCGTCGACGATCGACTGCGTGCCGTGCCATGGACGGAACGGGAAGGCGAGGGTGAAGAAGTCGGAGTCCGAGCGCACTCCGGGATAGCGGAACAGGTCCCAGGTGCCCGCCATCGTCGACCGGGCCTCCAGGATCCGGATGGTTAGGTCGGGGCGGGCCTCGCGGATCCGGTAGGCGACGTCGATCCCGGAGATGCCGGCGCCGACGATGAGCACATCGGTGAGTCGTGCCATCGGTTCTCCTCACGAAGTGATGGCTCTCGGTGCCGGCGGCCGGGATACCGGCGTGGTCAAGCTACCGCGCTCAGCGGAACGGCGCACCCCCGGAAACCGTCCGGCCCGGTGTTGTCTCATCCCGCGCCGGTTCCGGCCGATGAGGCGTCGTGTCCATGTCACCAGCCGTGCGGGGTCGAGCCGATACCGCCGTCCCCATCGGCGCCGCGGCCCTGACCGTGGCGCTCGGCGTCGTCCTGGTGGACGGCCGGATCGGTCCCGCGGCGCCGGCGATCCTGTGCTGGCTGGCGGTGACGGTGCTGGTGTCCGGCATGACCGGGTACTCCTACCTGGTCAACCGGATGATCCCGGACACCGCGCCGGAGAAGCGCTTCTGGCGGGCCTTCATCGTCGCCGCCTCGGTCTTCGCCGTGGCCGACGGGATTCACCTGGTCACCGCCATCGCCGACCCGCTGTCGGCGTCGGCGCAGTCCGGCACCGGGCTCGCCCGGACCATCGGGCTCGGCCTCGGCGGCACCATCATCATCGGCGTGATGGCCACCTACCCGCTGCCGTACCGCTCCGGCCGGGTCCGCCTCTGCTACCAGCTCGACCTCGCCACCATCGTCACCGCGGTCGGCGCGATCGGCCTCTACTGGTCGGTGACCGGGGTGCTGGCCGCCGGAGCCGTCGCCGGAGTGGTCGCCGGGCCGGTGGTGGCGACCCTGGTGGCCTTCGCCGTGGGACGCCTCTACCTGAGCGGTTCGGCGCCCTTCCCGTGGTACGTCGGGGTGCTCGGCCCGCTCGCCGCGGTCCTGGAGGCCACCGCCCGCACCCTCGGCCCCGAACTGGCCCGCGCCGGCCGCCCCGGACCGGTCTTCGCCCTCACCCTCGCCGCCCACCTGCTGCTGCTGATCGCGGCCTGGCTGCAGTACGGCCACTACCGCGCCGGATACCACGCCGTGCCGGTGGCGCGCCTGCGCCCGTACAGTCTGCTGCCCTACGTCGCGCTGGCCGGCATCTACACCCTGCTCGTGGTCACGCTGGTGACCCGCGGCCTGGACGCCCGCGCCTGGATCATCCAGATCGGCGCGCTGATCTGCACCGCCATCGTGGTGGCCCGGCAGCTGATCGCGTTCATCGACAACGCGAAACTCCTGGCCGAACGGGACAGCCTGGCCCAGCGCCTGCACACCATGGCGTTCACCGACAGCCTCACCGGGCTCGCCAACCGCGCGCGCTTCCTCAACCGCCTCGACGAGACGAGCGGCCCGGTCGGCGTCCTGTTGATCGACCTGGACGACTTCAAGCCCGTCAACGACAGGTACGGCCATGCCGCCGGAGACGCGGTGCTGGTCGAGGCCGCGCGCCGGCTCCGGGCCAGCCTCGGCCCCGGCGACCTGGTGGCCCGGCTCGGTGGCGACGAGTTCGCGGTGCTGCTGGACGACCGGCGGGACGAGGGGTACGCGGCGGTCGCCGACCGGCTCGTCGGGCTGCTCGGCGCCCCGTGCCGGCTGCCCTCCGGCGACCAGGCGACCGTGCGGGCCAGCGTCGGCCTGGCCGTCGGCGAGGCCGGCCAGGTGCTCAACGTCGCCGATCAGGCCATGTACCGCGCCAAGCACCGGGGCAAGGGCACGGTCGAGATCGCGGCCTGAGGTCTTCCTCCTCTACGGCAGAACCACACAACGACGACACCGGGCCTCGTACGAGTAGGTCCCGTCATCGGGCAGCGGGGTCGACGGCGCCAGCTCGCGGATGAACGGCTTGCCGTGCTCCAGCACCTGCGTGTGCGTGGCGTCCAGCGACCGGCACACGTCACACACCGCCCGCCGGTAGATCACCCGCTCCGGCGCCAGCTCGAACAGCGCCCGCACCGGCGCGAACAGCAGCCCCCGATGGTCCAGGTCGATGCCGGCCACCACCACCTTGATCCCGCGCCGGACCGCGACCCCCAGCTCGGCGATGTCGTCGACGGTGAACATGTGGATCTCGTCGACCCCGATCCACTCGACCTCACCGTCGGCGGCCCCGGCCAGCGAGTGCACCTTCACCGTCTGCAGGCTGCCGCCGGACCGGGAGGTCACCGCGGTGTCCCGCCCGTGCCGGGCCGACTGGTAGATCCGGTGCGGGATACCGGCATGCTCCAGCGGCGACAAGAGGCTGATCATCTCCAGCGACTTGCCGCCCTTCATCGGGCCGAGGATCACGGTCAGGTCCATGCCCCGAGACCCTGCCACCCCCACCCCGGCCACCCGCATGCGGGGCTGCCCGGCCGTCCGTGTGACCGGGCATGATTGATCCGGTCCGGGACCGAGGAATCGCTCGGGGGCGATGTGCGGGACGTCGCCTCCGACGGAGGTGCCGCGTGACCTGGAGCGGATGCCGCGCGGGTAGCCGTGGTCAGGCCGATTCGGTCAGCGCCTCGGTGGCCTCCCGCTGGATGCGGGGGAACTCGGCGGCCATCGCCTCGGACAGGGCCGTCGCGGCGGAGAGGGGGCGGACCATCACCATGAAGTCGTCGATCAGCCCATTGCCGTCGACGTGGATGAAGTCGCAACCGGTCACCGAGCGGCCGTTGACGGTGGCCTCGAAGACCAGGGCGTGGTCGCTGCCGCCGTCGATCTCGCGGATGTAGCGGAAGTCCTGGAACACCCGCATCGCGGCCCGCAGGATCGCCGCGGTGACCGGCCGGCCGGGGTACGGCTTGTGTGCCACCGGGCTGGTGAACACGACGTTCTCCGCGAGCAGCGCCTCGATCGCGGCGGTGTCGCGGGCCTCGACGGCTTGCCGGAAGGGGTGCATCAGGGCCTCCTGGATAGTCAATTTTTTGACTAGTACCTGGACTGTACGCCCGCCACCCGGCGTACCGAATCGTGGAAGGTGTTTTGATCTTCGGGGGATGGCCACGATTGAACGGCCGGTGATCGGAGAAGAGGGTAGCCCGGAGGGTTGACCTGACCCAGCGGAACCGGGACTGTCCCGTTACCGTGATGGCGTCGGTCCGGCGCCAAGGTGAGGAGACAGCTGCAGCGATGAGCGGTACCGAGCGTCCGCTGACCCCGCACGCCTTCTCGGCGGATCCCGAGGTGGGTGCGGATCTGGCCCGAGTCGACTGGGCGGCGACACCGCTGGGCCCACCCGAGCAGTGGCCGCTGAGCCTGCAGACCGCGGTGAGCATCCTGCTGTCGTCACGGTTCTCGATGTGGATGGCGTGGGGCCCGCGGCTCACCTTCTTCTGCAACGCCGCGTACCGCCGGGACACGCTGCACGACAAGTACCCGTGGGCGCTCGGCCGCCCGGCCAGCGAGGTGTGGGCGGAGATCTGGGGTGACATCGGCCCCCGGATCGACACCGTGCTCAGCACCGGCGAGGCCACCTGGGACGAGGGCCTGCTGCTGTTCCTGAACCGGTCCGGCTACCGCGAGGAGTCGTACCACACGTTCTCCTACAGCCCGTTGCGCGACGACGACGGCGCCCTGATCGGCATGCTCTGTGTGGTCCGCGAGGACACCGAGCAGGTGATCGGCGAGCGCCGGATGCGCACGCTGCGCGACCTGGGCTCGGATCCGAGTGTGGCCCGGACCGAGCAGGAGACCCTGGCCTTCTCCAGCCGGCAGCTCGAGCGCAACCTGGGTGACCTGCCGTTCACCCTCACCTACCTGTTCGACGCCGACGGGCGGGCCGGGCTGGCCGCGTCGACCGGGATCGCCGAGGGACATCCGGCGACGGCTCCCGGGGTGTGGCCGTCGGCCCGGCTGGCGGACGGTGAGGCGGTGCTCGTCGACCTGGTGGGGGAGCCGTTCACCGGGCTGCCGTCCGGGGACTGGCCGGATCCGCCGGAGCGGGCGCTGGTGCTGCCGTTGCTGCGGCAGGGCGGGACGCCGTACGGCTTCCTGGTGGCCGCCCTGAACCGGTTCCGCCCGTTCGACGACGGCTACCGCGGGTTCCTGGAGCTGGCCGCCGGTCACGTGGCGGCCGGGATCGCCGCCGCCCGCAGTTACCGGGCCCAGCAGTTGCGGGCCGAGGAGCTGGCCGAGCTGGACCGGGCCAAGACCACGTTCTTCTCCAACATCAGCCACGAATTCCGTACCCCATTGACGTTGATCATGGGTCCGGTGGCGGATCTGCGGAACCGTCTGGTGGGCGAGGGCGCCGACGTCCGCGAGGAACTGGAACTGATCCACCGCAACGGTCTGCGGCTGGGCAAGCTGGTCAACACGCTGCTCGACTTCTCCCGGATCGAGGCCGGGCGGATGCAGGCCCGGTACGAGCCGGTCGACCTGTCCGCCGCCACCGCCGAGCTGGCCAGCGCGTTCCGGTCGGCGATCGAACGGGCCGGCCTGACGTTCGAGGTGGACTGCCCGCCGCTGCCCGGCCCGGTGCACGTGGACCGCGGCATGTGGGAGAAGGTGGTCCTCAACCTGCTCAGCAACGCCCTCAAGTTCACCTTCGACGGCGGCGTCCGGGTGACCGTGCGCGCCGACCGGGAGCACGCGGTGGTGACCGTCGCGGACACCGGCGTCGGCGTGCCGGCCACCGAGATGCCGCGGCTGTTCGAGCGTTTCCACCGGATCGAGAACGCCCGCTCGCGCTCCAACGAGGGCAGCGGCATCGGTTTGGCGCTGGTCCAGGAGCTGGTCCGGCTGCACGGCGGGACGATCACCGCGCACAGCGAGACCGGCCGCGGTACGGCATTCGTCATCCTGCTGCCGTTCGGTCACGCGCACCTGCCGTCGTACACCGAGGTCCCCGCCTCGCCGGGCACGCCGCTGTCGGCCAACGCCGACCCGTTCCTGCAGGAGGCGCTGCGCTGGCTGCCGTCCGAGGCGCCGGAACCGGAGCCGGTGGCCGCGGCGGCGTCCACCGGCGGCGCGTCGGTGCTGGTGGCCGACGACAACGCGGACATGCGCGACTACCTGACCCGGCTGCTGCGCTCGGCCGGTCACCGGGTGACCGCGGTGGTGGACGGGCAGTTCGCGCTGGAAGCGGCCCGCACCGACGTCCCCGACATCGTGGTCAGTGACGTGATGATGCCACGGCTCGACGGGTTGCGGCTGGTCACGGCGTTGCGGTCGGATCCGCGTACGGCAGGCACTCCGGTGTTGTTGTTGTCCGCCCGGGCCGGCCAGGAGGAGTCGATCGAGGGCCTGGACGCGGGCGCCGACGACTATCTGGTCAAACCGTTCTCGGCCGCCGAGCTGCTGGCCCGGGTGCGTGCCAACGTCGAACTGGCCCGGCTGCGCAACCATCACGCGCGCTGGCGGACCGCGCTGATCGACTCGCTGCAGGAGGCGTTCTTCGTCTGCGACGAGAGCGGCGCGATCATCGAGATCAACAGCGCGTTCACCGACATCCTCGGGTACGGGCCGGAGGGCCTGCCGTACCTTCCGGTGCACCCGTGGTGGCCGGACCGCGACACCGACGCCGACGGCCACCGTGCCGTCGCCGACGCGTTCGCCATGCTGCTCGACCAGCCGTTCGGCGCGTACACCATCCCGGTCGTGCACCGTGACGGCCGCCGGCTGTGGGCGGCGGCCGCGTTCAACCAGGTCCGCGATCCCGACACCGGCCGCCGGGTCACCGTCGGCACCTTCCGCGACGTCACCGCCGAACACCACGCCGTCCAGCGGGACGCCGCGCTCGCGGCCCTCGGCCTGCGGCTGTCCGCGGCGGAGAACGTCGGCGGCGCCCTCATCGCGGTCCTCGCCGAGATGCGCGAGATCTGGCAGGCGAAACATGTGCTGGCCGCCGTCTTCGGCGCCGGCGACGACCCCGTCGTCACCGCCACCGACCCGGCCCTGACCTGGACCGCCCTGCCCGAGCCGCGGCGCGCCGAGCTGCTGGAGCTGCGCGGCCTGCCGGTGCTCACCCCGGTCACCGGCACGGGCTCCGGCATCACCCTGGAACACCCGGACGGCACCATGGTCCTGTGGATCGAGCCGGACCCGGCGCGGCCGTTCGCCACCGCCGACGAGACCCTGCTGGCGCTGCTCGCCGGCCACCTGGGCCAGGGCCTGCAGCGGATCCACCAGATCGACCAGCAGCGGGAGACCGCCCTCGCCCTGCAACGGGCCATCCTCGGCCCGGACCGGCTGCCCAGCGGATTCGCGGTCCGCTACGAGCCGGCCACCCGGCCGCTCAAGGTCGGCGGCGACTGGTACGACACCATCGAACTCGACGACGGCCGGATCGGCATCGTCGTCGGCGACTGCGTCGGGCACGGCCTGGAGGCGGCCGCCGTGATGGGCCAGCTGCGCAGCGCCTGCCGGGCCCTGCTGCTGCGCGACTCCAGCCCCGCCCGCGCCCTGATGTCACTGGACGTGTTCGCCGCGATGCTGCCCGGCGCGGCCTGCGCCACCGTCTTCTGTGGCGTCCTCGACCCGGCCACCGGCCACCTGATCTACTCCAGCGCCGGCCATCCACCGGCCATCGTCGGTCATCCGGACGGCCACATCCATCTCCTGGACCAGGGCAGATCAAGACCGGTCGCGGTACGGCCGGGAGCCGACCGTCCGGAAGCCGAGTACACCGTGCCCGCCCGTGCCACGCTGCTGCTCTACACCGACGGCCTGGTCGAGCGCCGCCGCCGGCCACTGTCCAGTGGCATCGGTGAGGCCAGCACCGCGGTCCGGCACGGCCTCGGCACCCCGATCGAGGACCTGGCCACCGAGATCATGGACCGGCTCACCCCCGACAACGGCTACGACGACGACGTGGCCGTGCTGCTCTACCGCCATCCCGGCCCGCTGGAACTGGAGTTCCCCGCCGAATCCGGCCGTCTCGCCCCGGTCCGGTCGGCGTTGCGCGGCTGGCTGGAACGCTGCGGCATCGACCCGGCCACCACCCAGAACATCCTGGTGGCGGCCGGTGAGGCATGCGCCAACGCGATCGAGCACGGGCACCGGGGCCACCCCGGTGGAAGCATCCGCCTGCGGGCCGCCGCCACCGCCGGTGACCTGCGGGTGATCATCACCGACACCGGGCTGTGGAAGGCCCCCGACCCGGCCGCCAACCCGTACCGTGGCCGGGGTCTGAAGCTGATGCGCGCCTTCATGAACGCCGTCACCGTCACCTCCGGAGCCACCGGCACCATCGTCGACATGCAGGCGAGGATTCTCTGATGACCACCGCGCTCACCCTCACCACCGGCCCCGGCCCGGTCCTCGCCGCGGCCGGTGAGATCGACATGAGCAACGCCGAGACGTTCGCCACCGCCCTGGCCTCGGCGGTGTCCGCGGCCGCCGGCCGGCCGTTGACGGTGGACCTGACCGCGGTGCAGTACCTGGACAGTGCCGGCCTGGCCGCCCTGTTCACCCAGGCCGACCACATCGAGGTCCGGACCGGCCCGCTGCTGGCCCCGCTGCTGGAGATCTCCGGCCTGGCCGAACTGACCACGGTCCGCTGGGCCTGACCCGCACCGCCCGCGGAGCCGTCCCGCACCGCCCGCACCGCCCGGACCGCCGGCACCGCCCGCCCGCGTGGCTTGCCGCCCGCGCCGCTCGCCCGCACTGCCCGGCCGGGTCGGTCAGGAATCGAGAAGTGCCAGGCCGGGCCGTTTCACTAGCGTCTTACGGGTAGCCAGCGAACCCGGCCCGGGAGGTCGTCATGCGGAAGCGGATCAGGCAGTTCCACCGGTGGACGTCGATCGTCTTCACCGCCACCGTCGTCGCCACATTCGTCGCCTTCGCGATGGAGGACCCGGTGGAATGGGTGGCCTACACACCGTTGGCGCCGCTGCTGCTGCTGATGGTCACCGGGCTGTACCTGTTCGCACTGCCTTACACCCGGCGGCGTGCGAGCCGAGCCCCGGCAGACCGATGATCAGGGCCATCCCGACCGTCGTGTGCAGCCCGGCCAGCGACAGCGCGGTCGCCGGATCGACCGCCGCGGTCAACGGCCCGGCCAGCGACAGCACCAGCACGACCGACGCGATCGGCCGGTAGAGGCGCTGCCGCCCGGCCTGTTCCAGCATCGCGAGCAGCACCCAGGCGGCCACCCCGGCGATCACGGCGGCCGGGACGATGGCGTCCGGCCCGATCGGGGTGACGGTGCCGCCCTGCCCGACGAGCAGTTCACGGCCGCTGAGCGGAGCGCCGGCCGCCCACAGCAGGAGTGATCCGGCGGTGGCGAGGGCGATGGTCAGGACACGTCCGGTACGAGTCTTCGTCATGCCGCACACACTCCCGCCCGGCCGCGGTCCGGCACATCCTCCCGGGGGAGACGGCCCCACCTACTTTGGATGGTGTCGCCGCCCCTGAGCTGGAGATTAACCTCGCTCCATGAAGCAGAACCAGCCGGATCGGGCGCGCCCGGACACCTGGCGGGGCCGGGCGCGTTCTGCCGTTCGGCCGGATCGGGTGAGCGCGCGTGCCGTCGCCGTCGTCACGACCACGGCCGGGCCACTCGTCGCGGTGACGATCCTCGGTGTGTGGGGTGGGCGGGCCGGCGGGCGGATGCTCGCCCTGGACGTCGCCGCCGGTCTGCTCGCCTGGGCGCTCACCCCCATGATCCTGTGGCGGCCGGTCGCCGGCGCGGTGCTGCTCGGCCTGCTGTCCGCGATGTCCCCGGCGGCGACCCCGCCGGCCACGATGGGCGCGTTGCAGGTGGCGCGGCGGCGGCCGTTCCCGGCGGCGGTCGCGGTGGGCGCGGTCGGTCTCGCCGCTCACGCGGTGCAGGGCGCCTGGCGGGCCAACGGCGGGATGTCGTACGGCTGGTGGCTCGCACTGATCACCCTCGCCTACGGCGCGCTGCTCGGCTGGGGTGCCTGGGCACGGGCCCGGGAGGCGCTGATCCGTTCGCTGGAGGAGCGGGCCCGCCGGGCGGAGGCCGAGCAGGGCCGCCGGGTCGCCGAGGCGCGGATGCTGGAGCGCCGCCGGATCGCCCGGGAGATGCACGACGTCCTGGCGCACCGCCTGTCGTTGCTGGCCACGTTCGCGGGCGCGCTGGAGTACCGCCCGGACTCCCCACCGGAGAGACTGTCCACCGCGGCCGGGATCGTCCGCTCCGGCGTGCACCAGGCCCTGGAGGAACTCCGCGACGTGATCGCCCTGCTGCGCGAGGACGGCCTGGACGGCGACCCGGACGGCGTCGGCCCCCACCGTCCACAGCCGGTGCTGGCCGACGTGCCCCGGCTGGTCGGCGAGTCCCGCGAGGCAGGCACCCCGGTCCTGGTGGACGAGCGTGTCACCGACCCGTCCGAGGCGCCGCCGGTGGTGGCCCGGACCGCATACCGCGTGGTCCAGGAGGGCCTGACCAACGCCCGCAGACACGCTCCGGGCCAGCCGGTCCGGGTGGAGATGCGTGGTGGCCCCGGCATCGGCCTGGAGATCGACATCAGCAACCCGCTGCCCTCCGTCCGGCCGGCTGGTGAGGGCGGGACGCATGCCCGGCCCGGGGGAGCCGGGCTGGTGGGCCTCACCGAACGTGTCGGTCTGGCCGGTGGGGTCCTGGACCACGGTGTGTCGGCCGGGGAGTTCCAGCTGCGTGCGTCGATACCATGGCCGGCGTGAACCCGGTCCCGGAGCAGCCCGCCGCGCACACCGCTCCGGGGGACGGGGGGAGGCCTCCGATTCGGGTCGTCGTGATCGATGATGACGCGCTGGTGCGTGCCGGGCTGACGATGATGCTCGACGGCGCCGACGGGATCGTGGTCGTCGGTGAGGCTTCCGACGGTGATCAGGCGCAGGCGGTGGCCGACGCCCACGCTCCGGATGTGGTTCTGATGGATCTGCGGATGCCCCGGGTCGACGGGATCACCGCGACCCGGCGGTTGCGGGCCCGGCCCCGGCCGCCCGAGGTGATCGTGCTGACCACCTTCGACACCGACGAGAACATCGTGCACGCGCTGCGGGCCGGCGCCGGCGGTTTCCTGCTGAAGGACACCCCGCCGGCCCGGATCGCCGAGGCGGTCCGGCTGGTCGCGGACGGCGAACCGATCCTGTCGCCGCGGATCACCCGCCGCCTGATGGACAAGGTGGCGGTGCGGGCCGGGGCGTATTCGTCGGCCCGCGCGGCCCTGGCCGTCCTGAGCCCGCGCGAACGCGACGTCGTGCTGGCGATCGGCCGTGGCCACGGCAACGCGGAGATCGCCGCCGAACTGGACATGACACTGGCCACCGTCAAATCACACGTCTCCCACATCCTCACGAAGCTGGCCCTGGACAACCGGACCCAGATCGCCCTGCTGGTCCACGACGCGGGCCTGGCCTGACCGCGCCGGCCCCGCCTGACCGCGGCGGGTTCGGCTGGGGTGGCGGGTCGGGGCGGTGGGTCTGGATCACGGCGACGGGTCCAGGGAATGGCGGCGGCGCAGTCTCACCCGTACCGGAGAAGGGTCTATGACGAGCCGGCAGACCGTGAGTGGGACGCCCACCGCGGCCTCGTAGCCGGCACGCTCCGCACGGCTCTGCACCACCCCGGCCAGGATCAGCCGCGCCGCGCCGGCCTCGTGGAACCCGGCGGCCACCGCGCGCAGGTTGCGCAGCGTGAGCCGGTGCTGGAACGGGTCGCCGGGCGTGCCGCCAGCGAACCCGATCCCGGTCCCCTCAGGCGGACCCCGGTGTTCGAGGTAGCGGCTCTACCACCCCGCGCACCGGCCGGGCCAGGACGCCGGATACCAGTAGCGCGCACCCGGCCACCACGATTGTCGCCGCCGGGATGCTCATCGTCGCCGCCAGCGAGCCCGCCGCGATCGGTGCGACGGCCAGGCCACCGGTGTAGGCGAGGTTGTAGAGGGCGTACGCGGCACCGTACGCCGGTGGCTGAACGTGCTCGGCGAGGGTCCCGACCAGCACCAGCGTCGGCGTCAGGATCAGCTGCGCACCGAGCGCCACCAGCACCAGACCGGTGATCGAGAACGCCACCGAACCCCGCCCGGCCAGCACCAGACCGGCCGCGGTGACCAGCGCGCCGGCCGCCGCCACCCGCCGCGGCTCGATCCGGTCGGCGATCATGCCGCCGAGTGGGGCGGCCACCGAACCGGCCAGTGCCGCGGCCGCGAACGCCAGCCCGATGCCGGTGCCCCCGAGACCGAGATCGAACAGGTGCAGCGGGAGCACCGGCTCGGGGAAGGAGATCGCCACCGCCCCCAGCACGGTCAGCGTGACGAGCAGCGGGAACCGGGGCGCGGTGGCCAGCCGCCGATAGGCGGGACCGGTCCGCTCGGGTGCCGGCAGCCGGCGGATCAGCAGGACCCGGGCCGCCGCGTCGGCCACCGCGAGGACAGCGACCAGCAGAAACGGGGCGCGTGGGCCGAACGAGTCGGCGAGCAGCCCGCCGGCGGCCGGGCCGAGCAGGAGCCCGGCGCCGATGGCGGACAGCGCGGTGCCCATGGCGCGGCCGCGCTGGGCCGGGGGATGGGTGGCGGCGATCAGTGACAGGCCGGCGGTCCAGGAGATGGCGGCGGCGACACCCTGCGCGGCACGGGCCGCGCAGAGAATGATCAGACCGGAGGTTCCTCCGGCGCCGGTCGCGAGGGCGAACAGGACGGTTGCCGCGGCGAGGCCGACGAGACCGGCGACGAAGGGGGTACGCGGGCCGCTGCGATCCACCCACACACCGACCGGGGGGATGGCGGCGAGCATGGCGATCGCGTACGCGGCGAAGAGCGCTCCGGACGCGATGGCCGAGCCGTCGACGGCCGGGAGGGTGGGCAGGAGGGGGACGAGGGCGCCGTACAGGAACATGTCGACGCCGAGGGCGAGCGCGGTGACGCCGAGAGCCGCCGCGGGTTTCGCGCTCGCCGGTTCCGGCCCGGTCGTCTGTTTCGGATCAGTCATCGTGCCAGCCATTCGACGTCGGTGGGCAGCAGGTCGGGATCGGTGGCGGCGAGCAGGGCGGTCCCGCACATCCAGGCGATGACGTGGTCGGCTGCCTGCTCGGGGAGGTGGTGGCGGAGGCGGTCGCGCCAGTCGGTGAGGCCGGCGATCTTCGCCTCGGCGGCGCCGGGCAGGGCGGCCAGGGAGACGCCGGAGTTGACCGTGATGGCGAGCAGTGACCGGAAACGGTCATCTTGGCGGAGGTGGTCGAGCCAGGCGCGCTGGAACGGTGCGAGGCCGTCGCCGAGGGTGGCCCAGACCGGCGCGGTCACCGTCTCCCAGGCGTCGGTGACGACCGCGGTGTAGAGGTCGGTCCGGTCGGCGAAGTGGTGGTAGAGGGCGCCCCGGGTGACGCCGGCGCGCTGGGCGACGTCGGCGAGCCGGGCGGTGGTGACGCCCTGTTCGGCGAAGACGGTCAGGGCGGCGGCGAGCAGGGCGGCCCGGGTGAGGGCGGTGTCCTCGGCGGTTCGGCGCACGGGTAAAAGATACGTGCACGCGTGTATGTAAAGCAAGCGCGCGTTCACATGGATCAATTTCGTAACCGTGTGAACATCTTGCCGAAAACGTTTTCGTAGGGCAGCGTACCGAGCAGGTGACCCGCATCACCGGGGCAGATGCGTGAAGTCCATCCGGCGAACTCCTGTGCACTGAAACGCCGGGTACCACCCTTGCCCAAGGCATCGACGCTCGTCGATCAATAACCGATCAAGGAGGTTTCCGTGAGAGCGAGACGGCTCGTGACGCTGATCGCCGCGATGCTGGCGATCGTGCTCGCCCCGGGTGCGGCCCAGGCCGCACCGGCCACCTGGAGCCCGCCGTCCAACCTGGTCACTCCACTGAACCAGGTCTGGCAGCACCAGGAGCAGACCTACAACGGCGGCAACCTGTACGGGTTCCGCAACTACGGCTGGGACCAGGTCATGGCCAACCGTGGGTACATCAACTACTGCGTCCGCTGGGACTCCACGGCGACCGTGACCGCCGCCCAGCGCGACCAGATCCACGCCACCCTCGCCCGTCAGCACAAGAAGTGGATGGACGAGCTGGTCGGGCACAACGCCTGGCCGTACCGGGACGTGCCGGTGAAAGTGGTCGGCTGGGCCGTACGAAATCGGTCGCAGTTGCAGTGGACCGACAACAGCGTGGACATCTACGTCAACGACATCCGTGAGAACGCCCCGCAGTGTTCGGTGCCGTGCGGGCGCTTCTTCAACCAGAACGGGCAGTACCCCAACTGTCCCGGCGGGTACGCCCGGCACTACGACCAGTCACTCTGGCTCACCGACGGGTTCGGTGGCGGAGCCGGTGGCGACTGGGGCCAGCGGATGGGCCGCGAGTACTACATGTCCAACCTGAACACGGCGAACATGACGATCCTGCTGCACGAGATCGGTCATACCTGGGGTCTCGACGACTTCTACGACTGGACTCCCAGCGGGGTCAGCAACTTCATCATGCGCGCCGGCAGTTCGGCGTCGATCACCGAGTTCGACGCCTGGATGTTCCGTGACTGGTGGCGGCACCTGAAGAGCCGCTACGGATATTGATCAGCGCCGTCCCCCTGTGAACCAACCCGTCCCGGCCGGGCCCCACCCGGCCGGGACACCGCGGCGAAAGGTGTCCCATGATCTCGCGTCGAAACCTCCTGAAAGCCGGGGCCGCGGCCGCCCTCCTGCCGCCGGTGACGCTGGCCCGCCCGGACACCGGAGTCTCCGCGTACGGGTTTCCGCTCACCGCCGTCACCCTGACCGGCGGGCCGTTCGCCGCGAACACCGGCCGCACCCACGCGTATCTGAAGTTCCTGAACATGGACCGTCTGCTGCACACGTTCCGCCGGAACGCCGGCCTGTCGTCGTCGGCCACCCCGTGCGGCGGCTGGGAGTCGCCCACCACCGAGCTGCGCGGGCACTCCACCGGCCACGTGCTGACCGCACTCGCCCAGGCGTACACCGGCACCGGCGACACCGCCTTCCAGACCCAGGGTGACTACCTGGTCGCCCAGCTCGCGCTCTGCCAGCGGCCGAACGGCTACCTGTCGGCGTACCCGGAGAGCTTCATCGACCGGGTGGAGACCGGCCAGCAGGTGTGGGCGCCGTACTACACCCTGCACAAGATCGCGCAGGGGCTGCTCGACTGGCACCAGCTGACCGGAAACAGCCAGGCCCTGCAGGTGCTGCTGCGCAAGGCCGCCTGGGTGCAGGCCCGTAACAGCCGGCTCACCCACGCCCAGCGCCAGCAGATGCTCCGTGTCGAGTTCGGTGGCATCGGCGAGACGCTGTTCAACCTGTACCAGTTGACCGAGGACCCGGTGCACCTGTTCACCGCCCAGTACTTCGACCACGATCAGGTGCTCGACCCGCTCGCGAACAACGTCGACGTGCTCGCCGGATTCCACGCCAACACGCAGATCCCCAAGGCGATCGCCGCGATCCGCGGATTCCACGCCACCGGCGACACCCGGTACCGGGACATCGCGGTCAACTTCTGGAATCTCGTGGTACGCCGGCACTCGTACGCGATCGGTGGCAACTCCAACGGCGAGTACTTCCAGGCACCGGACCGGATCGCCGCGGAACTGTCCGACAGCACGTGCGAGTGCTGCAACACGTACAACATGCTGAAGTTGACCCGGCAGTTGTTCTTCACCGACCCGGGCCGGGCCGGCGAGCTGATGGACTTCTACGAGAAGGCGCTGTTCAACCACCTGCTCGGCGCGCAGAACCCGAACTCGGCACACGGGCATCACTGCTACTACGTGCCGCTGCGCGCGGGTGGCATCAAGACGTACAGCAACGACTACGACGACTTCACGTGCTGCCACGGCACCGGCATGGAGACCAACACCAAGCTCGCCGACAGCGTCTACTTCACCGACAACACCACGACTCTGTACGTCAACCTGTACGTCCCGTCCACCTTGACCTGGCCGGGTCGGGGCATCACCATCCGGCAGGACACCACGTTCCCGGAGAGCACCACCGCGCGGCTCACGGTCACCGGCTCCGGCCCGATCGACATGCGGCTGCGCATCCCCGGCTGGACCTCCGGCGCCCAGGTACGGGTCAACGGCACCCTCACCGGGGCGCCGGCCCCGGGCACGTACCTCTCCGTCAATCGGACCTGGACCAGCGGCGACGTCGTCGAGATCAGCCTGCCGGCGACCCTCGTCCTGGACCCGGCCCCGGACGACCCGGCGGTCCGCGCGGTCCGGCACGGCCCGATCGTCCTCGCCGGGCAGTTCGGCACCGGCAACCTGAACGCCCTGCCCACACTCGACCCGGCGACGCTGCGGCCGACCGGGACGGCACTGGAGTACACCACCGGATCGGTGCTGCTGCGGCCCTTCTACCAGACGCACGGACAGCGCTACTCGGTCTACTGGCGGGTGACCGGCACGGTGCCGCGGGAGGCGCGGTACCCGTTCGACGAGACGTCCGGGAGCACTGTCACCGACGCCACCGGCAACGGCTGGAACGGCACCCTGGCCGGGGCGGCCACCCGGACCACCGGACGGACCGGCGGCGCGATCCTGCTCAACGGCGGCGCCGCGCACGTCAGCCTGCCCGCCGGGATCCTGGCCGGCGCCACCGCCTACACCGTCGCCACCTGGATCCGCCTCGACACCGCCGCCACCTGGGCGCGCGTCTTCGACTTCGGCACCGGGACCGGCGCCTACCTGTTCCTGACTCCGCGCAGCGGCGCGGGCACCATGCGATACGCGATCACCACCGGCGGGTCCGGGGCGGAGCAGCGCATCGACGCGCCGGCCGCCCTGCCCACCGGCGGATGGGCGCATGTCGCCGTCACCCACACCGGCGATCTCGGCGTGCTCTACCTCAACGGCGCCGAGGTCGCCCGCAACACCACATTGACGGTACGGCCGTCGATGTTGCCGTCCACCGGACAGAACTGGATCGGCCGCTCCCAGTACTCCGCCGATCCCTACCTCACCGCGGCCGTCGACAACTTCCGGATCCACAGCCGGGCGCTGTCGGCGGCCGAGGTTTCTCAACTGCACGCCACCGGACAGTAGAGAGAAAGGCAGTCGCCGATGTCACCGAGGAGATGGCTGGCCGCCTCGTGCGCGCTGGTCACCGCTGCCGCCGCGGTAGCGATCGCCACCGCGGCACAGGCCGCCAACCCGATCATCACCAGTATCTACACCGCCGACCCGGCACCCCTGGTCGTCGGCAACACCATGTACGTCTACGCCGGCCGGGACGAGGCGCCCACCGGTAACAACAACTTCCTGATGCGTGAGTGGCACGTGCTGTCGTCCACCGACGCGCAGAACTGGACCCACCACGGCGCCCGCGCGAACATCGGCACCTTCTCCTGGGCCGGCGCCGACGCGTGGGCCGGCGAGGTCGAGCCGCGCAACGGCAAGTACTACTGGTACACCTCGGTCAACGGCAACGGGCCGGGCTGGATGAACATCGGGGTGGCGGTCGGCGACAGCCCGCTCGGCCCGTTCACCGACGCCAAGGGCGGACCGCTGATCAGCGACAGCACCGCCAACTCGTCGGGACTCAACATCGATCCGACCGTCTTCGTCGACGACGACGGACAGGCCTACATGTACTGGGGCGGGTACTGGGCGCCGCGCGCGGTCCGGCTCGCCTCGAACATGATCGACACGGTCGGGCCGGTGGTCACCCCGCAGGGACTCACCAACTTCTGGGAGGCCCCGTGGATGTTCAAGCGCAACGGCCTCTACTACATGATGTACGCGGCCAACGACACCGGTGGATGCGTCACCAACTCCAACTACGCCTGCCAGCGGTACGCCACCGCGACCAGCCCGCTCGGCCCCTGGACCCACCGGGGTGTCGTGCTCGGGCAGGTGTCGTCGACCACCAACCACGCGGGAGTCGTCGAGCTGAACGGCCAGTGGTACATCGTCTACCACACCGCTGACGCCCCGGGCGGTGGCAACTTCCGCCGGTCGGTGGCGGTGGACAAGCTGTACTTCAACGCGGACGGCACGATCCAGCGGGTCATCCCGACCACCGGTGGCGGCGGCGGGAGCGGCACCAACGTGGCGCCGTCGGCCACCGCGTCCACCTCGTACGTCTCGTCGTGGGAGAGCCTGGCGGCGATCAACAACGGGGGTACGCCGGCGAACTCCCAGGACCGGTCGAACCTCGCCTACGGCAACTGGCCGGAGCAGGGCACGCAGTGGATCGAGTACCAGTGGCCGGCCGCGCGGTCGCTGAACCGCAGCTCGGTCTACTGGTTCGACGACAACCAGGGCATCGATCTGCCCGCCTCGTGTCAACTCCAGTACTGGAACGGCAGTCAATACGTCAACGTGCCCGGTCAATCCCCCTGCGGGGTGGCCGGCGACACCGAGAACCCGATCACCTTCAACACTGTCAGCACCACCCGGTTGCGGCTCAACATCACGTCCCGCACCGGCCTCTCCACAGGCGTGCTCGAGTGGAAGGCGTTCCAGTCGTGAACCGGCGGCCGTGGGCGTACCTGATGGGCGTGGTCCTGGTCGTCGGTGGGGTGGGGGTGGCCAAGCCGGCTCTGGCCGCGCAGACCATCGGCTATCCCACCTTCGGTAACACCGGTTCGATCCCGGCGCCGCCGGTGGGGTACACGACCGGGGACACCATGAAGGCGATCTACGACGCGGAGAGCGCCGGCACCGACTTCTGGATGGACCGGCTGCTGGCCCGCACCGGCAACGACCCGGCCGGCACCTGGCTGATGACCCGGGGCCGGGCGGCGTACATGAACACGCACAACCCGGCAGTGATCGGTTTCGGCGGGAACGCCGCCTACTGGGACAACATCAGCAGCCAGAACGCCTACGCGATCACCGCCTCGCCGGGCACCTTCACCGAGCAGGCCGGGCAGCGCCGCCAGACCCCCAGCCACTGGCGCAGCGTGCACACCAGCGGATCGATGCGGCTGGCGGTCACCAAGTTCATCACCACCAACAACGTGCTGGTCACCAACGTCGCCGCGAGCAACAACGGCACCGCGTCGACCACCCTGAACCTGTCCGCCACCTCGCCCTACGCGACCACCGTCAGCGGCACCGAACTCACCGGCACCCGCGCGGTGAAGAACAACCTGACCACCCTCTACCCGCGGCTCTCCGGGGACGGCTTCACCGCCGCCGGCGGGGCGCTGAGCCGATCGATAACGGTCCCGGCCGGGGCCACGGTCACCGTCAAGGTGCAGCTCGGCATGGTCGCCAACGAGATCCCGGCGTCCCGGACCGACTACGACGCCTACCGCACCCGTACGCCCGCCGACGCGTTCGGCGTGCACGTCCGGGAGTACAACAAGTGGTGGGCCGACAACGTCCCCTACATCGACGTGCCGGACGCCGCGATCAAGAAGAGCATCTACTACCGCTGGTGGCTGATGCGCTACAACCACCTGGACGCCGACATCCCCGGCCAGGACTTCCAGTTCCCGCAGTCGATCGAGGGCGTGACCGGCTACAACAACGCGATCGCGCTGACCCAGCCGATGCACATCGACGACCTGAAGTACCTGCGCAGCCCGGAGTACGCCTACGGCAACTACCTCGCCGTCGGGCAGTACTCGGCGAACGGCCGGTTCGTCGACAACCCGGGCGACCCGGAGAACTGGTCCAACTCGTACACCCAGTACATCGCCGAGGCGGCCTGGCGGGCCTACCAGATCCACGGCGGCCAGCCGGCCATGCTGCCCAACTTCGCCCGGTACGCCGAAGGTGACGCGAAAGGCCAGCTGGCCACCTACGACACCAACAACAACGGCGTCATCGAGTACGACTGGGGCGCGATGACCGGCAACGACGCCGACGCCGTCTCGTTCCACTGGCGGGCCGGCAACCTGGACCGGGCCGAGACCGCGTACGTGTGGACGGCGGCGATCGCGGCACGTGACGCGTACACGTTGATGGGCAACACGGCGAAGGCGGCCGAGATGCAGACGCTGGCCGACCGGATCCGCAACGGGGTGATCAACACGTTGTGGAACCCGTCCCGGCAGCTGCTGGAGCACAAGCACGTGGCGACGAACACCCACGTGCCCTGGAAGGAGATCAACAACTACTATCCGTACGCCGTCGGGCTGATGCCGAACACCGCCCAGTACCGGGAGGCCCTGCGCCTCTACGCCGACCCGGCCGAATACCCGATCTTCCCGTTCTACACCGCCAACCAGAAGGACAAGGCGGCATCGGCGACGGGCAGCAACAACTTCTCCACCATCAACTCGACGGTGCAGTTCCGGCTCTACTCGCAGGTGCTGCGCAACTATCCGAACAGCTGGATGGTCAACGAGGACTACAAGAAGCTGCTGTACTGGAACGCCTGGGCCCAATACGTCAACGGTGACACCAACTGGCCGGACGCCAACGAGTTCTGGGCCGACTGGAACGGCAGCGCCATCACCTACCGGTCGTGGATCCACCACAACATCCTCGGCAGCAGCAACTGGACCGTCATCGAGGACGTGGCCGGACTGCGGCCGCGCACCGACACCACGATCGAGCTGTCCCCGATCAACATCGGCTGGAGCCACTTCGCGGTCAACAACCTGCGCTACCGCAACGCCGACCTGTCGATCGTCTGGGACGACCCGTCCGACGGCGTGACCCGCTACCCCGGGGTGCCGCAGGGCTACTCGATCTTCCTGAACGGGACCCGGGTCGCGACCCTGAACAGCCTGGTGCCGTTCACCTACAACCCGGCCACCGGCGCGGTCACCAGCACCGGGACGGTCGTCCACAACGCCGCCTTCCCGACGCTGCGGGCACCGCAGAACGTGGTGCAGAGCAGCTCCCGGATGGTCGACGTGTTCGGCAAGGCCGGGGTCGACCTCACCTCCACCCGGCCCAACCTGGCCTCCGGCGCGACCGTCACCGCGTCGTACACCACGTCGGGCACCGCCACCTCCGGCATCGTCGACGGCCTGCCCACCAGCGCGCCACTGTGGGGCAGCTTCGGCAGCGGCAACACCACCGACTGGGTGGAGTTCAACTTCGGAACCAGCCGTACGGTCGACGAGGCCTGGATCTACTTCCGCAACGACCGGGCCGGCAACCGCTACCGGCCGCCCAGCGCGTACAACGTGCAGTATTGGAACGGCAGCGCCTGGGTCAGCACGTCAAGTCAGGTCAAGACGCCCGGCACGCCACAGGCCAACTTCAACAAGGCCACATTCACCCCGGTCAGCACATCACGGCTGCGCCTGCAGTTCACCCAGCCGTCCGGTGCCCCCAAGACCGGGCTCACCGAGGTGAAGCTCTTCGGCCAGGGCACCGTCCCGGCGAATCCGAACCTGGCCGCGACGGCGACCCCGAGCGCGTCCTACACCTCGGCCTGGGAGAGCGTGGCCGCGATCAACGACGGCATCGACCCGCCGTCGTCCAACGACACCGTCAACCCGCGCTGGGGCACCTGGCCCGACCAGGGCCAGCAGTGGGCCGAACTGACCTGGCCGGCGGCGCAGACGGTGGGCTCGGCACAGGTCTACTTCTTCGACGACGGGCAGGGCATCGACCTGCCGGCGTCGTGGAGACTCCAGTACTGGAACGGCAGCGCCTACGTCGACGTGGCGGCGCCGAGCGGATACCCGGCAGCCGCGAATCAATACAACAACGTCACGTTCACACCGGTCGCCACCACACGATTGCGGGTGGCCCTGACCAGCGGCGCGGCGTCGGTGGGGCTGCTGGAGGTGAAAGCCTTCGCCTCCTGAGGTGAAACCGATCGACCTGCTCGGAACTCCGCCGTCCGGCACACACCGGACGGCGGAGTCCGGTCCGTGGCGCCGGGACCGGGCGGACCCACCGGACCGGCTGCCCGGGCCCGCTTGCCCGGCTCTGAAATGATCAGACAGTGACCGAGCGCCGCCCCGTACCGTTGTTCGCCGGGGCCGCCGTGACCGTCGCCCTGGCCGCCGCCGCCGTGTTCGTGCTGACGACGCCGCGGGAGCCGGGGCCGCGCCCGGCCTTCCAGCTGCCGGTGGCCTGTGACGAGACCTGGATCCTCGGCACCTATCCGGGCCACGACGACTTCGACATCGACTTCTTCCCGTCCCGCGGCAAGGCCTGGGGTCGGCCGATCCTGGCGTCGTACGCCGGTGAGGTGATCGAGTCGGGCATCAACGGCACACTCGGCGAGCGCACCCCGGACAACCCCGACGGCCCGATCGGCACCGGCGCGGGGTACTGGGTGAAGATCGACCACGGTGGCCTGTGGACCACCCAGTACCTGCACATGCTCGAACCGCCGACGGTCAGCGAGGGCCAGCGGGTCGAGCAGGGGCAGCAGCTCGGCCGGATCGGCAGCACCGGCAAGTCGGGCGCACCCCACCTGCACTACGAGCAGCGGGCCGCCGGAGAGAAGATGGAGGCCTGGTTCGCCGGTGTCCCGTCCGGCATCACCTCCGACGACCGGGAGTATTCGGTGCGGCGCACCAGCACCAACTGTGTGCCGTCAGAGTGAGGCCGCGGCCGACGGGGGAGCGCTGCCCCCTTGCGGTTCGGTCGCCGTCATCAGCTCGATGATCGCCCTACGGTCGGTGTCCGAGGGCAGGCCCCAGCCGGGCTGGTAGTCGTACACCCGGTCCAGGGGTGTCGCCCCGGTCCGCCCGTCCAGGATCTCCACCGAGCCGGTGTCGATGAGCCCGGGATGCTCGACCCCGCACGCCTCGGCGACCTTCAGCAGGTCACGCCGCAACGTCTTGATGTAGTTGGCGACACGAACCGACTTGAGGTGCGGATCCAGTCCACGCGTCAGCCATCTGTTCTGGGTGGCCACCCCGGTCGGGCAGGTGTCGGTGTGGCACTTCTGCGCCTGGATGCACCCGATCGCGAGCATCGCCTCGCGGCCCACGGTCACCATGTCGACGCCGAGCGCGAACGCGACGATCGCGTTGTCCGGCAGCCCGAGCTTGCCGGAGCCGGCGAAGACCACCTTCTCGGCCAGGCCCCGTTCGGCGAAGAGCCGGTACACCCGGGCGAACCCGATCTGGAACGGCAGGGACACCGTGTCGGTGAAGATCAGTGGCGCGGCGCCGGTGCCGCCCTCACCGCCGTCGATGGTCACGAAGTCCACACCCCGGCCGGTGGTGGCCATCAGGTCGGTCAGTTCCTCCCAGAACCCCAGGTCACCGACGGCCGACTTGATGCCGACCGGAAGGCCGGTCTCGGTGGCGAGCAGTTCCACCCAGTCGAGCAGGCTGTCGGTGTCGGAGAACTCGGCGTGCCGTGACGGGCTCACGCAGTCCACGCCCCGCGGGATGCCCCGGGTCTCGGCGATCTCCGCGGACACCTTCGCCCCGGGCAGCAGTCCACCGAGGCTCGGCTTGGCGCCCTGGCTGAGCTTGATCTCCAGGGCCCGCACCGGCGCCGACGCCACCGCGTCCTTGAGCCGCCGCAGGTCGAAGCGGCCCTGCTCGTCACGGCACCCGAAGTAGGAGGTGCCGATCTGGAAGATCAACTGCCCACCCATCCGATGGTACGGCGACAGCGCGCCCTCCCCGGTGTTGTGCAGGCACCCGGCCAGCTCGGCGCCACGGTTCAGCGCCTCGATCGCCTTGCCGGAGAGCGAACCGAAGCTCATCCCGGAGATGTTGACGACCGAGTCGGGGCGGAACGCCTTGACCCGCCGGCGTGCCCCACCGAGCACCTTCGCGCACGGGACGTCCGCCTCCAGCCCGGCCGCCGGGTGCGATCGGGGCACGGCGCGGCCGAACGTACGGTGCTTGATGATCGGGTAGCCGGCGGTGTACTCGATGTCGTTGTCCGTACCGAAGCCGAAGTAGTTGTTCTCCTTCTTCGCCGAGGCGTAGACCCATCGGCGCTGGTCACGGGTGAACGGCCGTTCCTCGTCGTTGCCGGCCACCACGTACTGCCGCAGCTCCGGCCCGATCGCCTCGATCAGGTAGCGGCCGTGCCCGAGCACCGGGAAGTTGCGCAACAGGGCATGGTCACGCTGGAACAGATCCCGCACGGCCACCGCCGCGACGGCCGACACCGCGGCGGCAGCGGCCGCCCGAACACCTCGACTCATGCCCCGGATGTGCCCCGTGGCCCGGAACCCAACCCTCACGGACCGGTGAGCAGGTCCTCCCGCGGCGGCGTCCACGGCGCCGGGAGCATCGGGCACTCGTCGCGTCCCGGGCCCACCTCGACCTCGGCCATCCCCAGCCCCGGCTCGCGGTCGTAGCGCAGGTCGCCGGCCACCCAGCCGTCGCCCCGCGGGATCGCCCACGGCGCGCGGGCGAACTGCAGCAGCGCGCCGACGGCACAGTACTCGGAGGCGAGCGCCGCCAGCCGCCCGGCCGGGACGGTGACCTCGCCGGCCCAGACGATCTCCTGGTCCGGGGCCGCCGCGACCGGGCTCAGCGCAACGGTCGTCGCCCCGCTCGTCGGGTACAGCCCGGCGCACCGCGCGGCCGGAATCCAGCCCGGCGCCAGCGAATGAAAAGCCCGTCGCACGGTGTACGTGTCCGTGGTCCGCCGAATCGCCAGCACCTCGCGGCAGACCGGGTCGGCCGGCATCGGGGTGAGCACGACGTCGAGCGTGCGCTCCGCCGGGAACCGGTCCGCCAGCAGTGCCTCGATCCGGTTCTCGGCGGTCCGGGCGGTGATCACGAACGTCGCGGTGAGGCCCAGCCAGACGGCGATCCCGGCGGACAGCGCGACCCGTGCCGGCGCGAACCGGCTGAGCGCGGCGAGCCCGGCGGTCTGCACGGTGAGCAACGCCGCGAACGAGGCCGGCACGAAGCCGGTGAACCAGCTCAGCCCGATCCCGGCGGTGAGGACGAGACCGATCAACACCTTTGCGGTACGCCCGGGCAGCACGAACAGCAGCGCCGCCGAGCAGGCCCAGAGCAGGGGCTCGACGATGAAGACCGAATCGCCGTAGTACCAGCGGTCGTCGAGCGGCCAGAACGGGTGCACACCGTAACTGTTGGTGAAGTCGAGCCCGATGTGCAGCAGTGGCGCCAGGATCGACAACCCGGCCAGGAACCCGATCTCGGCCCGCCCCGGCCGCACCTCACGAAACCGCCACCACAGCATCGCCACACCGAAGATCACTATCGACAGCCCGAACGCGCCGAGCACGGTGTGCGTGTGCCCGCGGTGGTGCAGCAGGTAGTCCAGGGTGCTCCCGGCCCAGCCGGTGTAGATCACATCGGCGTCCGGGAGGTTGCCGCCGACCGCCATGACGGTGATCGCGATGCCGCGCCGGGCCCGGTCGCTGAGGATCGCGGACGGCGGAACGGTCCGGTGCACCGCCTCACCGACCAGGACGCTGATCAGCGTGTGCGTCAGGTTGTCCATAGGGATCACGAGCATAACCACCCCACGTCGGTACGAGGGGAGAGTCCGGCAGCCGGGTGTGTCCGGATCCGGCTTTCGTGGGTGGCCCTCGGCGGGGGCACCGGGTAGGGTCCGGGGACACAATCGAAGAAGCCGTGACGACCGTCGCGGGAGAGTCCCCGCCGGCACCGGTGGGGCGCCGAAGGAGCAACTTCTCCCTCAGAATCTCTCAGGCCCACGTACCGCAACGGTCAGGCGACTCTGGAAAGCCAGCCCTCGGAGGCTGCGCCCAAGGTGCAAACCGCGACGCGGTGAAGCTCTCAGGCACCCATGACAGAGCGGGGGAGGCCCACCTCGCTAAGGAGCCTCCCTGCCATGGCCGTGTCCGTTTTCGATCTGTTCTCCATCGGTATCGGCCCGTCCAGCTCACACACCGTCGGGCCGATGCGCGCGGCGGCCCTGTTCGCCGCCCGCCTGCCCAAGGACCGGGTGGGCACCGTCCGGGCCGAGTTGTTCGGTTCGCTGGGCGCCACCGGTCACGGGCACGGCACCCCGCGCGCGGTGCTGCTCGGGTTGATGGGCGAGAACCCGGAGACCGTCGACACGAGCCTGGATCCGCAGGTCGACGATTTCACCGTCGACATGGTGCTGCACCGTCGCCGGTCACTGCCCGAACACCCCAACGGCATGATCTTCACGGCGTTCGGTGACGACGGCGCCGAGTTGCTGCGCAAGACCTATTTCTCGGTCGGCGGCGGGTTCGTCACCGGCGACGTCACCGCGTCGGCGGTACGCCCGAAGCAGCCACCCGTGCCCTACCCGTTCCTCTCCGGTGACGAGCTGCTGGAGTCGACCCGCTCCACCGGCCTGTCGATCTCCCGCCTGATGCTGGCCAACGAATCGGCCCGGCGCGCGGAGGCCGAGGTCGGAGACGGGCTGCTCGGGATCTGGCGGGTGATGAGCGACTGCATCGACGCCGGGCTGGACGCGGAGGGCGTACTCCCGGGTGCTCTGAAGGTCCGCCGCCGGGCCGCCGCGATCGCCCGGCAGCTGCGGGCCGCGGGCGACCCGGCCGCACACGCCATGGAGTGGCTGACCGTCTACGCGATGGCGGTGAACGAGCAGAACGCGGCCGGCGGCCGGGTGGTGACCGCCCCGACGAACGGCGCGGCCGGCATCATTCCGGCGGTGCTGCGGTACTACCTGGACTTCGTGCCCGGCGCGTCACCCGACGGCGTGGTCCGGTTCCTGCTGGCGGCGGGCGCGATCGGCCTGCTGTTCAAGGAGAACGCCAGCATCTCCGGCGCGGAGGTGGGCTGCCAGGGCGAGGTGGGTTCGGCGTGCGCGATGGCGGCGGCCGGGCTGGCCGAGGTGCTGGGCGGCACTCCGGAGCAGGTGGAGAACGCGGCCGAGATCGGCATGGAACACAACCTGGGCCTGACCTGCGATCCGGTCGGCGGCCTGGTGCAGATCCCGTGTATCGAGCGCAACGGGATGGCCGCGGTCAAGGCGGTCACCGCGGCCCGGATGGCGCTGCGCGGCGACGGCCGCCACCACGTCTCCCTCGACAAGGTCATCAAGACCATGAAGGAGACGGGTGCCGACATGAAGATCAAGTACAAGGAGACGTCACGAGGCGGCCTCGCCGTCAACGTGATCGAGTGCTGACGGTCAGGTCACATGCTGCACCGGAGTCCGATCACGGCGCTGGGCCGATGTGACGGCACCGGCCCAGCCGAACCCCCACGGCTCGCCGGCCGGAAAGGTGTCGCATGGCGGAGCGGCCCGGCACGGGCCGGACCGCTGTGGTGCCGGCCGCCTGACGGGCTTGTGCCCCCGGGCGGATGAACCCGGGGGCACAAGCAGGGGTCAGGCCGGTTCGAAACCGGCGATGTGCAGGGTGAAGGCCCGCAGCGAGCCGGTGTCGGCGCTGGCGCTGTCGGTGACCTTGAGGGTCCAGGGGCCGTCCGCCGACGACGCCCGCAGGGTCGACAGTGCGACGTCCGGCCGCCAGGTGCCGGTGAACGGTGCGTTCGCCGCCGTCACCGACGAGAACGGGGCCGCCGCGCCGTCGTCGAACACCACCTGGCACAGGTTGTTGCCGCCTCCGCCGTCGCGGGCGAACAGGGTGGCCGCCCGGCCGTCGGGTGCGGTCAGCGTGGCGACCAGGTCGCCGGCCCACGAGTGGTCGAGGCCGACGGTGGTGGCGCCGGTGGCGGTGGAGCATTCGGTGCCGTCGATGGAGAGGGTGAGTGATGACGCGTATCCGACACCGCTGACGTCGACCGTGGCCGTCGCCCCGGCCGGGTCGTTGTCCGGGATCGGGACGACCGGGCCGGTGTAGGCGAAGTCCCGGACCGTCGTCGACGCCTGCCCGGTCGGCACGAGCACGGTGCTCGTGGTCGGCGACAGCACGCCGGCGAAGGTGGCCCGGACGGACAGGGCGACCGGTCGTCCGAGCGGGTACCCGGCGGCCAGCTTGAGGGTGAAGTCCCTGGTCTTGGAGGCTCCGGCGGCGATGCTGCCGTACGACCGGGAGCGTGGGGTGACGGTGGCTCCGGCGTGGTCGGTGTCGACGACCACGCTGACGCCGGTGGCCGTACCGTCGCCGACGTTCTCGGCCGGCAGGGTGACCGTGCCGGATTCGCCGGGCTCCAGGTAGGCGTCGCCGTCGCCGGTGGCCGGCGTGACCGCCGGTTCACCCGGCCGGACCAGGGGTTGCGGGGTGGCTCCGGTGTTGCGCAGCACCAGGTCGGCGCGGATCAACCCATTGCCGGTACGGGCGTCGTACCCGCTCGGTGTCAGGTCGAGTGCGGTGCCGGTGAGGCCGGCCCGGATCTCGGCGTTGGTCAGTCCGGGGTTGCCGGACAGGGCCAGTGCGGCGATCGCGGCGGCGTGGGGCGCGGCGGCCGAGGTGCCGAAGAACCGCTCGAAGCCGGGCACCGTGGTGACCACCCCGTCGGCGGCGGTGATCTCCGGTTTGACCCGCAGCGAGCCGCCGGTGGCGGTGTAGTCGCCGGGGGTGATCGGGGTGCCGTCGGCCTGGTAGAACACCCGTCGGGGCCCGTCCGAGGTGAACCGTTCGGGCAGCTGCTGCCGGGTGAAGACGTTCGGGTACGGTCCGGTCGGGTTGGGCGGGTCGCCGGCTTCCAGGGCGAACGGCAGCGGGTCCTTGGCCGGGGCGGCGGCCACCGAGAACGCGTTCACCGCGGCGCTGTGCCCCCGGGTGACGCCGGGGGTGGAGAAGCCGGTGAAGCGGCCCCGGAACACCGAGAGCTGCAGGTACCGGTCGGCGCCGGCGTATTTGACGACGGCCAGTTTCTGGCCGGTGCCGGCCCCGGTCTGCAGGATCTCGAACGGGTCGTCGTCGCCGTCCTGGGTGTCCTGGGAGAAGTCGGTGACGTTGCCGGCCGCGTTGAACAGGTACAGGTCGTAGTCGTTGGCCGAGCCGAGCAGCGGGTCGGCCCACCACAGGGTGGTCACCCGGCCGGCGCTGTTCGGGGTGAGGCCGTTGAAGACCTGCACCCCGGCGCCGGGGTCGAAGTCGTGGGCGTCGCCGGCGAACTTGCCGACTCCGATGCCGGAGTCGGTGAAGTCGCCCTCCCAGTTGCCGGAGGTGCCGTCGATGGTGTTGCCCTCGTTGCCGGCCGAGCTGAAGTAGAACGCCCCGTCGGCGGTGACCGCGTTGACCGACTGGGCCGGCAGCCCGTCCTGGAAGGGGCTCTCGTGGTAGTAGACGACGTCGTCGACGATGATGTCGCAGCCTCCGGTGAACCGCAGGTCCCGGATGTTCTGCGCGAAGCTGGCCT
Organism: Actinoplanes sp. G11-F43; assembly: GCF_050589265.1. Lineage (NCBI taxonomy): Bacteria > Bacillati > Actinomycetota > Actinomycetes > Micromonosporales > Micromonosporaceae > Actinoplanes > Actinoplanes sp. G11-F43. The sequence goes on from NZ_JBNZCE010000014.1 coordinate 30,621, forward strand.
CGCTGGTGAAGGCGGTGGCGAAGCCGAGGCGGGCGTTCGGCACCAGGTCGTGGATGATCTCCAGCATGGCGGTGCCCTCGTCGCCGGAGCCCTCCTGGCCACCGAGCACGTCGACGTCGGCGGGCAGGTCGCCGCTGGCCTGTGAGGCGGCGAGCGAGTCCACGCCGTCGGACAGGGCGCAGACCTTCACCCCCACGCCGGTCACCTTGTGCCTGGTCCGGGCGGTGTCGGCGGCGTGCACCCGGTCACCCTCGGAGGTGAGTTCACCGGCTGCGGCGGCGATCTTCGGGGTCACCTTCGCCGCCCGTACGGCGGTGTCGATCCGTTGTGCCTTGTCCTGTTTGCTGTCGGCGGTGGGCCGCTGGGTCTGCCGGCCGCTGATCAGCCCGTGTTTCCTGGTGATCGTGGTGACGTCGGACCAGCCGGCGATCGTGGGCAGGGCGGTGACCGGCGCCTCGACCAGGACCGTGCCGGTGCGCGCCGACGGGAATCGGACTCCCGCGCCGGCCGCCCGCAGCCGGCCGAGCAGGCCGTCGTCGACCTTGGCGGCCCGGATCTCCACCTCGGTGGTGCCGGACTTGGAGACCTCGACGCCGGTGGTGAGCGCGGGCAGCGCCGACGCGGAGATCCGTCCGGTGCGCTTGCGGAGTTCGATCGCGAGGTGGCTGTCGAGTTTGCGTTCGACCGGGGTCAGGGATTTCTTGAGCTGCTGGAGCGCGGCGATCTGCGTGTAGGCGCGGGTCGCCGCGTCATCCGGGGCCTTGGCGTGGGCGGCGGTCGCGGTGAGTGTCAACGTCGCGGCCGCCGCCATGGCGATGGACATGCGGAATGCGTTCAATGTCGAGTTCCCCCACTGACACCTATCGATTCGATGTCTGTGGATGCTATCGACTACGAAATCAATCCCGATAGAGTTTCGTCGATGCGAGTGGTGGCGTGGTGGCTGCGGTCACCGCGGGGCACGAGCACGCCCCGTTCCGTCGCCTCGTAGAGTTCCACCAGCTCGGCGGCGAGGCCCGGTGGCATGCCGGCGTCCACCCAGGTCGGGATCCAGGCCTCCCGGGGTACGGTCACCACCTCCAGCTTCCGGCCGAGCACCGCGCCCAGCGCCTCGGCGACCTGCCGCTCGGTGTACTCCGGCGCCGTCAGGTCCACGACCTCGTCCCCGGCCGGCGGGTGGAGCAGCGCCTGCGCCACGGCGGCCCCGATGTCCCGGGTGGCCACCATCGGCACCGGCACGTCGGCCGACGCGCCGAAGACCGGGTAGATCCCGGCGCCGGTGGCCGGGGCGAGGACCTCCTCGACCTTCTCCTGGAAGTGCGGCGAGCGGATCGCGGTGACCCGGGCGCCGGTGTCGCGCAGCAGGTTCTCGAAGTGGTGCAGCCAGCGGACCGGCCCGGTGCCCTCGGGCAGTTCGGCGCCGTACGAGGACAGCGCCGCCACGTGCCGGACCCCACTGTCGGCGACCGCGCCGGCGATCGTGGCGGCCAGCCGCCGGTGGTCGGTGTCGTCCCCGGCCGGGATGGTCGGGAGCAGCACGAACGCCCCGGTGGCTCCGGTCAGGGCGGCGGCGAGCGCGGCCCGGTCGGTGAAGTCGGCGACCGCGGCCTCGGTGAATCCGCCGCCGCGGGTGGCGTCCCGGACCACCGCCCGCACCGGGTGGCCCGCGTCGCGCAGTGCCCGGGCGGCGGCCCCGCCGACGTGGCCGGTGACTCCGGTGATCGCGTACATGGTGACCTCCTCGTTGTGGTGTGCCTCCAGTCAAGTGGGAGAGAGTGAGACGATCCATGTTCGACAGGCTCGTCCACATGTCCAGGCGTCTTCGGTTCGCGTGCCGATCCGTGGCCCGAATCGAGCCACGGATCGGCACACGAACGGGGAGACCATGGATCCACTCGGCAACCTGCTGGACGGGGTACGGGCACACACCGCCGCCTTCTGCCGGGTCGCGCTCACCCCGCCCTGGGGACTGCGGATCGACGACCAGGCACTGCTCGCATTCGCCAGCCCGGTGCGCGGGCACGCCTGGGTGGTGTTCGACGACGGCGAGGCGGTGCGGGTCGAGCCCGGGGGAGTGGCGATCGTGCGCGGCCCGGAGCCGTACACCGTCGCCGACGCGCCCGGCACCCGCCCGCAGATCCGGGTCCTGCCCGGCAACCGCCTGATCACCGTGGACGGTGTCGAGCTGACCGCGCGCGACGTCAAGTCGAGTACCGGGCCGACCATCCTGGCCAGCGGCACCTACCAGGTGGCCGGGCACGTCAGCGCCCGGCTGATGGCCCTGCTGCCCCGGGTGGTGCACGTGCCGCGTGAGCGGATCGACTCGCCGCTCACCGATCTGCTCGCCGCCGAGATCGACCGGGACGAACCCGGCCAGCAGGTGGTCCTCGACCGGCTGCTGGATCTGGCGCTGGTCGCGGTGTTACGGGTGTGGCTGGGGGAGCAGGAGGGCTGGTACCGCGCGTACGGCGATCCGCTCGTCGGCCCGGCTCTGCGCCTGGTGCACGACGATCCGGCCCGGCCGTGGACGGTCGCCGGGCTGGCCACCGCGGCGGGGGCGTCCCGGGCCGCGTTCGCCCGCCGGTTCACCACCCTGGTCGGCCAGCCACCGATGACCTATCTCACCCACTGGCGTCTCGACCTGGCGGCCGCGGCCCTGCGCGGCGGCGATGCCACGGTGGCCTCGATCGCGCGGCAGGTGGGATACGCCAACGCGTTCGCCCTGACGGTCGCCTTCAAACGGGTCCGCGGCACGTCCCCGAGCGCCTACCGAAGCAGGGCCGGCCACCCGTGAGGGTGACCGGCCCGTGCGAGGAGGTGGAGCGTCAGCGAACCCGGTCCATCAGGCGCTGCCAGCGGCTGCGCGGCTTGCGCGCCTCGACGATCTTCCGGCCGCCGATCACGCTGCCGGCCGCGACGGCGGCCAGACCCAGCGCCGCCACACCGGCGGCGACGGGACGCTTGCGCGCCAGCTTGACCGGCGAACCGTTCGCGGTGATGTCCGTGCTGTCGGAGCCCGTCGCGATGTTCGGCCGCGCACCGACAGTGCTGTCGTAGGTGGTCATCGTAAAGGCCCTTCCGTCGTTTCTCGGACGCCCTCTACTTGCCCACTGATTGACTTCAGAAACCGAAGTCCTGCGTGTAGTACGGGGTACCGCCGGCCGCGAACACCACACCGACCCCGACCGTCTTCGACTTGCAGTTGAGGATGTTGGCGCGGTGACCGGGGCTCTTCATCCAGCCGTCGACCACGGCGGCGGCGTCCCGGTAGCCCCACGCGATGTTCTCGGCGGACGGGTTCGAGAACCCGGCGGCCTTGACCCGGCTGACGAAGCGCGAGCCGCCCTTGCCGGTGTGCGAGAACTTGCCGGTCTGCGCCATCCACGCGCTGTGCCCGCGGGCGGCGGTGGTCAGCTGCGCGTTGACCTTGAGCGCCGAGCAGCCGCGCTTGACGCGCTCGGCGTTGACCAGCTTGTTGACCGTGGTCTGCAGCGCCACCTCGGAAGCCTTCGCCGGAGCGGCCTGCACGGGAGACGCGGTCATCGTGGCGGCGCCGAGAGCGGCGACCGGGGCGAGGAGGGCGGTCACGGCGAGGCGGCGAAGAAGCTGGCGCAAGAAGTCGTCCTTCCGAAGTGTGATCCCGCTGCGGTGCGGGCTCACCTTTGACTTCGGCGACGGCCGGGAACCGGTGATCGCAGACTCGGTGCGTGATCGTTTCCGGTCGGTTGCCGGAGAACCCGCGGCGGGACCACCGCTCAGGAAACTGCCAGTTTCCCCACCCGTACCAGGGGTTACCGACTGAGACGTGATGAGAGTCGAGCCCTGGCAGCTGCACGAAACCCACCTCGACCTGACCCGCCTGGCCCAGACCGAGTCGGTGTTCGCCCTGGCGAACGGCTACCTGGGCCTGCGCGGCAACCTGGACGAGGGCGAACCGCACGAGATCTCCGGCACCTACCTCAACTCGTACTACGAGGAACGCCCGCTGCCCTACCCGGAGGGCGGCTACGGATATCCCGAGCAGGGCGAGACCGTGGTCAACGTGACCGACGGCAAGATCATCCGGTTGATGGTGGACGACGAGCAGTTCCACGTCGAGCGCGGCACCCTGCACTCCCACGAGCGGACCCTGGACATGCGCTCCGGCCTGCTGTCGCGCGACGTCGACTGGGAGTCCCCGGCCGGCCGCCGGGTGCGGATCCACAGCGAGCGTCTGGTCTCGCTGACCCAGCGCGCGGTGGCCGCGACGGTCTACGAGGTGGAGGCGGTGGACCACGAGGTCCGGATCACCGTGCAGTCCGGGCTGGCCGCGAACGAGGAGCAGGTCAAGGTCTCCGACGACCCGCGGGTGGCCGCCGCGCTGAAGGATCCGCTGGTCGCGGTGGAGCAGGACACCGAGCAGCACGGCGCGGTGCTGCTGCACCGGACCCGCCGCAGCGGTCTGCTGATGGCGGCCGGCATGGATCACGTGGTCGAGGCGCCGACCGACTACCAGGAGGAGACCGACGTCCGGGAGAACTGGGCGAGGACGACGGTGGTCACCGTCCTGCCGCCGGGCGGGCGGTTGCGGATCGTCAAATTCCTGGGGTACGGCTGGAGCCCGGCCCGCTCCACCGAGGCACTGCGTGATCAGGTCGCGGCCGCGCTGAACACCGCCCGCTATTTCGGCTGGGACGGTCTGGTGGCCGAGCAGCGGGCCCGGCTGGACGACTTCTGGGACGCCGCCGACGTGGAGATCGACGGCGATCCGGCTCTCCAGCAGGCGGTCCGGTTCGCCCTGTTCGAGGTGTTGCAGGCGGGGGCCCGTACCGAGCGCCGGGGTATCCCGAGCAAAGGCCTGACCGGTCCGGGGTACGACGGCCATGCCTTCTGGGACACCGAGGGTTACATCCTGCCGCTGCTGATGTACACCGCTCCGGAGGCGGCCGCCGACGCGCTGCGCTGGCGGCACGACATCCTGCCGGGGGCCCGCCGCCGGGCCGAGATGCTGGGCCTGTCCGGGGCGGCGTTCCCGTGGCGCACCCTGAGCGGCAGCGAGTGTTCGGCGTACTGGCCGGCCGGCACCGCGGCCCTGCACCTGAACGCGGTGGTGGCGCGGGCGGTGGACCGCTACCGCCGGGTGACCGGGGACGGCCGGCTGGAGGTGGAGGGCGGCCTGGAGATCCTGGTGGAGACGGCCCGTCTGTGGGTGTCGCACGGCCATCACGACGCCGGCGGGTCCTGGCACGTGGACGGGGTGACCGGCCCGGACGAGTACAGCGCGGTCGCCGACGACAACGTCTTCACCAACCTGATGGCGGCCCGGAACCTGCGGGCGGCCGCGGACGCCTGCGCCCGGAACCCGGAGCAGGCGGCCGAGCTGGGCGTCGGGCCGGACGAGCCGGACACCTGGCGGGCGTGTGCGAACGCGGTGCACATCCCGTACGACGAACGCCTGGGTGTGCACCCGCAGTCGGAGGGCTTCACCAGGTACGCCCCCTGGCCGTTCCCGGACGAGAAGCCGGACGGCCCGCTGATGTTGCAGGCTCCCTACTTCCAGCTGTACCGCCGTCAGGTGTGCAAGCAGGCCGATCTGGTGCTGGCCATGCACTGGTGCGACGACGCGTTCACGCCTGAGCAGATGGCCCGCAACGTCGACTACTACGAGCGGATCACCGTACGGGATTCGTCACTGTCCGCCTGCACCCAAGCCGTCATGTGTGCCGCGGTCGGTCATCTGGAGCTGGCCCACGACTACGCGTGGGAGGCGGCCATGGTCGACCTGCACGACCTGCACGGCAACACCCGCGACGGCCTGCACATCGCCTCGCTGGCCGGCTCGTGGTCGACGATAGTGGAGGGGTTCGGTGGGCTGCGCGAGTGTGAGAGCGGCCCGGCGGTGATCGCGCTGGCACCCCGGTTGCCGTCCGGGATCAGCCGTCTGCGGTTCAACCTGCGGCACAGCGGCCTGCGCCTGTGGGTGGAGGCGGATCACGAGGTGACCCGGGTCGGTCTGCGTGACGGCAGGGACGGGCGACTGCCGATCCTGTTGTACGGCGAACCCGTCGAGGTCACCGCGGGTGAACCGGTGACCCGTCCGGTCGTACCGCTGGATCCGCTGTTGCCTCCGCCGCAGCAGCCGCCGGGCTACGCACCGCGCCCGCGCGCCTGAAATAATCCAAAATGTCGAAAAAGTCCCTTGCGGGCCACCAGACTGGACCGGAGCCCGATCCAGAGAAGGTGAACACATGAAGTCCATCGCCATCGCCCTAGCCCTGGCGTTGACGCCGACCGCTGCCGTGGCCGCCCCGAGCCGGGGCGCCATCGACTTCGAGGAGACGTCCCGGTTCAAGATCCGCAACGTGGTGATCGACGGCCGGAGCGACGTGATCAAGGTGCAGAAGGGTGGGACGTACCGCGTCGCCATGGAGGTCCTGCACGACTGCGGCTTCTGCGGCAACGCCGTCAACCAGGTGATCGTCGGCCTGGCCGGCCAGGACCGGGCGCAGGCCTCGGTGTGGAACGGCAAGCAGCGCAGCGGGGGCGGCGCCAAGCGGGTGAACGGCGCGGTCGCCGAGGACAACCCGGGCCCGGCGCAGTGGGTGGGTGTCGAGTTCGACATCACCGTCCCGTCCGAGCCGGGCCCGCACGCGATCCGCGCCCGGTACGCCCAGAACTACTACGGCCGACTGCTCACCGCGGAGGGCCGGGCCATCGCGCAGCAGGAGTACCCGGACACGCTCGGGTGGTGGAAGGTCGACCGCCCGAACGGCCCCGACGTGAAGTCGACGATCGGCTACGTGATCGTTGTTCCGTAAGAGAGCCGAACCGGCCCCGGGGGAGACCCCGGGGCCGGTCAAAGAAACCGTCAGACCAGGTCGAACCGGTCGTTCTCCATGACCTTCACCCACGCGGCGACGAAGTCGTTGACGAACTTCTCGGTCGCGTCCGAGCTGGCGTAGACCTCGGCGAGGGCCCGCAGCTGCGAGTTCGAGCCGAAGATCAGGTCGACCGCGGTGGCCGTCCACTTCAGCTCGTCGGTGGCGGCGTCGCGGATCTCGTACACGTGCTCGTCCGTGCCGGCCTTCCAGGTGGTCCCGGGCGAGAGCAGGTTGGCGAAGAAGTCGGTGGTGAGCGCACCCGGCCTGCCGGTGAGCACACCGTGGTCGCCGCTGACGTTGTTGCCGAGCACCCGCAGGCCGCCGACCAGCGCGGTCATCTGCGGCGCGGTCAGGTTCAGCATGTACGCCCGGTCGACGAGCAGCACCTCCGGCTGGTTCTTCTCGCCCGGCCGCAGGTAGTTGCGGAACCCGTCGGCCCGCGGCTCCAGCACCCGGAACGAGTCGACGTCGGTCTGCTCCTGGGTGGCGTCGGTGCGGCCCGGGTGGAACGGGACGGTCACCGTGACACCGGCCTCGGCGGCGGCCTTCTCGACGGCCGCCGAACCGGCCAGCACGATCAGGTCGGCGAGCGAGACCTGCGCGCCACCGGCGGCGTTGAACTCGCGCTGGATGCTCTCCAGGGCGTCGATCGTCGCGATGACCGGCTGGTTGACCTCCCACGAGCGCTGCGGCTCCAGGCGGATCCGGGCACCGTTGGCGCCACCGCGCTTGTCGGTGGTGCGGAACGTCGCGGCCGACGCCCACGCCGCCGACACCAGGTCGGCGGTGCTCAGGCCGGACTCCAGGACCTTGGCCTTGAGCGCGGCGATCTCGGCGTCGCCGATCAGCTGACCCTCGACGGCCGGGACCGGGTCCTGCCAGAGCTGCGCCTCCGGCACCCACGGGCCGAGGAAGCGGTCGACCGGGCCCATGTCACGGTGCAGCAGCTTGTACCACGCCTTGGCGAACGCGAGGGCGAACTCGTCCGGGCTCTCCAGGAACCGGCGGGAGATCTTCTCGTACGCCGGGTCCACCCGCAGCGACAGGTCGGTGGTCAGCATCGTGGGCAGGTGCTTCTTCGCCGGGTCGTGGGCGTCCGGGACGATCGCCTCGGCGTTCTTGGCCACCCACTGCTTCGCGCCGGCCGGGCTGGTGGTGAGCTCCCACTCGTACCCGAAGAGGATCTCGAAGAACCGGTTGCTCCACTCGGTCGGCTTGTCGGTCCAGGTGACCTCGAGGCCGGAGGTGATGGTGTCGCCGCCCTTGCCGGAGGCGTGGGTGCTCAGCCAGCCGAGACCCTGGGCCTCGATCGGGGCGCCCTCCGGCTCCGGGCCGACGTGGCCGTCCGCCGGGGCCGCGCCGTGCGCCTTGCCGAAGGTGTGCCCGCCGGCGATCAGGGCGACGGTCTCCTCGTCGTTCATCGCCATCCGGCCGAAGGTCTCCCGGATGAACCAGGCGGCCTGCAGCGGGTCGGCGCTGCCGCGCGGGCCCTCGGGGTTGACGTAGATCAGGCCCATCTCGGCCGCGCCGACCTCGTCGGTCATCGAGGTGTCGCTCAGGTACCGCGCGTCACCCAGCCAGGTGTCCTCGACACCCCAGGAGATCTCCTCCGGCTCCCACACGTCGGCACGGCCGAACGCGAAGCCGAAGGTCTGGAAGCCCATCGACTCCAGCGACACGTTGCCGGCCAGCACCAGCAGGTCGGCCCAGGAGATCTTCTGGCCGTACTTGGCCTTGACCGGCCAGAGCAGACGGCGGGCCTTGTCCAGGTTGGCGTTGTCCGGCCAGCTGTTCAGCGGGGCGAACCGCTGGTTGCCGTCACCGGCGCCACCGCGGCCGTCGTGGATCCGGTAGGTGCCCGCCGCGTGCCAGCTGAGGCGGATCATCAGGCCGCCGTAGTGACCGAAGTCGGCCGGCCACCAGTCCTGCGAGGTGGTCAGCACGGTGACGATGTCGGCCTTGAGCGCCTCGACGTCGAGCTTGGCGAACTCGGTCGCGTAGTCGAAGTCGGCGCCGAGCGGGTTGCCCTTGGCCGAACGCCGGTGCAGCGGCGCCAGGTCGAGCTGGTTGGGCCACCAGTCCTTGTTGGTGCGCGGGCGCGCGACCGCCGGGGTCGGCGAGTCGATCGCCGGGTTCTCGCTCTCGCTGCCGTGTGCGGTCACCGAGTCGTGCGCGACCGGGCAGCCGCTCTGCTTCGGGTCCTGGTTGTCGCTCATTCGTTTCCTTCCGAACTGTGCCGGTTCGTTTCAGGGGGTGATGCTGACGCAGGCGGGGCAGAAGCCCCAGTAGACGACCTCCGCCTCGTCGACCACGAACCCGTGATCGTGGGAGGCGGTCAGACAGGGGGCTTCTCCGGTGGCGCAGTCGACGTCGGCGATGGCGCCGCACGAACGGCACACGACATGGTGGTGGTTGTCGCCCACCCGCATCTCGTATCGTGCGGTCGCGCCGGCGGGCTGGATGCGCCGCACCAGACCGGTGTCGGTCAGCGCACGCAGCACATCGTAGATCGCCTGATGGGACACGGTGGGGAGATCCGCTCGCACCAGGGCGAGCACCGTGTCGGTGTCGACGTGCGGATGCTCGCTGAGTGCGGTGAGCACCGCCAGCCGGGGACGGGTCACGCGCAGCGAGACAGCCCGCAGTCGTGACTCGAAGTCGGCCGTCATGCCGCAGACCATAGCGTGCTTTTCTGGAATAGTTCCAATTTACGCGCCGAACACGCTCGCTCAAGTGAGAAAGACCGCAGCCACGATCATGGCGAGCGCCGAGGCGAGGGTGGACAGCACGACCACGTCCCGGGCCAGAGTCTCCGACTGCCGGTACCGCAGCGCGAACACGAACACGTTCTGGGCCGTGGGCAGCGCCGACGTGATCACCGCGGCGAAGATCTGGGCCTGGTTCAGATCAAGGACGAACATCCCGATGACGTACGCCAGCAGAGGCTGCACGATGATCTTGAGTGCTACCGCGAGATACCTGTCGGGTGACTCCGGCCCCGCCCGCAACGGCCGCGCACCCGGCAGCGACATCCCGAACGCCAGCAGTGCGGCGGGCACCGCGGCCGCCCCGACCAGGTCGAACGGCTCCAGCAGCAGGGCCGGGGGAGTCCAGCCGGAGGCCGCCACCGCGATGCCGGCCGCCGACGCGATCATCAGCGGGTTGCGCGCCGGCAGCGACAGCAGCCGTTTCACCGACAGCCGCTCCCGCCCGCTCGCCAGATCCAGAACGGTCAGCGCGACCGGCGCGTACAACAGCACCTGGAACAGCAGCACCGGCACCACGAGAGAGACGTCGCCGAGCACGTACGCCGCGATCGCCAGACCCAGATTGCCGGCGTTGACGTACGACGCGCCCAGCGCCCCGATCGTCGCCCGCGCCCTGTCCCGCCGCCACACCAGCTTCGCCACCAGCACGTACAGCAGCGCCACCAGCACCGTCGACACCACGAACGCGACCAGTGACCCGGAGACGATCCGGTCCAGGCTGGTCCGGCTCAGAGTGGCGAACAACAGCGCCGGCGTGGCCACCGAGAACACCAGCCGGGCCAGCACCCGGGGTGCCTCCTCGCCCAGCACCCGGCCGCGCGCCAGCAGGTACCCCAGCGCCGCGATCAGCCAGATGGTGGTGAAACCGCTCAGTACCGCACTCATTCGGGTGATCATGCCGGGCGGCCACGAGCGCCGGTCGTCTACCCTCGGGGCAACTTTGACCGACGGGGATGTCTTCGATGCTGCGACGGTGGCCTGTGACGGCTGCGGTGATGACGGTGCTCGCCTCCACCACGGGGTGCACCACCGAGAGAGCGGCGGCGGCCCCGGAGACCGCCGGCCCGGACACCTTCGTCGGCGTGGTGCGCGCCCAGCTGCCGGACATCGCGGCCGGCCGCACCGACGACCAGATCCAGGCCATCGCCGACACCGCCTGCGCCGGCCTGACCGCCGGCAAGACCGGTGACGCGATCGTCGACACCACCCGTGAGCTGGGCACCGATCACGCCACCGCCCGCGAGCTGATCAAACTGGCGATCGACCGGACCTGCCTGGACCAGGCCCCGCGCGTCGACGAGTTCTGATCGCTCAGCCGCCCGGCGACGGTGAGGGTAGCGGCCCCCGGTCCACGAAACTGAAGGTGGTGGCCGGCTCGAAGTCACCAAGCACCTCGATGAAGAACTCCTTGCGCTCGGCGCTCCACTCCAGGACCCCGTGCGTCTCGCTGGAGATCCAGTAGGTGGGCCGCCCCTGGTCGTCCTTCTCGCCGGTCGGCGCCGTCCGGAACAGGGTGCCCTCGGCGGGATAACACTCGGCGGGCACGATGGTGGAGGCCGCGGTCAGGCTCAGCTTCACGCCGAGGCAGGAGCGAGGCGAATCCGGATCGCTCAGATACTGGATCATGAACTCGACACCGGCCGGGATCAGCGCGAACTCCGACTTGGCCCCGGTGCCGTCACCCACGGTCAGCTCCTCGTAGTCCGACTCCATCGCCATGTCCCGGTCGATCTCGGCGAGATGGATCAGCGTCCTGCGGGCACCCCGGAAGATCGCCTGGGTCTTCTGCTCGGCAGACAACGACTGCTGGACCGTGGGCCGGGCCGAACTCCCCGACGGGACCGGGCCGGTCGCCTGACCGTCGTCGTGCGGCAGGTAGCGGACCGCCGTACCGACCCCGGCGGCGGCCAGGACGGCGATCGCTGTGGCGGCGACCACGACCGTACGGCCGCGGCGGGGTCTTCCGCTCCTCTGGGTTGCGCCCGTGCGCTGCGAGGCGGCGATCATCGGTCCCGGAGCGTCCCCGGCCAGCAGCAGATCCAGCAGCTCACGGGCGGTCGGGCGGTCGGCCGGGTCCTTCGCCAGCGCCCACCCGACCGCGCCGGCCAGCGCCCCCGGCAGCCCCGACAGATCCGGCTCCTGGGTGAGGATGCGCATCGCGGTGGCCGGCGCCGACTCGGCCGCGAACGGGGTCTTCCCGGTAGCCGCGTACGCCACCACCGCACCCCACGCGAAGATGTCAGCCGCTGCCGTCACCGGCCGGCCGCCCACCGGATCGAAACGCTCCGGCGCCATGTAGGCGACCGTCCCCACCATCTGATCGGTACGGGTGTGCTGGCTGGTCGCCTCGAACGCGCGCGCGATCCCGAAGTCGATCACCTTGATGCCACCGCGGGCGAACAGCACGTTCCCCGGCTTCAGATCCCGGTGGATCACCCCCGCGCCGTGGATCGCGCCCAGCGCCGTCGCGATGCCCACCGCCACCCCGTGCAGCGCGGCGTCCGACAGCGGACCCTTCTCCCGCACCTCGGCGGCCAGACTCGGCCCGTCCACATACTCCACCACCAGGTACGGCGGCTCATGATCCGGATCGGCGTCCAGCACCTCGGCGGTCGAGAACGGCGGCACCTGCTTAGCCCGGTTCACCTCACTGCGGAACCGCCCCCGGAACTCCGGCTCGTGCGCGAACTCCGACCGCACCATCTTGATCGCGACCAGCCGCCCGTCCGGCCCGCGCCCCAGATAGACGGTGCCCATGCCGCCCTCGCCGAGCCGCCCGACCAGCTCGTACGCCCCGAGTCCGGCCGGATCGCCCGGCCGTAGCGGCATGCTCATCTGTCTCGCGCCCCCCATCCACACCGCCTGCCGGAACCCGGCAGTCTACTCAAGGTCATCACCGTTGCTGAGGTCCGCCTTACGACAGTTCCGCTGTCATCGGCCCGACCGGTGTCCGGCCCTGACCGGCCGACACTGTGGTTTCCGTCCGAGGCCGTCGATCAGCAGTGTTTCCGGAGGTGGTCCGGTGTTCGACCCGGCCCTGGCCGTCGCCTGGACGGCCACCGCACTGACCACGCCACCGTCGGGCGATCTCGCCCCGCTGCTCGCCGAGCTGATCAGTCGCATCCGGCAGCAGGTGGGGGCGGAGGCGTTGCGGGTCCTCCAGGTGGACCCGTTCGACCAGGCGGCCCGGGATCGCCTGAGAGCCGCCCTGGAGCGGGCCGCCTACTATGACCCGGCCTTCACCAGGGACATGACCCACCTGCAACATGAGATAGACCAACACAAGATCCAAAACCGGACACCCCTTCCGCCGGTACGGCCTGCACCTCCCGCCCCGCCCCCGCCTCGCGCTTCACCTGCCGCCGCCGATCCGCCACCCCCGTTCGATCCGCGGGAATCGCCGGCCAGGCCGTCGCGACGCGCCCTACCCGGCCGGCCACCCACGCACGCCGGTACCGCTCCTGGCCCCGGACCTGCTTTTGTTCCCGGACCCGGATCTGCTCTTGTTCCCGGACCAGGGCCTGGCTCCGGTTCTGGCCCGGATTCGATCACGGCCCGCCGTCGCCCCGATCTCGAAGCGACCCGCGACCTCCACGACCGCACCCACGATCTCCGTGGCCGATCCCGGCCCGCGGGCCCACCCGGAACCGCCTTCCTGACACCTGGTCCCGAAACCCCGTTCTCAGAATCCACCGATCACGTCATGAACCGCCCCGGCCGTGTTCCGCCGGTCCCGATCGCCGCCGCTGATGCCCTCCCGACCCGCCCCGACCCCGGCGCCGAAACCCGGAACATCATCGACTTCACCGTCCCCAGCCACGCCGCCCGAACCCGGTGGCCGGCCCGAACCCTCGTCACCCTGGGCGTACTGACCTGCACCGCCGGCCTCTGCTACCTGGTGATCGTCCTCGTGGGTGCTTTCGGCTCCACCAACCCAGCCGTACCCTCCGGCGAGAAACGCGCCCTGATACTCATCCTCGCCGGCCTCACCCTGATGACGGTCGGCGCGATAGCCACCCGCCTGACCCGCCGCCGCTAACCCACCACACCCGGTCCCCGCCCCACGTCCCGCCTTGCCGCGCTCCGCGTCTCTGGTCCCCTGCCGTTCCGCGTCCGGCGCCCGCCTTGCCACGCCTCGCATTCCGCTTCCGGTCGCCCGCCTTGCCACGCCTCGCGTCCCGCATCCGGACCTGCCTTTGCCACACCTTGGAGTCCCGCATCCGGACCTGCCTTTGCCACACCTCGGCGTCCCGCATCCGGTCCCGCCTTACCGCGCTCCGCGTCCCGCATACGGTCTCCCGGATTGCCGCGCCTCGCGTCCGGTGTCCTGCCCTGCCTTCCCTGCCCTCCCTGCCTTGCCTTCTCTGCCCTGCATTGCCCGCCCTGCATTGCCCGCCCTGCATTGCCCGCCCTGCCTTGCCGCGCCGCGACTTGTCCGTCCGCGAACCGAGGCTGGGGTTCGGTTACCCGAACCTCCTTCCGGGCGGTTGCCCCCACCTATTTCGGGCGGCTGGCCCCACTGTGTTTCCGCAGCCGTGCGGCCATTCTTAACTGATGAGAAGCAGCCCCGAACCGCCCATCCCGCTTCCGTCCACCGATCCGTTCTTCCCGCCCTCGCCTTCGGGTCTCCCGGCAATCCACCCGGCGTTCCTGGTCGTTCTGTTATGCCAGGCGCCCACCCGCCCACGCGCCCGGCCAACAGCCGAATCGCACCCGCCGACAGGCCACCGCAGACCCCGCTCCGGTTCGCCTCCTTAACTACCGCCCGCTCACTCACCGTTCGCCTGCCGATTGCTCGCCCGCCTGCTCACCGCCCGCCTGTTCACCGCTTGCCCGTTCACCGCCTGCCCGTTCACCGCTCGCCCGTTCACCGCCTGCCCGTTCACCGCTCGCCCGTTCACCGCTCGCCCGTTCACCGCCCGCCCGTTCACCGCCCGCCCGTTCACCGCCCGCCCGTTCACCGCTCGCTCGCCGGGCGCCCGTTCACCGGGCTGTCCTTGATCCTGGACCGGTCGGCCATGAGCATGGACCGGCCCAGTCATGAGAGTGAATCGGTCTTGCCGCGAGCGTGAACCGATAGACGGAACGTTCTGTCGAATCCAGATGGAGTTCTGCATGGGATCCGGATTGCGCTCAAGTCAATCGCCTCGCTCGGGCACCCCCTGATCAGCGATCTTGGCGGGTTTACCACCGGAAAGAGCCTTCTCCTCGGCCACCGGACCCCATGCGGTCAATCCCGAGAGCGGGCAACCCCAAAATCTAACGAGTTGAGGTTGCCGCATGCCGGAAAATTGGATGATTCGCCACCGTCTTGAGTCTTGTTCTTGGCCGCCTGATCACTCGCGGTCATTCCCTCGCGCGGACGGCCCGTCCCGCTGAGATCTTGGAGGATTTGCCACCTTTTCCGGTGGTAAATCCTCCAACATCGGCCCGGGGTGGGGCGGGAAGCGGACACTCGTGCGGGGAATTGACCGTGAGTGGGCCGGCGGTCGAGAGCAAGGCTCGAAACGGTGGTAAATCCTCCAAGGTTCCGGCCCGGCCGCGACTGGGAGGTGCCCGGCCGCTACTGGGAGGTGCGTTTCACCGAGGCGCCGGGCCCCACCGAACTCGGCCCGATGGTCGTCTTCCACGGCATCGAGGTGGCCGAGATCGACGACATGTCCGAGTGGGACCACCACCCCTGGATGTGGTGAGTTCGGGCGCGATCCGAACCCGAACTCACCACGCGGGGTGGGGAGACTCTTGTCAGTGTTACTCCGGGATTAAATACTGTCGATTAATGGGAGCGCTCCCACGCTGCCCTCGACCCATCCCCAGGAGTCTGTAGTGACTGTTCAACCATCCCGTAGCAGAAGGGTCGCCGCGGCTGTCCTCGGTGTGGCCCTCGCTCTGACCGGCGGATCCGCTGTGCCCACCGCGGCGGCCGCCGCCCCGCCCGCCAGCGACTGGCTGCACGTCTCCGGCAACCGGATCGTCGACGCGGCCGGCAGCCCGGTCTGGCTGACCGGAACCAACTGGTTCGGTTTCAACGCCACCGAGCGGGTCTTCCACGGCCTGTGGTCGGCCAACATCACCCAGATCACCCGGCAGATGGCCCAGCGCGGGATCAACCTGGTCCGCGTGCCGATCTCCACTCAGCTGCTGCTCGAGTGGAAGGCCGGTACATTCGTCGCGCCGAACGTCAACACGTACGCCAATCCGGAGTTGACCGGGTTGAACAGCCTCCAGATCTTCGAGTACTGGCTGGAGCTGTGTGAGCGTTTCGGCATCAAGGTGCTGTTGGACGTGCACTCGGCCGAGGCGGACAACTCCGGTCACGTGCACCCGGTGTGGTGGAAGGGTTCGATCACTCCGGAGCACTTCTACCAGGCCTGGGAGTGGGCGGCGGCCCGCTGGCGGAACGACGACACCATCGTGGCCTTCGATCTGAAGAACGAGCCGCACGGTACGCCCAACGACCCCGTCCGGGCCAAGTGGGACGGCAGCACCGACGTCGACAACTGGAAGCACACCGCCGAGACCGCCGCCAAGCGCATCCTGGCGATCCACCCGGAGGTGCTGATCCTGGTCGAGGGCAACGAGGTGTACCCGCGGGAGGGCGAGACCTGGAACTCCCCGAACACTGATCCCGACCGGTCACCGAACTACTACTACAACTGGTGGGGCGGCAACCTGCGGGGCGTCCAGGACCATCCGATCAACCTCGGCGCCCATCAGGATCAACTCGTCTACTCTCCGCATGACTACGGGCCGCTGGTGTTCAACCAGCCGTGGTTCGACAAGCCGTTCGACAAGACCACGCTGACCGACGACGTCTGGCGGCCGAACTGGTTCTACCTGCACGAGAACGGCACCGCGCCGCTGCTGATCGGCGAGTGGGGCGGGCGCCTGGGCCAGGACGCGCGGCAGGACAAGTGGATGACCGCCTTGCGGGACCTGATCGCCGAGAATCAGCTGCACCAGACGTTCTGGGTGCTCAACCCGAACTCCGGGGACACCGGCGGGCTGCTGCTGGACGATTGGACGACCTGGGACGAGCAGAAGTACGCACTGCTCAAGCCGGCCCTGTGGCAGTACCAGGGCAAGTTCGTCGGCCTCGACCATCAGGTTCCGCTCGGCGGTGACGGCAGCACCACCGGGATCAGTCTCGGACAGCGCTACGGTGACGGCGGCGAGCCCGGCGACACCACCGCGCCGACCGCTCCCGGGCAGCCCACGGCCGGGACGATCACCGCGAACAGCGTGGCCCTGAGCTGGACGGCCGCCACCGACAACGTGGGCGTGACCGGGTACGAGGTGCTGCGCAACGGGACAGTGGTCGGCACGGTCTCGGCCACCGGTTACACGGCCACCGGGTTGACCGCGAATACCGCGTACACCTTCAGTGTCCGGGCCCGCGACGCGGCCGGGAACGTCTCCACCGCCTCGGCTGGGCGGACCGTGACCACCGGCAGCGGCGGGGGAGGCGGCAGCCAGGGGTGTACCGCCACGTTCAAGACGGTCGGTTCGTGGAGCGGTGGTTTCCAGATGGAGGTCGCGGTGGCCAACACCGGCACCACCGCCGGTTCCGGCTGGACGGTGAACTGGACCTATCCGTCCGGGACCGCGGTCGTCTCGCTGTGGAACGGTGTGCTGGGGACGCCCGCGGTGACCGTGCGCAACGCCGCCCACAACGGGGCGCTGGCGGCTGGGGCGAGCACCTCGTTCGGTTTCACCGGCAGCGGTCCGGCGGCCACTCCGGGTTCTCTGACCTGCGTTTCTTCCTGAGAAATTACTGGGATATGCCCACATCCATCGATGTGGGCATATCCTTTGGGTTCCCTGTGAGCGCTCACATCCCCAATCTGAGCCCGAGCGAAGGATCCCCACCATGACATCCCCGTCCCCCCGGAGACGCCGCTGGCGCGGCGCTCTCATCGGCCTGCTCGTCACCACCCTGGCGAGCGCCGGCGTGGCCATCGGTGTGCGGCAGGCCAACGCCGCGACGGTCAACACCTCCGCGTGGTACGTGCTGGTCAACCGCAACAGTGGCAAGGCCATGGACGTCTACAACCTGGCCACCGATGCGGGCGCCGGCATCGCCCAGTTCACCCGCAACGACGGCAACTGGCAGCAGTGGCAGTTCGTCGACGCGGGCAGTGGTTACTACAAGATCAAGAGCCGGCATAGCGGTCTCCTCCTGGAGTTGCCGAACGCCGGCGACGGCACCCAGCTGATCCAGAACAGCGACAACGGCACCACCCGCCAGCACTTCACCCTGAAGGACTCGTCCGGCGGCTACGTCCGGCTGCTCAACCGGCACAGCGGCAAAGCCGTCGAGACCTGGGAGTGGTCCACCGCCGACGGCGGGATCGTCGCCCAGTACGGCGACCTCGACGGCGCCAACCAGCAGTGGCAGATGGTCCAGGTCGGCACCGGCGGCGGCGGGACCTCCGGATGCGGCACCGGCACCTTCCAGTCCGAGGTCACCGTCAGCGGCAGCACCTGGACCGCGCGCAACGCCGCCGGCAGTGCCGTCTACACCGGCACCGACTTCCGCGCCGCCGTGCAGGCCGGCATCGGCAGCCTCACCGCCGGCCGCACCTCGATCCAGCGTGTCGTGGTCCGCGGCAACGGCAGCATCAGCGCCGGCGCCCGGATCTCCCTCGCCAGCTACACCTCACTGTCGGTGTGCGGCACGATCAACGTGACCGGCTCGGGCAGTGGCGATTACGCGCCGATCTACGCCCGTGGGGTCAGCAACATCGAGGTGCCCTACCTCAACGTGACCGGCGCGCCGATCTACGGCATCTTCATGCGCAACGTCACCGGCGTCCACCTGGGCCAGATCGACATGCGCCTGAGCGGCGGCCTGGGCGTCCGCATCGACAACCGCGGCGACACCAGTCAATGGACCCGGAACGTACGCATCGACAACGTGTACGTCTCCGGCGCCGGTTCGCACGCCGTCGAGACCTACGGCGTGGACGGCCTCACCATCGGCACGGTGACGGCCCGCAACGTCGGCGAGTCCGGCCTGCTCCTCAACCAGACGATCAACGCCACCGTCGGTACGGTCGACGCCGAGAACGCCGGGGCCGGCACCGGGTACGCCGCCTTCCGGATGGCCAACCGCAACGGCCGGGTCGGTTCCGCCTACCCGCAGAACATCAAGGTCGGCACGGTGAAGGCACGCGGTGGCGGCCGTGGCATCTTCTGCGTCTCGGAGAGTGGTGGCGCCACCATCGACCGGGTCGACATCGCCAACACCGGCAACAACTCGATCCTGGTGGAGAACTGCTACAACGTGACCGTCGCCGGGGTGTCCGGCACGGTCAGCGGCGGTGGTGAGGTCCGGATCGCGGCCCGCACCGAGTTCCCGCCGTCGTCCGGGATCAGGTTCCAGAACCTGACGGTGTCCAACACCAACGTCACCTGGAGTCCGTGCACCGGCAGCAACAACACGATCAGCAACGTGACCCGCAACAACTCGACACTGACCTGGTGCTGACCGGGCGGTGACGGAGGGCCGGTGCCGGGTGGCGCCGGCCCGTTCCGTTTCCCACCGGCGTTCCCGAGGCGTTTACTGGCGGTGATGCTCAAGGACGAGCTCCAGGAGGAATCCATGCGGACGACGACCCTGCGATGGCTGATGGCGGGAACCGTGGCGGCGGCCGGTCTGACCCTGGCCGATCCACCGGCCGGCGTGGGCGGCGCGGCTCCGGAACGAGCGCGTCCCGGCGTACACAATGTGATCTTCATCAATGGTGACGGCATGGCGGCGGCCCATCGCGAGGCGGCGCGCCTCTATCACTCGGGTCTGCGCGGGCGGCTGACGATGGACCGGTTCCCGGTCTCCGGGCAGCTCACCACCAGCCCGGACGATCCCGGCACGGCGATCACCGACTCGGCGGCCGGGGCGAGCGCCTGGGCCACCGGTGTGGCCACCTACAACGGCGCGATCAGTGTCGGCCCGGACGGCCGGGCCCTGCCCACCCTCGGCGCGCGGGCCAAGGCGGCCGGCAAGGCGACCGGCCTGGTCACCACCGCGCAGGTGACCGACGCGAGCCCGGCCGCGTTCTTCGCCAACGCGGTGGACCGGGCCGCCCAGGACGACATCGCCCGCCAGTATCTGGAGAAGTCGAAACCGGACGTGATCCTCGGCGGTGGCGAGGACTGGTGGCTGCCGACCGGCACGCCGGGCGCCTATCCCGACAAGCCGGCCGAGGATCCGGAGGAGGGCAGCCGGGGCACCGAGGGCGACCTGATCGCCGAGGCGGAGAAGGACGGCTATCAGTACGTGTCCACCCGTGCCCGGTTGAGAGCCGTCCAGCCGGGGAAGGTCCTCGGGCTGTTCGCGAACGAGGAGATGTTCCAGCAGAACCCGGAGGGCGAGGGTGACGTCTACCGGCCGGTGGTCGACCTGGCCACGATGGCCGGTAAGGCTCTGGAGCTGCTGTCCGCCGACGCCGACGGCTTCTTCCTGCTGATCGAGGAGGAGGCGGTGGACGAGTTCGCGCACGACAACAACGGCCGGCGGATGCTGCAGGCGATGGGGGAGCTGGACAAGGCGGTCGCGGTCGCCGAGGCGTACGCCGCGAAGCACCCGGGCACCCTGGTCGTGGTGACCGGTGATCACGAGACGGGTGGGCTGGCGGTCGAGGACGTGGACGCCGACGACGAGTCGGCCGGTGAGGACGGGCCGTTCCGGGTGAAGGGCACACCGTTCGAGTTCACCCTGGACTGGACGACGACCGGCCACACCGGGCAGAGCGTTCCGGTCACCGCCTACGGCCCGCAGTCGGAGCGGTTCACCGGGCAACACCCCAACACGTACGTCCATCAGGTCCTGGAACCACTCGTCACACGGTGACGCCGGTGGTCGATCCGCGGGCGTGCAGGGTGGTGGTGGCCATCCAGTGGCGGGCCTCGGCCCGGCCGGCGATGCGTTCCAGCAGCATCGTCGCAGCCTGCGCGCCCATCTCCACCCCCTGCTGGTCGACCGAGGTCAGGTCGATCAGCGGGTGGGCGGCCACATGGGTGTTGTCGTAACCGGTCACCGCGATCCGCCCGTGCCGGCCGGCCCCGGTGATCCGGGCCAGCACCTCCAGGGCGATGTCGTCGTGCCCGGCGACGATCGCGGTCGGCGGCTCGGGCAGTGCCAGCAGCCGGTCGGTGGCCTCCCGGGCCTCGTCACGGCTGGTCTCGCGGCGGCGGGCCACCTGAACCAGATCGGTCAGGCCCGCCTCGGCCATGCACGCGCGGTAGATCTCCAGCCGGTTCGCGTGCGGGGTGCCGGAGCCGGGCCGGGTGACGGTCTCCGGTTCGGTCACGTGCGCGATCCGGCGGTGACCGAGCGTGAACAGATGCTCCATCAGCAGGCGAGTGCCGTGGTGGTCGTCGCCGACCACGGTGTCGTACCGCTCGGTGCGGTCGTGCCGGCCCAGCATCACCACCGGCACCCGCCCGGCCAGCTCCTCCAGCCAGGCCGGGTCGACCAGCGGCGCGACCGCGATGATCCCGTCGACGATGCCGTCGGCCAGTGAGTCGATGGTGCCGTACTCGATGCCCTCGGCGGGGGCGAGGACGAGCTGGTACGGCGTACCGGCGATGGCTCTCCGGGCTCCTTCGACGATCTGTGTCATGAACACGCTGACGTAGGGGATCTCCAGGACGAGCCGGTAGCTGGAGCCGCGGAGCGCTCGGGCCGCGATGCTCGGCCGGTAGCCGAGGTCCCCGATCGCGGCCTCGACGCGCTCGCGCATGCCGGGGCTGACCCCGTAGGCGTTGCGGATCACCTTCGACACCGCGGCCCGCGACACGCCCGCCGCCCGCGCGACGTCACTGATCGTGACGGCCCGGCCCCTCGTGATCGACATAATCAACACTGTAGACCGTTCTCCGCGGGTGGGAGCAGCGGGTCAACGGGTTTTGAAACGTTTCGGAACTGCTCTTGTGTGGGCCGCGTAGACCGGTCTACTGTGACGGCCATCTCCTTTGGAGACCGATCTACACACATGTACGAAACCGGAGGTTCATATGAGGCTCGGTGCGGTACTCCTCGTCAGTGCGCTCTCCCTGTCGGCCTGCAGCGCCGGTTCGCTCGGTTCCAGTGACGAGTCGGCCGGTGGCAGGACCGCGATAACCTTCCTGACCAACAACGACCCGAGCAACGTGAAGGTGGCCGAAGCGGTCATCGCCGCGTTCGAGGGAAAGAACGCCGACGTCGACGTCAAGCTGGACACCCGTCCCCAGGGCGGCGAGGGCGACAACCTCGTCAAGACCCGCCTGGCCACCGGCGACATGGCCGACGTCTTCGAATACAACTCCGGCTCCCTGCTGCAGGCCATCGCGCCGCGGACCAACCTGGCCGCGGTCACCGCCGAGGCCTGGGTGAGCGATCTCGATCCGGTGTTCAAGCAGGTGGTCACCGCAGACGACGAGGTCTACGGCTCGCCGTGGGGCCCGGCGGTCGGCGGCGGCATCTTCTACAACCGGCCGCTCTACGGCAAGCTCGGCCTCCAGGTCCCCAAGACGTGGGCCGACTTCATGGCCAACAACGCCAAGATCAAGGCGGCCGGCGTCGCCCCGGTCCAGCAGACCTACAGCGAGACCTGGACCTCGCAGGTCATCGTGCTCGCCGACTTCCACAACGTGGCCGCCGCCGATCCGGGCTTCGCCGGGAAATACACGAACAACCAGGCCAAGTACGCCACCACGCCCGCCGCCGTGGCCGGTTTCGAACATCTCCAGGAGCTGCATGAGGCCGGGTACTGGAACTCCGACTTCGCGTCGGCCAAGTACAACGACGGGCTCGCCGCGGTGGCCACCGGTAAGGCCGGCCACTACCCGATGATCACGTTCGGAGTGCCCGCGCTGGACACCGCAGCCCCGGACAACGTCGACGACGTGGGCTTCTTCGCCCTGCCCGGCACCGATCCGGCCAAGAACGGCGTGACCCTGTGGGAGCCGTCCGGCATCTACATCCCGGCGAGCACCGAGGGTGACCGGCTGGCCGCGGCCAAGAGGTTCCAGGCGTTCGTCGCCTCCGCCGACGGCTGTGCCGCCTACGCCAGCGCCGCCCCGGTGGGTGGACCGTTCGTCGTCAAGTCGTGCACCCTGCCCGCCGACGTCGCCCCGGCCGTCAAGGACCTGAGCGCCTACGTCGACGCCGGCCAGGTCAGCCCGGCACTGGAGTTCCTGTCGCCGATCAAGGGCCCGGCGCTGGAACAGATCACCGTCGAGGTCGGCTCCGGCATCCGGTCCGCGGCCGACGGCGCGAAGCTGTACGACGAGGACGTCAAGAAGCAGGCCCAGCAGCTCGGCATCCAGGGCTGGTGATGCCTCGCCGCAGTCCGTATCCGTACTGGTTCCTGATCCCCGGGGGCCTGGTCTTCACCGTCTTCTTCCTCGTCCCGTCGGTGATGGCGTTCTGGTTCAGCCTCACCCGGTGGACCCTGTTCGACCAGGAGTTCATCGGCCTCGACAACTACATCCAGTTCTTCCGGGAACCAGCGCTCGCCTCCGGCCTGTGGCACACCGTCGTCTACGCGGCGGTCACCTCGGGACTGAAGGTGATCCTCGGGATGGCCCTCGCGGTGCTGCTGACCGGGCCGATCCTGGGACGCGGCTTCCTGCGTTCGGTCGCGTTCTTCCCGGTGCTGGTCAGCACGATCGGCGTCGGATTGACCTTCCAGGTGCTCATGCACCCGACCGAGGGCGTCATCAATCAGCTGCTGAGCTGGGTCGGCATCACCGGCCCGGCCTGGCTTGTCGACCCGGACTGGGCGCTGCTCTCGGTGGCGTTCGTGGACGTCTGGCAGGGTGTCGGCCTGGCCACGGTGATCTACATGGCCGGCATCCTGTCCATCCCCGGCGAGTACTTCGAGGCCGCCCGGGTGGACGGGGCCGGCGCCTGGCACCGGTTCCGCGCCATCACACTGCCGCTGGCGAAACCGGCCACCGTGTCGGTGATCCTGCTGTCGCTGATCGGCGGCCTGCGCAAATTCGACCTGATCTGGGCGATGACCAAAGGCGGCCCCGGATTCACCTCCGACGTGATGGCGTCGGTCATCTACAAGCAGTACCAGGCCGGTTTCTACGGGCTCTCCACCGCCGGCAACGTGGTCCTCTTCGTGCTGGTGATCCTGATCGCGCTCCCGTTGTTCTGGTTCTTCAACCGAAAGGACGAGACCGATTGAGTACGCGTGCCAAGCCCAACCTTCCGCTCAGTGCGCTGGCGATCGTGGTCTTCGGCGTGGTGTTCCTGCTGCCGTTCGCCTTCATCGTCCTGACCGCCGGAAAGACCCAGCAGGAATCGGCCGCCCTCCGGTTCTCCTGGCCGACCGAATGGGCGCTGGTGGAGAACTTCACCGCGGTCATCGAGGCCCGGGACTACCTGCTGATCATCGCGTTCATCAACAGCACGATCCTCACCGTGGCCAGCGTCTCGGTGGTGGTGGTCCTGGCGTCGATGGCCGCCTTCGTGCTCCAGCGCCGCAAGAGCCGCTGGACCCGCGCGGTCAACCTGGTCATCCTGTCCGGCCTGGTGCTGCCGCCCGCGGTGGTGCCGACCATCTGGGTGCTGCAGAGACTCGGCCTGTTCAAGACGATGCCCGGCCTGATCCTGGTCGAGATCGCGTACGCGATGGCCTTCTGTGTCCTGCTCTTCCAGGCCTTCATCGCGGGCATCCCGAAAGAGATGGACGAGGCCGCCACCATCGACGGGGCCGGCCCGGTCAATCTGTTCTTCCGGGTCGTCCTGCCGTTGCTGCGGCCGATCATCGTGACCGTCGTGGTGGTGCAGACGGTGTTCATCTGGAACGACTTCGCCAGCCCGCTCTACTTCCTGCCCGGTGACGAGAACGCCACCGTCCAGTTGACGCTCTTCAATTTCCAGGGCCAGTACACCAATTCCTACCACCTCCTGTTCATGGACATCCTGCTGATCACGGTGCCGCCGCTGATCATGTTCATGATCTTCCAGCGCCAGATCGTGTCCGGCATGATCGCCGGCTCGGTGAAAGGTTGAGCCACATGCAAGGTCGGATGATCACCCCCGTCACCGAACTGGGCAGCGCTCCCGTCCTCCGCACGGAGTTCACGGTCGACGCCCCGGTCACCCGGGCCACCCTGCGGATCAGCAGCCTCGGCGTGCACGAGGCCCGGATCAACGGCAAGCCGGTCGGTGCCGACGTGCTCAGCCCCGGATGGAGCTCCTACGAACACCGGCTGCGGTATCTGACCCACGACGTGACGGCGCTCCTCGACGACGGCAACGTGCTGACGGTCCTGCTCGGCAACGGCTGGTACCGCGGACGGCTCGGGTTCATGGGCGCCCGGGCCCTCTACGGCGACCGGCTCGGCGTCATCGCCGAACTGCGGATCGAGTACGCCGACGGGCGCCGGCAGACCGTGCTCAGCGACGAGACGTGGACCGCCGACAACTCCGACGTGCTCGCCGACGACCTCTACCACGGGCAGACCATCGACGCCCGGCAGCGGACCGAACTGCGCACCTGGCGGCTGCCGGTCCGGGCGCTCGACTTCGACACCGCGCTGCTCACCCCGTACATCGGACCGCCGGTGACCAGGCAGGACGTCGTGGCGCCGGAGAAGGTGTGGGAATCACCGACCGGGCGGACCCTTGTCGATTTCGGGCAGAACCTGGTCGGCTGGATCCGTTTCACCGTCGCCGGGCCGAGCGGCTCCGAGATCCGGATCCGGCACGCCGAAGTCCTCGAGGACGGTGAACTCGGCACCCGGCCACTGCGCGACGCCCAGGCCACCGACCGGTTCATCCTCAGCGGCGGCACCGACTTCTTCGAGCCGACCCTGACCTTCCACGGATTCCGGTACGCCGAGATCACCGGCTGGCCGGCCGGCGTCCCGCTCGACGTCGAAGCCGTCGTCGTCCACTCCGACCTGCGCCGGACCGGCACCTTCGAGTGCTCCGACCGACTGCTGAACCAACTGCACCGCAACGTCGTCTGGAGCACCCGCGGAAACTTCCTCGACCTGCCCACCGACTGCCCGCAGCGCAACGAACGGCTCGGCTGGACCGGCGACATCGCCGTCTTCGCGCCGGCCGCCGCCTACCTCTTCGACACCTCGGCGTTCCTGGCCGACTGGCTCGCCGACCTGGCCGCCGAACAGGAGGCCGCCGACGGGCTGGTGCCGTTCGTCATCCCGGACATCCTGAAATACCAGGGCAGCCCGCCGGACTTCCCCGACCCGGACAGCACCGCCTTCTGGTCGGACGCGGCGGTCTGGGTGCCGTGGACCCTCTGGCAGGCGCACGGCGACCGGGCGATCCTCGAACGGCAGTACCCGTCGATGACCGCGCACGTCCGCCGGGTCCGCACGCTGCTCTCGCCCAGCGGGGTGTGGGACGCGTCGTTCCAGTTCGGGGACTGGCTCGACCCGGACGCACCGGCCGACGCGCCGGCCAAGGCCAAGGCCGATCCCGGGGTGGTCGCCACCGCCGCCTACCACCGGTCGCTGGTGCTCGTCGCGGCCACCGCGCGGCTGCTCGGCCGGAACGACGACGCCGAGGAGTTCACCGCGCTCGCCGCGCGGACCCGGGAGGCCTTCAACACCCGGTACGTCGACGTCGACGGCACGGTCCACTCCGACTGCACCACGGCGTACACGCTGGCGATTGAATTCGGTCTTCTCGACGCCGGCGGCGAGGTCCTGGCGGGGCGGCGGCTTGCACAGCTGGTGGCGGAGAGCGGTCATCGGGTGTCGACCGGGTTCGCGGGTACGCCGTACATCCTCGACGCCTTGACCCGGACCGGTCATCTCGACGCCGCCTATCGACTGTTGATGGAGCGGGAGTGCCCGTCGTGGCTGTATCCGGTCACGATGGGGGCCACCACCATCTGGGAACGGTGGGACTCGATGCTGCCGGACGGCACCGTCAACCCGGGGGAGATGACCAGTTTCAACCACTACGCGCTCGGGGCCGTCGCGGACTGGATGCACCGGACCGTCGGCGGGATCACGGCGCTGGAGCCCGGGTACGCGCGGGTGCGGATCGCGCCTCGGCCCGGTGGTGGGCTGACCTGGGCGCGGGCCGGGCTGGAGACGCCGCACGGCCGGGTCGAGGTGGCGTGGCGCCTCGCCGCGGACGGCTCGGTGGACGCGGACGTGACGCTGCCGGCCGGGGTGACCGGGGTGTTGTCGCTGCCGGGCCGTCCGGACGTGGAGATCTCCGGTCCCGTCCGGGCTTAGGTTCCGTGTGCCGCGTTCCGGCTCGAATCGAGCCGGAACGCGGCACACGGTCTGACGGCTGATGCGCAACCTTCGGTTGCGCTTCGGTGCGGGGAGGGCGTAAGGTCATGCGCAACCAAAGGTTGCGGGAGGTTGTCATGGAGTACGGAACCATCGAGCGGTCCATCTACGTCGACGCGGCGCCGGAGATCGTGTTCGAGGTGGTCAGCAAGCCCGAGCACGTCAAGAAGTGGTGGCCGGACGAGGCCGCCTATCCGATGGAGCCGGGCAAGCCCGGATACATCGTCTTCGGGGCCACCGGCGGGTCCGGCGTCTACGGCCCGGATGCCAAGGTCGAGCAGTTCACCGTGGTGGAGGCCCGGCCGCCCCGGTCGTTCTCGTTCCGGTGGAACCACGCGGAGGGGGAGAGTGCCGCTCCGGGCAACTCCTACCTGGTCACCTTCGACCTCACACCGGAGGGTGACGGGACGCTGCTGCGGATGACCGAGAGCGGCTTCCGGGAGCGTGGCTGGGGCGAGGCACTGGTCCAGCAGAACTACCGGGACCACGAGGCCGGCTGGGACCACTTCCTGCCACGCCTGTCCCCGTATGCCGCGTCCCTGCACGTCACGCCGTGATCGTCGACGACGATCTCTGGCAGGCGATCGGGGACCCCACCCGGCGCCGGATGCTTGACCTGCTGCTCGCCGACAACGGCAGCGGCACCGCCACCACGCTGGGTCACCGTCTGTCGGTGACCCGGCAGGGAGTGGCCAAACATCTCGCCGTCCTGGAGCGCGCCGGTCTGGTGCTGGCCGTGCCCGCGGGGCGGGAGAAACGGTACCGCGTCGACGACGACCAGCTGGCCCGCGCGGTGGCCCAGCTGTCGTCGGTCGGCGCGGCCTGGGACGCCCGGCTGGCGCGGATCCGCTCCATCGCCGAAGCGATCCGGCAGGAGGCCGGTATCCGGAAGGAGGCCCATACGGACTGACCACTCCCGAGATCGCCCGTCCCGTCCGCTCGGTGCCGCCCTTCGTCCGGGCCGGCGCCGTCGCACCGATGCGCCCGGCCCGCCGGGATCGTCGGCGGGCCGGGCGATCTGCTACCTCGCACCCGTGCCGGGAGTGGTTCCGCGCAGGTTGGCGAGCACCTCGGCGGGGACCGGCTTGCCGAACATCTGGCAGATGTTCACGGTGTCCGCGCCGAACACGATGGTCTGGTAGTAACGCTCCACACCCGGGTTCTCGTCCCGGTCGTTGGGCTCGCCGGTGGCGTCGGTGACCGCGGTCCGGCGGCCGTCCTCGCTGGCCACCGCGGTGCTGTGGTGGCCCATCGTGTCGCCGCCGTGGCCCCACACCGAGCCGCACGGCGAGTCGGTGCGGAACAGGCCCAGCCCGTACCCGCCCCGGAGCGGGAAGTCCGCCGGCAGCCCGACGGTGGTCTTCATCTGCGCGAGCTGGGCCGGGGAGAACAGCTCGGCCCGCATGACGGCCGAGAAGAAGCGGGACAGGTCACTCGCGGTCGTGATCATCGCGCCGGCGGCTCCGCCCCACCCGCCGATGGGCCAGTCCGAGGTGTCGGTGTACTCCGGGGTGCCGGACCCGTACTTGATGGCGTAGCCCCGGGCGTACCCGGGCCCGGTGCCGGTCGCCCTGGGGTCGGCGTAGTAGGTGTGCCGGAGCCCGAGCGGGCCGGTGATGCGTTCCCGCACCAGCGCGGGCATGCTCTTGCCGGTCTGCTTCCGCAGGATCATGCCGAGGAGGGTGTAGTTGGTGTTCGAGTACTTCCAGCCCGCGCCCGGTGCGAAGTACGGCTCCTGGGCGAAGGCGATGCCGAGGAGTTCCGCGTCGGTGTGCACGTGCTGCGGATCGTTCTCCATGTCGGTGAAGAAGTCCGGGGCGCCGGTGTAACTGAACAGCCCACTGGTGTGATTGAGCAGCATCCGCACGGTGATGTTCCGGCCGTTCGGCACCACACCCGGCAGGTACCGCTCCACCGGCGCGTCCAGCTTCAGCCGGCCGCGGTCGACCTGCTGCAGGACCAGCACCGCGGTGAAGGTCTTGGTGTTGCTGCCGGCCTCGAACTGGTCACCGGCCTTGATCGGGCGGCCGGTCCGCCGGTCGGCGACACCCTCGGCCAGGGTGTGGACCCGGCGACCGTCGTCGATGCGTGCCAGGTACCCGGGCGGGCCGGCCGCGATCACCCGCTCGGCGACCTCACGTTGCAGCGTGTCGTTCACCCGGTGCGCGTCCCGGGTGCCGGCCGCGGCCGCCACTCCGGTGCCGGTCAGGGCGACCGCCGCGGTCAGCACGAGCGCGGTCCGGCGGAAGGTTCGGGGGGTTCCGGTCTCGATGTCCATGTATCGATCCTGTCGGGAACCGGCGGCCCGGTCATTGCCACCAGCTACCCGGTTGATCGAGGGGCCAGCCCTACCGTCGTGGTACAGCAGGCACTACCGCTGACGGCGTTTCACCTCCAGGGAGCCGATGCCGCCGGGAGCGTCGATGTCCAGGGCCGGGCCCCGGCCGAGGTCGTCCGCCCCGAGAGCCGTGCCGCCGCCGACGCCCCCGCTGGCCCGGCCGTACAGGGTCACGTTGCCGGCTCCGGAACCCACCCTCACGCGTACCGGAATCTGGTTCCTGGTGTGGATGAACCAGGCGCCCACGCCGCCGGTCATCCGGACCGGGACCACGCCGGCCAGGCGGCCCAGGCGCAGGTTCATCGTCTCGGCGCCACCGTCCAGGTCGATCCGGCTGACCGTGCCCGCGGTGGCGTCGAAGTCCATGGTCTTCACCCCGGCGCCGAGACGCAGATGCCAGGTGATCCGGCTGCTCAGACGGATCTCCACGTCACCGCCACCGGCCGGGCCGGCGTCCACCCGCAACACTCCGCCGCTGAACGTGGTCTGCGACGGGCCGGACACCCGGAAGTCGTCGTCGCCCAGATCCGTGATCCGCACCGTCAGGGTGGTGACGCCGGTGACGAACTCCAGGCGGGCGGTGCGCTTGACCGGAGCCGGCCGCGACGGTGACGGCGACGACGCCGCGGCCGGCGTGGTCGGCGGCAGGGCGAACGAGAACGACGGTGACGGCGATGCGGCCGGCATCGGTTCCAGAGGGATGACCCCGGTGGGTACGGCGGCCGGGCGCTCGGTGATCTCCGAGGTCGCGAGGGGACGGGCCAGCAGCACCGTCCCGAAGACCACCAGCAGCGCGGTCATCCCGGTGAGGATCACCGGGCGCTGAATCCACGAACGGCCACCGGTGCCCGGCTCGCCGGGGACGCTCTGCCGGGCCGAGTCGGGAAGCAACTCGTGCCAGGTGGCGCCGGCGGACTCCGGGACGTCCGGCCAGTAGTCGGCGATGTTCGGCAGCGCGGTCCGGGGCTGGTCGTCCTCCCGTTTCGCGTGCTTCGGCACCGAGCCGACGTAACCGGCGATCCTCAGCGGGGTGGGCTGCTGGCCCTTCTCCACCTGACGTCTCCTCGGGGCGCGGGGAAGCCGATAACGGTTCATTGACGACGATTCCCGAGGAGCGTACGGGTACGGCGGGTTTTGATCAATTGACCGGTACCGGCGTACGACGGGCGTCGTATGTGACGCCCGCCGGATACTCCCGGTGCACGATGTCAGCGGGTTCCGGGCCGCCTAACGTCGTTGCCATGCGCGAGATCCTCACGTCCGGCGGGCGGGCTCTGGCGGCCGACGTCCTGCTGGCCGCGATCCTGGCCTCGCTGGTCGTCTTCGACCCGGCGACCACATCGTGGCAGGCGGCCTGGACGGCCCCGCTGGTGGCCGCCGCGATGCTGCTGCGGCGCCGCCGGCCGGTGTGGGTGCTGGCGGTGATGACCACGGTGGTGGTGACCGCCCTGCTCCTCGGGATGCCGATGATGGGCGGCCCCTATCTCGCACTGGGCGCCCTCACCTACTCCGCCGCCCTCTACAGCGAGCGACGCCGCCCCTGGCTCTATGCGCTGCTCTGCTGGGCGGCGCTGTCGCTCACCGGCTCGATCCTGGACTTCTCGGCGTGGTGGAGCCCGGACCAGTTCGGCCTGTTCGCGTGGATCCTCGGCGGGGCCGGGGCCGGCGACTCGATCCGGATGCGGCGGGCCTACATCGCCGAGGTCATGGAGCGGGCCCGGCAGGCCGAGCAGACCCGCGAGGAGGAGGCCCGCCGCCGGGTCATCGACGAGCGGCTGCGCATCGCCCGGGAGCTGCACGACGTGGTCGCCCACCACATCGCGGTGATCAGCGTGCACGCCGGGGCGGCCGGGCACGCGCTGCGCGACCAGCCGGAGAAGGTGTGGCCGGTGCTCGGGCACATCCGGGACGCCGCGGACACCGTGCTCGACGAGATCAAGTCGGTGATCAGCGTGCTCCGCGACCCGTCCGAGGTGCCCAGCACCGAGCCGACCCCCGGGCTGGACCGGCTGCCCGATCTGCTGGACGGGCTGCGGGCCGCCGGGTTCGAGGTGCGGCAGCGGCAGGAGGGGACGGCCCGGCCGCTGCCCGCGGTCGCCGATCTGGCGGCGTACCGGATCGTGCAGGAGGCCCTGACCAACGCCCACCGGTATGGCGACGGCAGCGCCGCGCTGCGGATCGCCTACCTGCCGGGTGAGGTGCTGGTCGAGGTCACCAACCGGATCGGCGGCGGACTCCGGGACGGCCCGGCCGGCGCCGGCCCGAACCGCCCGGCCGCCGGCGGCGCCGGTGGCCTGGACCGTCCGGTCGGCTCCGGTGCCGGCTCCGGCACCGGGTTCGGGCTGCTGGGGATGCGGGAGCGGGCCACCGCCGTGCACGGCCGGATCAGTGCCGGGCCGATCGCGGGCGGGTCCTTCCGGGTGCATGCCGTACTACCCGCGGACGAGCACGCCGTCCGCTGGACCGCTGAGACCGAGACGGTGGGGACGTTCCGATGATCAGAGTGATGCTCGCCGACGACCAGGCCCTGATCCGGGCCGGCTTCCGGATGATCGTGGACGCCGAGGCCGGGATGGAGGTGGTCGCCGAGGCCGCCGACGGGCGGGAGGCGGTCCAGCTCGCCCGCACCGCCCGGGTCGACGTCGTGCTGATGGACATCCGGATGCCCCACATGGACGGCATCGAGGCGACCCGGCGGATCTGCGCCGAGGAGCAGCTGGCCGGGGTCCGGGTGCTGGTGCTCACCACGTTCGACGACGACGACAACGTGGCGCTCGCGCTGCGGGCCGGGGCGAGCGGCTTCCTCGGCAAGAACGTGGCGCCCGCCGAGCTGGTCACCGCGGTGCGGGTGGTGGCCGAGGGGGAGGCGCTGCTCTCGCCGAAGGCCACCCGGGGGCTGATCCGGCGGTTCGTCGAGCACGTCCGGCCGGTCACCGGCCCGCGGCTGCCCGCGCTGGACCTGGTCACCGAGCGGGAGACCGAGATCATGGTGCTGGTGGCGCACGGGCTGTCCAACGGCGAGATCGCCCAGCGGCTGCACGTGTCGCCGTTGACGGTCAAGACCCACGTCAACCGGACGATGGTCAAACTCGACGCGCGGGACCGGGCCCAGCTGGTGGTGATCGCCTACCAGAACGATCTGGTCCGCCCCGCCGACATCCTCCCGGAGCCGGGCCGATGATCGATCCGGCGACCGGGGCGATCATCGGCGGGCCGCCGGGCCGCGAGGGCACCGCCGCCTGCCGTCGTGATCCCCACCTGTTGGGAATCGGCGAGTGATCTCACAAGCCTCCGCCGGTGTGCGGACCGTGTCCGGGTGGCGACTACGATGTGCGCGACGTCCTGAGCATGTTCACCGCCGCACGCTGCCCAAGGCGGAACAGCACGTAGACAGCCTTGGAGAAGCGCGTGACCAGTGCCGATCTGACCGCCCGCCTGCGTCGGGCCGGTGTCACCGACATCCTCACCGACACCGCGCACCGGGCGGCGTACGCCAGCGACGCCTCGCTCTACCGGGTGGTCCCGCAGGCCATCGTGCGCCCCCGGCACGACGACGACGTCCTCGCCACCCTGGCGGTGAGCCGGGAGACGGGTGTGCCGATCACCGCCCGGGGCGCCGGCACGTCGGTCGCCGGCAACGCGATCGGGCCCGGCCTGATCCTCGACTTCAGCAAGCACATGAACAAGGTGCTCGACGTCGACGGCGAGGCGCGGACCGCGCGGGTGCAGGCCGGCACCGTGCAGTCGGTGCTGCAGGCCGCCGCCAAACCGTTCGGGCTGCGCTTCGGGCCCGACCCGTCGACGCACACCCGCTGCACCATCGGCGGCATGATCGGCAACAACTCGTGCGGGGCGCGGACCCTGGGGTATGGACGGACCTCGGACAACACTCTCGGGCTGCGGGCCTACACGATCAACGGTGAGGAGCTGGTCACCGATCCGCTCAAGGGCGCCGACTCGGTGGTCAACGCGCTGCGCTCGCTGGTGGGCGAGAACCTGGCGATCGGCCGCACCGAGTTCGCCACCTTCGGCCGGCAGGTGTCCGGATACGCCGTCGAGCACCTGCTGCCGGAGAACGGGTTCAACCTCACCGAGTTCCTGGTCGGCAGCGAGGGCACCCTCGCGGTCATCACCGAGGCGACGGTCCGGCTGGTCGCCGACCCGGTGCACCGGACGATGATCGTGCTCGGCTACCCCGACTTCGGGACGGCCGGCGACGTCATCCCGGCGATCCTCGAATTCCAGCCGACCGCCTGCGAGGGCCTCGACCACCGGATCTGCGACGTGGTCCGATCCCGGCGCGGCCCGGACGCGGTGCCACCGCTGCCCGCCGGAACCGCCTGGCTGATGATCGAGATCGCCGGTGACGACCTCGACGACGTCCGGGACCGCACGCGGCGACTGGTGGCCGCGTCCGAGGCGCTCGACCACCGGATCGTCGAGGACGCCGCCGAAGCCGCCCCGCTGTGGAAGATCCGTGAGGACGGCGCCGGGCTCGCCGGCCGCGCCCCCAGCGGGCTGCCCGCCCACGCCGGCTGGGAGGACGCCGCCGTGCCGCCCGCGCGGATCGGCGCCTACCTGCGCGACTTCGACGCGCTCACCGCCCGGCACGGGCTGTCGGTCATGCCGTACGGGCACCTCGGCGACGGCTGCGTGCACGTGCGCCTCGACTTCCCGCTCGACAAGCCGGACGGCCCCGCGCTGTTCCGGGCCTTCCTCGAGGACGCTGCCGACCTGGTCGTCAGCTACGGCGGGTCGCTGTCCGGGGAGCACGGCGACGGGCGCGCCCGGTCCGAGATGCTCAGCCGGATGTATTCGCCGGAGGCCATGGACCTGTTCCGGCGGATCAAAGGCGTCTTCGACCCGCGCAACCTGCTCAACCCCGGCAACCTGGTCGACCCCGACCCGGTCGACGCCAACATCCGCGTGTCGCAGGGGCGCAAGGTCACCGTGCCGCTCGCTCTCGCCTACCACGCCGATGGTGGGGACTTCAACCAGGCGGTTCACCGGTGTACGGGTGTGGGCAAGTGCCGGGTCGACACCCGGGTGCTCGGCGGGGTGATGTGCCCGTCGTTCCTGGCCACCAAGGACGAGAAGGACTCCACCCGGGGCCGGGCCCGGGTCCTGCAGGAGATGATGGACGGCGACCTCGTGCCGGACTGGCGGTCGCCGGCCGTACACGATGCGCTTGATCTCTGTCTGTCCTGCAAGGGGTGTGCGTCGGACTGTCCGACCGGGATCGACATGGCGGCCTACAAGTCCGAGGTGATCCACCAGAGCTACAAGGGGCGGGTGCGGCCCCGGTCGCACTACACGCTGGGGTGGTTGCCGCGGTGGTCGCGTCTGGCGTCGCGGATTCCGGCGCTGGCCAACCTGGCCACGGGTCTGCCCGGGGTCAAGAACGTCGCACTGTGGTTCGCCGGAGTCGATTCCCGGCGCAACATCCCCCATTTCGCGCCGAAGACCTTCAGGTCAACCTTCCAGGGTGTGAAAACCGGCAAGCCGGTGGTGCTGTTCGTGGACAGCTTCACCGATCACTTCTCGCCGGACGTCGCGCGGGCCGCCGTGGAGGTGCTTGTCGACGCCGGGTACGCGCCCCGGGTCACCAGCCGGAAAGCCTGCTGCGGGCTCACCTGGATCTCCACCGGGCAGCTCGACGCGGCCCGGCGCATCCTCGGCGGCACCGTCGCCGAACTGCACGAATCGGTCAAGCAGGGGATCCCGATCGTCGGCCTGGAACCGTCCTGCACCGGTGTGCTCCGGCAGGACGCCGTCGAACTCGTCGACAACGAGGCGGCCAAAGCGGTCGCGGCGGCGACGATGACGGTGGCCGAGCTGCTCGCGGCCACTCCCGGATACACGCCGCCCTCGCTGGAGGGGGTGCGGGTGATCGCCCAGCCACACTGCCACCATCACGCGGTGATGGGCTGGGACGCCGACGCCAAGCTGCTGAAACAGGCCGGCGCCACGGTCAAGCGGCTCGGCGGTTGTTGCGGTCTGGCCGGCAACTTCGGTGTCGAGCGCGGTCACTACGAGGTGTCGGTGCAGGTGGCGGAGCAGCAGCTGCTGCCGGCGCTGGAGAAGGCCGAGGAGGGCGACGTCTTCCTGGCCGACGGTTTCTCCTGCCGCACCCAGGCCGACGACCTGGCCGGCGTCTCCGGAATCCACCTGGTCCAGCTACTCCAGCAGCGCCTCCGCGACCGAACCCCCACCGCCTGACCACCGCCCGCGCTCGCGCGCGCCCGCGGGCCGGGCGCGGGCCGGCTGCGGCGGCGGGCCGGTTACGACGGCGGGTCGGGCGCGGCGGCGGGCCGGGTGCGGCGGCGGGTTGGGTGCGGCGGCGGGTCGGGCGCGGGCCGGTTACGGCGGCGGGTCGGGCGCGGCGGCGGGTCGGGCGCGGCGGCGGGTCGGGTGCGGCGGCGGGTCGGGTGCGGGCCGTGCGGTTGGCGTCGGTCGGGCATGGCGGCTGGCCGGGCGGTTCGGCGCGCCGGTGCGGAGTTTCCGTGGCCGAGGTCAGACCGTGTGCCGATTTGCGGCTCGAATCGAGCCGCAAATCGGCACACGGACGTCTCAGGTAGTGACGTCGGTCAGGTCGCGGAGGATCTCGGAGGCCGACACCGGGTCGAGGTCGCCCAGGGGCAGCGTCTTCTCGTCGTCCAGATACCACGGGTCCACGGTGCCGTCGTGCAGATAGACCGCCAGCAGCTTCTGCTCGGCGTCGAAGCCCGCCTGCCCGACGATGCCCGGATCGAGATGCACGGTGAGGACCCGGCCGGGGCCGGCCAGCCTGTCGAAGGCCCGCTGCGCCCCGTTGTCGTCGGCCTCGTGGCGGGACCAGCCGCGCCGGTCCAGGGTGAGCACCTTCGTGGTGGGCACGGTGATCCCCTCGAACCGGGTCAGCCGCCCGGCTGACCGCTCGGCGTCGGTGAGGGTGAACACCGGCCGCCCCAGCTGCGGGAACGGCTGCAGGATCTCGTAGTCGGCGAACACCTCCGCCCAGCGGGCCGTCTCCGCGCCCAGCCGCACCGGGTGGGCGACACCGATCATCTCGCCGTCGGTGACAGGGACCGGATCGTCGTCGGCACCGGCGAAGGTGCGGTCCTCGGCGATCCGCAGGGCGGTGCCGGAGCCGGCCGAGAACCAGACCAGGCGGCGGCCGATGTGCCACAGCAGCGGATGGTCGGCGAACAGGCGGCGGAACTCGGCGCCGGTCCACTGCCGGCCGTCGGCCATGGCGCGTTCCAGCCGGTGCACCTGCTCGGCCGAGATCTTGCGGACCTCCCGTTTCAGGACGCCGAACCGCCGGTAGGCGGCCTCGGACAGCGCCGTGTCATCGCGGGCCCCCGGCTTGGGCAGGGTTTTCAGCCGCTTGCCGTCGGCGTCGGTGACGAACGGCCGCAGCTGCTCGTCGAATCCGACCACGAACTGGCGTGGCCCGTAGTCCAGGCGCATGCCGCCCGCGGCGTCCAGCCCGAAGTCCGGGAGCAGCCGGTCGGCGAGCTGCTCGGCGGTCAGGCCGAGCCCGTCGGCGATCTCGGTGATCCGGGCGGTGGCGGCCTTGCGCAACGGCGT
This sequence comes from Actinoplanes sp. G11-F43, assembly GCF_050589265.1. Lineage (NCBI taxonomy): Bacteria > Bacillati > Actinomycetota > Actinomycetes > Micromonosporales > Micromonosporaceae > Actinoplanes > Actinoplanes sp. G11-F43. Next base: position 67,433 of record NZ_JBNZCE010000014.1, read on the forward strand.
GGACCTGGCCCGCTGTGACACCCGGTGCAGGTGCAGCAGCGCCTGATCGGTGCCGATGCCGGTCAGCACGGACAGCCCGGCGAGGGCCCGGGCGTGCAGGCCCACGGTCGGCCAGGTCAGGATCAGCGGGGTGAGCCGCCGCACCGTCTCGTCGTCGCCGGTCAGGGCGAGGGTGTCGTACGCCCAGCCGTCCTTGCCGGACGCCCCGGCGGTCTGCCACTGCTCGAACAGCGCCCAGCCGAACTCGGCGAGATCGGCCGGTTCGACCGCCTCCCGGACGAGGTCCAGACCGGCGTACGGCTCGTCGGGCCGGGAGAGGATCAGCATCAGGATCAGGGTGCCGACCGCCTCGGCGGGCAGGGCCCCGGAGCCGTCGCGCAGTCGCACCGGTGGCAGCACCCCGGGAGCGGCCCAGCCGGGCGCCGACGGCATCCGCGCCGGCAGGGCCCGCAACGGATCGGCGGTGAGCAGGGCTGTCACCGCGGCGGCGGCTTCCGGGCCGTACGTGATGGCGGCGGTGTTGATCTGGTCGGTCCGGCCGTTGGTGTGCAGCAGGAGCAGGGCGCGCTCGGCCTGCCGTCGCGGGGTGGTCCCGATCTTGCCGAGGGCGGCCGGGATCAGTGCCCGTGCGGCCGCCTCGGGATGCCGCAGCAGCCACTTCCGGGCGGTCCGGCGCATCGATTTGAGCCGCGCCGACCAGTCCGCCATCACCGTCGCCACCGGTGGTGACGTGAACGGGAGCAGGTGCGGACCGAACTCTGGAGGGGTCGCCCTGGCCAGCGACAACAGTGCGGGCAGCGCGTCGGTCTCGAACCGGGCCGCGGCGACCCGCAGCCACTCGGCCGAGTCCAGATCGGTCTTCGGCAGCCACCGGATGATCGCCGGCCGGGCCACCTCCTCCGGGCCGGTGAGGAACAGCCGGGCCGGGTCCGACCATCTGCCGCCGTCACCGCCGCTCAGCACCGACGCGGCCAGGGCGGCCCAGTCGGTGCCGGGCTTGTTGTGGAACGTCAGCCAGGTCTGCGCCCACTCCTGCCGCTCGCCCGGCAGCCAGCTCACCGCCGGCGCGTCGGTGCAGCGCAGACCGGTGATCACCGGTGGTTCGGCCGCGGTGCGGCGATGCCGCCACGGTGGGTCGGCCAGCACCGGGGGCAGCGCGGTCAGTGGCGCGAGCACCACGTCGTCCCAGGCCGCCGTGATGGCGCGGACCCGGGCGGCGGCCGCCGGGCTCAGCAGCGGCAGCACCCGGCCGACCAGGCCGGCATGCTTCACCACGTGCGCGCGCAGCAGGTCGTCGCCGGCCTCGGCGAGGAGTCGCAGGGCCCGGGCGGGGAACCGCTCGGCCGCCGCCAGCAGGGCCGTGCGCACGATCCGGCGGCCGGACCGGGCCAGCAGCCCGCCCATCACCTCGTCATCGGGCATCGCGGCCAGCACGGCGAGCAGCCGCTGGTCGGTGCCGCGTGCGGTGTACTCCCAGGAGCCCTCGTCGAACCACTCCAGCAGGGCCGGGCCGGCGGCGGCGCCGACCCCGTCGGCGATGGTGACGAAGAGATCCCGGCCCACGTCGCCGTGCACCAGGTCGACCGTCGGGGTGAGCGCGGCCACCTGCTCCGGGGTGCTCGCCGCGTAGAGCAGCATCGGGCACTCGGCGCCGGTCATGTCCTCGGCCACCCAGTCCGGCCGGGCGGTGACCACCGCGCAGGCGGCGCGGGCATACCGCTCGCCGGCACGGTACGGCTCCAGCGCGGCGGCCACCCGGGTGAACTCGTCGTCCGGCGCGACCGCCAGTGCCGCCCGGACCCGCAGCAGCGCGCGCAGGCCCAGCGGGGAACCGTCGACCGGATCGTCCGGCAGCCGGTGCCGGATCCCGGAGTCGGCCTCCGGGTAGTACCGCCAGCCGAGCGCCATGTCGTTGACGATCATCAGCGCGACCGTCTCTACCGCGGCCAGCGTGGCGAACCGCAGACCGTGCTCCTGGATCCACACGTCGGCCCAGGCGGCGGCCTCCGGCCCGTCCAGGATCGCCGCGACCGTGCCCGCCCCGAGCGGATCGGGCTCCCCGGCCAGCCAGCGGGCCGCCGCCGCCCGGATCGGCTCCGGAGTGGACACCGCGGCCAGCAGGGCGGTCAGCCGCCCCCGCGACTCGGCCGTGATCCGCCCGGTCCGGTCCCGCGCCTCCGGATCGGGTGTGAACGGCCGTGTGACGGTGCCGCCGCGCCGTGGATGCACGTGTTCGTGCCACGACTCCGGCAGGACGAGAGCCCCCGTGTCTGTCATGCCGGCGAACCTACCGCCGGGGTATGACAGAAGACGTGACGGTGCTGGTGATCATTCGTGGCAACTCGGGCAGCGGCAAGACCACCACCGCCCGGGAGGTGCGCCGGAGGTACGGCCGGGGCTGCGCGCTGATCGAACAGGACCATCTGCGCCGGGTGATCCTGCGCGAGCACGGTGGCAACGGCGACGACGCGGTGGCGCCCGGCTTCATCGTGGCGACGGTGCGGGCCGCCCTGGACGCCGGTTACCACGTGGTGCTGGAGGGCATCCTGCACACCGGCCAGTACGGGGAGCCGCTGCGCCGGCTGGCCGGGGACACCGCGGCGGCCTGCTTCTACATGGACGTGTCGTTCGACGAGACGGTGCGCCGGCACTTCCGCCGCGAGGAACCGATCCCGGTCACCGCCGAGACGATGCGCGGCTGGTACACCGAACGGGACCTGCTCGGCGTACCCGGTGAGGTCGTCGTGCCGGAGACCGCGACCTTCGAGCAGACCGTGACCACCGTCCTGCGTGACAGCGGCCTGTCCGCCGCGCCGCCACAGACGCCCTGCCCGGCCCGATGCCACCACTGCGCGGGCAGTCCTCCGCTCTGACATCGGGTCGTCCCGGGTGCGCTTCGACGTCGTTCCGGCCCCGGAGGCCCGGCCGGCGTCCTACCGTGGTGCATGATCCTCTGCCTGGTGGTGATCGCGGCCGTCACCGGGGCCTGGGCGCTGGTCGCCCGCCGCCTCGAGCAGTGGAACGTGCGGGCGCCCCTGGTGATGGTCCTCGCCGGGATCGTCACCGGCCTGTTCACCGACGCGATCGCCGGCACCCTGGACGAGGGGGTGGCCCAGCACGTCGCCGAGGTCATCCTGGCCGTGCTGCTGTTCGTCGACGCCAACGAGGTGCGCGGCGGGCGGCTGTTCGGGGCCGAACCCGGCATGGCCGTCCGTACGCTGCTGGTCGCCATGCCGTTGAGCCTGATCGCCGCGGTGCTGCTCGGGTGGCTGCTGCTGCCCGCCGGGCTGTCCTGGGCGGCGCTGCTGGTGATCGGGTGCGTGCTCGTGCCGATCGACCTGGCGCCCGCCGAGTCCCTGGTCCGGGACCGTCTGGTGCCCGCCCGGGTCCGGGACGTGCTGAACGTCGAAGGCGGATACAACGACGGGATCATGTCACCGATCTTCGCGTTCGCGCTGATCCTGGCCGGCACCTCGTCACCCGCCGACACCCCGCTGGAGGCCCTGGCCACCGCGGTGCCGGCCGCGCTCAAGGCGATCGCCTGCGGGCTCGCCTTCGGGCTGGCCGTCGCCTGGCTGATGAACCTGGCCGAACGCCGGGAACGGGTCACCGGGCAGTCCCGGCGGGTGCTGGTGGTGGCGCTGCCACTGTTCACCTACACGGCCACCGCCGAACTCGGCGGCAACGGGTTCGTGGCCGCGTTCGTGTGCGGGATCGCGTTCCGGTTCCTGCGGCAGGTGGCGCCCCGCCGGCGGATCAAGAAGCCGGTGCAGACCCCGGAACTGCAGCTGCTGGAGGACGTGGCCGCGCTGCTCACCATCGGCATGTGGTTCTACCTGGGCAACGCCGCGGTGATGACGGTACGGGGCGGGGTCGGGTGGACGGTCGTGCTGTACTGCCTGGCCGTCCTCACCGTGATCCGGATCGGGCCGATGCTGCTGGCACTGGCCGGCTCCGGGACCACCCTGCGGGAACGGCTCACCATCGGCGTGATCGGCCCCCGCGGAACCACCTCGATCGTGTTCGGCCTGCTGGCGTTCAACGACCTGCCGGACGGGGTGCTGGCCGACACCGCCCTGACCACGATGACCCTGACGGTGATCGCCAGTGTGCTGGTGCACGGCCCGGGCGCGGTGATCGTGGGCCGGGTCCGGCACCACGAGACCCGTTCGCGGCCGGTCAGGTGATGTGCGGGCTGCGGCGCTCCAGCAGCACGACGTCACGCCACCGGCCGTGCTGCCGGCCGACCCGTTCGCGGGTGCCCACCGTGCGGAAACCGCAGGCGGCGTGCAGGGCCAGGCTCGCGGTGTTCTCCGGGAAGACCCCGGACTGCACCGTCCACACCCCGGCCGCCTCGGTCGACGCGATCAACGTGTCGAGGAGCGCCCGGCCGACCCCACGGCCCTGGGCGTGCGGATCGACATAGACGGAATGCTCGACGACCCCGGCGTACACACATCGGTCGGAGACGGCACTGCACGCCACCCAGCCGAGCACCGTGCCGTCGCCGATCGCCACGAACCGGTGGCCGGGCAGCCGGCCGGTGGTGAACCGCTCCCAGGCCGGCGGCTCCGTCTCGAACGTGGCGTCCCCGCTCTCGATGCCGAGCCGGTAGATGTCGAGCACCCGTGCCGCGTGCTCGTCGGTCATCGCGACGATTCTCACGTACGGATGGTAGAAGGTCTGCTGTTTCCGCTGTTGTGGTGTACCGGATCGGATCCAGATCTGTCAGGATGACGATCCTCCATCCTTTGATCGACTCGACAGGCAACGATTCCGGGATCCCCGTACGTCTTGTCTGGTACGGCCATGGATGGCGCCGACCGGGACCCCTCGATTGTGAGAGTCATGATTCAACGACGTAAGGTGATCATCGGGGCGGCTGGTGTGGCCGCGGTCACCGCCACTGCCGCGGCTGCCGGGTGTACCGCGACCGGTGGCAAGGCCGGCACCGACACCACCGCGTGGGTCGACCCGGTCGCGAACATCGAGAGTGCGGCGCCGGCCCGGGTGACCGTGACCCCCGAGTCCGGTGCGACCGGGGTGTCGCCGGTCAAGCCGATCACCGTGGGTGTCGCCGACGGCACCCTGAAGACCGTCACCGTCACCGCCGGCAAGGCGAAGATCGACGGCGAGATGCAGGACGACGGGACCTGGAAGTCGACCGAGGACCTCGCGTACGGCAAGAAGTACACGGTCAGTGTCACCGCCGCCAACAGCGTCGGCACCGAGACCACCGAGGACGTCACCTTCACCACCCTCAAGCCGGAGAACGTCGCGAAGGTCACCTTCCAGGCGAACGCGATGGCGTCCCTGCGGGAGGGCAAGACGTACGGCGTCGGGCAGCCGGTCATCGTCGCGTTCAGCCGCCCGGTCAACAAGGCCGCCGCGGAGAAGGCCATCGAGATCACCACCTCGCCGTCGGTCGAGGGCAAGTTCTACTGGAAGAACAACCAGACCGTGCACTGGCGGCCGGCGAAGTACTGGGAGTCCGGCACGAAGATCAAGGTCGCCGTCAACATGTACGGCGTCAAGCTCGGCAAGACGACGTACGGCGCCCGCAACGTGTCGACCGACTTCAAGATCGGGCGCTCGCTGATCGCGGTCAGTGACAACCGGACGCACATGACGAAGGTCTACATCGACGGCAAGCTCGTCCGCACCATGAAGAGCAGCCTCGGCAAGGGCGGCGGGACCACCGGCTCGAACGGCGAGAAGATCAGCTACTGGACCGCCGGCGGCCCGCACGTGGTGCTCTCCAAGCAGCGCAAACACTCGATGAGCTCGGGCAGCTACGGTGTCAGCGACCCGAACGACCCGAACTACTACGCGCCGATGGTCGTCGACTACTGCACCCGCATCTCGTACTCGGGCGAGTTCCTGCACGCCGCGCCGTGGAACGGCTCGCTGGGCCGGGCCAACCTGTCGCACGGCTGCATCAACCTGAGCACCGCCGACGCCAAGTGGTGCTACGAGAACTTCCTGCTCGGCGACATCGTCGACGTGAAGAACACCCCGCGCGAACTGCCGATCTGGAACGGCCTCGGCGACTGGACGGTCTCCTTCGACCGCTACGGCGACTGACGCTCCGGCACTCACCGGCTCCGGCGGCCCGGCCCGGCCGCCGGAGCCGGCCGGCAGACCGGTCGATACGCCCGTACCGGGAAACGACCGGGGATTCGAAACGGCGGGAACCACAGGGCCCGGAACGACGACTTCCCAGCGACACGTCGTTGATCCGGACCGAGGAGTTCTGCCCTGATTACCAACAGCGAGATCAGGCCCCTGCTGCTGCGGCTGCATTTCTACGCGGGCATCCTGATCGGGCCGTTTCTGTTGATCGCGGCGATCAGTGGAGGCCTGTACGCGCTCAGTCCGCAGCTGGAGAAGGCCGTCCACGCCGACCTGTTGAAGCCACCGGCCGCCACCACGTCGACTGTTCCGCTGGCCCGGCAGGTGGCCGCCGCCGAGCAGGTCACCACCGTTCCCAATCTGGTCGCGGTCCGGCCGGCTCCGGAGGGCGGCACCACCCGGGTGATCTTCGACGACGGGCGGTTCGCCGAGTCGTACCGGCACGCGGTCTTCATCGACCCGGGCACCGGGGCGGTGCTGGGGCAGGAGACCGTCTACGGCACCACCGGCGCGCTTCCGGTCCGGTCCTGGATCGACGAACTGCACCGGTCACTGCACCTCGGCGACATCGGCCGGTACTACAGCGAACTCGCGGCCTCCTGGCTGTGGGTGGTCACCCTCGGTGGGCTGTGGATGTGGCTGGGCCGGGTGCGGCGTACCCGCGGGGCGACCGGGCGGGCCCGGACCCGGGCCTGGCACGGCGTTCTCGGAATGTGGATGGCCGTCGGTTTTCTGGCGCTCTCCGCGACCGGGCTGACCTGGTCGACGTTCGCCGGGGAGAACGTCACCGAGCTGCGATCCCAGCTGAACTGGTCGACACCCTCGGTGAGCACCACCGTCACGGCGGCCCCGGTCGTCACCGGGGGTGAGCACTCGGCGCACGGTGGCGGGGCGCCCGCCGACACCGGGGCGGTCGACGTCACCACGATCGGCGCCGTGTGGGACGCGGCCCGGGCCGCCGAGGTGGACTCCGATCAGGTCGAGATCGGTCTGCCGAAGGGCGAGGGCCGCACGTGGACCGTGACCGAGGTGCACCGGGAGTACCCGACCTCGGTCGACGTGGCCGCCGTCGACCCGGCGACCTTGCGGGTCACCGACGTGGTGCGATTCTCCGACTACCCGTTCATGGCCAAGATGGCCCGCTGGGGTGTCGACCTGCACATGGGGACGATGTTCGGGCTGGTGAACCAGATCGCCCTCGCGCTGCTGGCTCTCGGGCTGGTCACGATGATCGTCCTCGGTTACCGGATGTGGTGGCAGCGCCGTCCGACGCGGGGTGACCGCCGCCGGCTCGCCGGCCCGGCTCCGGCCCGTGGGGCGTGGCTGCGGCTGCCGGCGTGGCTGATCGCCGTCGGTGTTCCGGCGGTGTTCGCGGTGGCCTGGTTCCTCCCGCTGTTCGGGATTCCGCTGCTGGTGTTCCTCCTCGCGGACATCACGGTGGGGGCGATCCGTGGACGGTCGCCGGGGAACCGGAGCGGTCGCGGACCGGCCGGGGACATGCCGGGCACGGTGGCGGACGCCGCGGCGAAGGAATCGGTCACGACCTCCTGAACAGATCGTCGACGAGGTTCGGCGGGACCGGCGACCAGCGCGGCCGCCGGTCCTTGTCGATGATCTGCGCGCGGATGCCCTCGGCCAGGTCGGGCAGCCGCAGCAGCGCCGCCGACAGCCGGTACTCCTGGGCGAGCGCCGCCCGTAGACCGCTCAACCGGGCCGCCGTTCGCAGCGAACGCAACGTGACCGCCAGGGAGGTCGGCGACTTGCCGGCGATCTCCTCGGCGGCGGCCCGCGCCTCCGGTGCGGGATGCGCGGTGAGACGGCCGATGATCACGCCGAGGTCGGTGCCGGCATAGCAGGCGTCGATCCAGGCGCGGTGGTCGCCGAGGTCGTCCGCGGGCGGTGCGGTGGTCACCGCGGCCACCGCGGGACCGGCATCGCCGCTGCTCAAACCCTCGATCAAGGACGGTAGCCGCTCCGCCGGCACGTGCCGGTCGGCCAGCCCCACCATGATCGCGCCGCCGGCTCCGATCGTGGCGCCGGTCAGGGCCAGATGGTTGTCCGAGATGTCCGGAGATCGAGGTGAGTGCGGGCGGCGTGTTCAACCGGTGATCCCTTTCCGTCGGGGGACTCCCATCCTCTCGCCGTGGGCTGCCGAGGGGAACCGGCCGGGCGGGATCTGGTGGCGTACCTGCGGGAAGGGGTGTTGTTGATCTCTCTCGGGTGACGTCTTGAACACACCATGTTGGGTTATGAATTTCCGGCCCCACCCATATATGGTGTCTCCCGCAGCTGGTTCGGATGGGTCGATGAGACCTGCCCGAGGCAACAGGGAACCCGGTGCGAGGCCGGGACTGCCCCGCAGCGGTGAGTGGGAACGACCGCCGTCAGTCAAGCACTGGGCTCGTCACCGAGCCTGGGAAGCGACGGCCAGTAGATGGCTTGCGAGAGCCGTGCCCACGAGTCCGAAGACCTGCCAGCGCGCCGTGCACCGGCCTGGTGCGCGGCGGTTGAAGGCCGCGTGGGACGGCCGACGCCGAACGTCCGCGCGGCCGTGTGCCCGCGGGCCGCTGGTGTCTGCCTTCCACGCGTCGGGCTCGCGAGGAGAGGGCATGACGCTCACCACCAGGACCGCCGGTGTGCCGGAACAGCGACGGCATGCGATGCAGGTGCGCAAGAGAAACGGCGACCTGGAACCGGTCGACGTCAACAAGATCGTCAAGGCGGTCGAGCTGTGGGTCGCCGACCTGGACGAGGTCGATCCGCTGCGGGTGGCGACCAAGACGATCAGCGGCCTGTACGACGGGGCCACCACCGCGGAACTGGACAAGCTCTCGATCCAGACGGCTGCCGAGCTGATCGGTGAGGAGCCGCAGTACTCGCGGCTGGCCGCCCGGCTGCTGGCGGCGTACGTCGACAAGGAGGTCCGCCTCCAGGGCGTGGCCAGTTTCAGTCAGTCGATCCGGTACGCGCACACCGAGGGCCTGATCGGTGACGAGACCGCCGCGTTCGTGGCGGCCAACGCCCGCAAGCTGGACGACGCCATCGACCTGGCCGGTGACCTGCGTTTCGAGTACTTCGGGCTGCGCACCGTCGCGGACCGCTACCTGCTGCGCCACCCGACCTCGCGGCTGGTGGTGGAGACCCCGCAGTACTGGCTGCTGCGGGTCGCCTGTGGCCTGTCGAAGGACGCCCGGGAGGCGATCAGCTTCTACCGGCTGATGTCGTCGCTGGCGTACCTGCCGAGCTCGCCGACCCTGTTCAACTCCGGCACCCGGCACACCCAGATGTCGTCGTGCTTCCTGGTCGACTCGCCGAAGGACGAGCTGGACTCGATCTACGAGCGCTACCACCAGGTGGCGAAGCTGTCGAAGTTCTCCGGTGGCATCGGCATCGCCTGGTCGCGGATCCGGGGCCGGGGCGCCCTGATCCGGGGCACGAACGGCAAGTCCAACGGCATCGTCCCGTTCCTGAAGACCCTCGACGCCGGGGTCGCCGCCGTCAACCAGGGCGGCCGCCGCAAGGGCGCGGCCTGCGTCTACCTGGAGCCGTGGCACCCGGACATCGAGGAGTTCCTGGAGCTGCGCGACAACACCGGTGAGGAGTCGCGCCGCACCCACAACCTGAACCTGGCCAACTGGATCCCGGACGAGTTCATGCGCCGCGTCGAGGCGGACGGCGACTGGTCGCTGATCGACCCGTCCGAGGCGCCCGAGCTGCCCGACCTCTACGGTGCCGAGTTCGACGAGGCCTACCGCGCGGCGGAGAAGAAGGCGGTCAAGACCGTCAAGGCCCGCGATCTGTACGGCCGGATGATGCGCACCCTGGCCCAGACCGGCAACGGCTGGATGACGTTCAAGGACCGCTCGAACGCGCTGTCGAACCAGACCGGCGAGCCGCAGAACGTGATCCACCTGTCGAACCTGTGCACCGAGATCCTCGAGGTCAACAACGACGACGAGACCGCGGTGTGCAACCTCGGGTCGATCAACCTGGGCGCACACGTCAACGCCGGCGGTGTCGACTGGGACAAGCTGCGCGCGACCGTGCGTACCGCCGTGGTCTACCTGGACCGCGTCATCGACATCAACTACTACCCGTCGCAGCAGGCGGCCGCGTCCAACCCGCGCTGGCGCCCGGTCGGCCTGGGGCTGATGGGCCTGCAGGACGCGTTCTTCATGCTCGGCCTGCCGTTCGACTCGGCCGAGGCCAAGCAGCTGTCCACCCGGGTCCAGGAGGAGATCTTCCTGACCGCCCTGGAGTCGTCGGTCGAGCTGTCCCAGCGCTTCGGCCCGCACCCGGCGTTCGCCGAGACCCGCGCGGCCAAGGGTGACCTGCACCCCGAGCTGTGGGGCGCCGACCTGGGGCAGCCCGAGCGGTGGGCGGCCGTCAAGGCGTCGATCGCCGAGCACGGCCTGCGCAACTCGCTGATGATCGCGATCGCGCCGACCGCCACCATCGCGTCGATCGCCGGCGCCTACGAGTGCATCGAGCCGCAGGTGTCCAACCTGTTCAAGCGTGAGACGATGTCCGGCGAGTTCCTCCAGATCAACACCTATCTGGTACGCGAACTCAAGGCCCGTGGACTGTGGACCGCCGAGATCCGTGAGGCGATCAAGCGGGCCGAGGGTTCCGTGCAGGGCATCGCCGAGCTGCCCGCGGACGTGCGCGAGCTGTTCCGGACCGCGTGGGAACTGCCGCAGAAGGCGCTGATCGACCTGGCGGCGGCCCGTGCCCCGTACATCGACCAGTCGCAGTCGCTCAACCTGTTCATGGCCGCGCCGACCATCAACAAGGTCTCCTCGATGTACCTGTACGCGTGGAAGGCCGGCCTGAAGACCTCGTACTACCTGCGTTCGCGCCCGGCGACGCGCATCCAGCAGGCGACCGTCGCCGTGGCTCCCGCCGCTGTGGTGGTCCCCGCCCAGGCCACCGTTGCCAAGCCGGCCGTCGTGCCCGGCGTGAACCTGCTCGGCGACCTGGGCGGCGGCGCACTCGCCTCGTCCCTTGAGAACCCCGACATCTGTGAGGCTTGCCAGTAATGCTGCTCGACCCCGGTATGGACCTGACCCTGCGGCCGATGAAGTACCCGCACTTCTTCGACCGTTTCAAGGACGCGATCAAGAACACCTGGACGGTGGAGGAGGTCGACCTGCACTCCGACCTCGCCGACCTGGCCAAGCTCAGCCCCGCCGAGCAGCACCTGGTGTCGCGGCTGGTCGCGTTCTTCGCCACCGGTGACACCATCGTGGCGAACAACCTGGTCCTCAACCTGTACCAGCACGTCAACTCGCCGGAGGGCCGGCTCTACCTGTCCCGGCAGCTGTTCGAGGAGGCCGTGCACGTTCAGTTCTACCTGAACCTGCTCGACACCTACGTGCCCGACGAGCAGGAGCGTTTCGAGGCGTTCGCGGCCGTCGAGAACATCCCGTCGATCGCCCGCAAGGCCGACTTCTGCTTCAAGTGGATCGACTCGGTCTTCGACCTGCGCCGGCTGGAGACCAGGGAACACCGCCGGGCGTTCCTGCTCAACGTGATCTGCTTCGCGGCGTGCATCGAGGGCCTGTTCTTCTACGGCGCCTTCGCGTACGTCTACTTCCTGCGCTCCCGTGGTGTGCTCCAGGGCCTGGCGTCCGGCACGAACTGGGTGTTCCGCGACGAGAGCATGCACATGGCGTTCGCCTTCGACGTGGTCGACCAGGTCCGGGCCGAGGAGCCGGACCTGTTCGACGACAAGATGGAGCAGGAGGTCCGCGACATGCTGGCCGAGGCCGTCGAGTGTGAGGTCCAGTTCGCCGAGGACCTGCTCGAACAGGGCGTCTCCGGGATGTCGCTGGGCGACATGCGGGAATACCTGCAGCACGTCGCCGACCGGCGGCTGCAGGCCCTGGGCATCGCCCCGATGTACGGCAGCAAGAACCCGTTCGCGTTCATGGAGCTGCAGGACGTCCAGGAGCTGTCGAACTTCTTCGAGCGCCGGGTGTCGGCCTACCAGGTGGGTGTGACCGGAACCGTCTCCTTCGACGACGACTTCTGAGGTGACGCCGCCCGGCCATGCCTCTGCCGGGGCATGGCCGGGTGCACGGCGGTGTTACCGTGCGGTCCATGGAGATCGGATTCGGCCAGGTGGTCGCTGCACTGGTGTTCGTGGCCGTCCTGGTGCTCGCCTTCCGCGCGTCACCGCGGGCGGCGTCGGTCGGCTTCGGGGCGCTGCTGCTGGTCGTCAGCGGCTTTCTGCTGTGGACGCTGGTGTTGGAGGAGCCCTTCATCGCCGAGGACGTGAACGCGCAGTGGGACGCCGCGGCCATGATCGGGATCCCGGCGGTGGTCGGTGTCGGGCTGGGCGCGTTCGGCCTGATCAGGCGCCCCCGCGCGCAGGCCTGACGCTCAGACGCCGTCCTGGCTGATCAGCCCGCCGGTGGCGTACGCGTCGCGCAACTCGGCCCAGCCGTGATCGCGGGCCGCAGCCCCGGCCACCCGCGGCGAGTCGTCGCCGTCCAGCCGGGCCGCCAGCGAGGCCTGGCAGATGTGCCAGCCGGCCGCGTACATCGCTGACCCGTCCCGGTCGGCGAACGTGTGCTCCAGAGTCAGACGGCATCCGGCCGCGGTCGGGGTCAGCGTCCAGCGGAGCAGGTCGTCGCCCCACCGGTGGACCAGCTCCAGCGGGGCGTCGGCGATCAGGACCTCCGCGTCCAGCCACGGATCCTCCGGGTTCTCCCTGCTCCGGGCCGGGCCGGGGGAGTCCAGCGGGCGGTCCGGAACCACCGGCGACCAGGTGTGCAGCAGCGCCGGCTCGGTCAGGCGCGGCCACACCCGCTCCGGCGGGTGCGGCAGCTCCCGGCTCATCGCCAGCACCCAGCGGCCGTCGGTGGTGGCGGCCAGCTCCGCCTCGGCCGGTTGCCGGCCGATCTCCTTGCGTACGGCGTCGCTCATCAGCGTTCACTCCTTCGCTCGTCGTCGAGGGCCTCGGCCAGACGGTCGAAACCATCGGACCAGCGGCGGTGGTACGGGCTGACCCAGCCCAGCACGTCGGGCAGTGGATCGGCGGCCAGCCGGTAGACCCGGCGGCGGCCGTCCGTGGCGGCGGTGACCGCGCCGGCCTCCCGCAGCACCCGCAGATGCTTGGACATCAGCGGCTGGGGGATGCCGAGCAGCCCGGTCAGCGTGGAGACGTCGTGCTCGGCGACGCGCAGCGCGTCCAGGATCCGGCGGCGCGTCGGGTCGGCGATCAGCGTGAAACCGTCCACCTCGAAAACATGCCTCAAGCTTCATATGAATGTCAAGGCATGCTTCGGCGGGTCCGGTGGGCCGCCCGGACGACGGCCCACCCGGCGGTGTTACCCGATCACCGAGAAGGTGTGCACGGTGGTCGACGTCCAGGTCTCGCCCGGGCGCAGGACCGTGGACGGGAAGTCCGGCTGGTTCGGGCTGTCCGGGAAGTGCTGGGTCTCCAGGGCGAACGCGTCGCCCTGCCGGTACTGGCGGCCGCTCGTGCCGCGGATCTTGCCGTCCAGGAAGTTGCCGGCGTAGAACTGCAGGCCCGGTTCGGTGGTGGTGATGGTCAGGCGCCGGCCACTGGCCGGGTCGTCCACCACCGCGGCCGTCGACAGCGCGCCGGAACCGTCGGTCAGCACGTAGTTGTGGTCGTAGCCGCGGCCGGTGGTGAGCTGCGGGTGCTCGTCGCGGATCCGCGCGCCGATCGGGTGCGGGCTGCGGAAGTCGAACGGGGTGCCGTCGACCGGCTCCAGCACACCGGTCGGGATCAACGTGGAGTCGACCGGGGTGAAATGGCCGGCGTCGATCCGCAGCAGGTGGTTCTCCACCGAGCCGCTGCCCTCGCCGGACAGGTTCCAGTAGGCGTGATTGGTCAGCGCCACCACCGTCGCCCGGTCGGTGGTCGCGGTGTAGTCGAGGCGCAGGCCGTTGTCGTCGTCCAGGGTGAACGTGACGGACACCGTCAGGGTGCCGGGGAAACCCTGCTCGCCGTCGGCCGACAGATACGACATCCGCACCCCGTTCTCGACCGCGGTGGCCGACCAGACGCGCTGGTCGAAGCCGTGCGATCCGCCGTGCAGGGTGGTCTGGCCCTCGTTCTGCGACAGTTTGTAGGTCTCGCCGTCCAGGGTGAAGGCGCCGCCGGCGATCCGGTTGGCGTAGCGGCCGACCGTCGAACCCAGGAACGGGTTGCCGGCCAGGTAGGCGGGATCGGTGTAACCGGCCAGATCGGCGAACCCGAGCGTCACGTTGGCGAGGGCGCCGGCGCGGTCCGGCACGTACACCGACTGGATGGTCGCGCCCCAGGTGAGGATCGACGCGGACACCCCGCTCGCATTGGTCAACGTCCATTTCTCGATGCTCGTGCCGTCGGCCAGGGCCCCGAACGGTGTGCTGTCGATACTCGTCATGACCGGCATCCTGGCAGACGCAACTCAACCGGTTAACCTCGGTCCCGCGTCATCAGCGCGTCAATTCGGCGCCGGCGGCTGTATCAACGCCGTACACGCCGTCGACCAGGGCCGGAACGTGGCGTCGACTGGAGTCGTCCACGACTTCGAAAGGCGTCTGATGACACTCGCTGACCTTCTGCCCACGTTGCGCACCTCGATGATGACGCGGCACCTCGACCCCCGGCACTGGCCGTCCACCGTCCGGTGGACCGGTGATGGCGAACTGTCGGTCGGCGGGCTGCGCCTGTCCCGGCTGGCCGCCGAGCACGGAACACCGGTCCACGTGCTGGACGAGACCTCGGTACGGTCCGCCGCGGCCGGATACGCCGAGGCTTTCGGCGGCGGGACCGGATGCGCGTACAGCGCCAAGGCCGGGCTGAGCCGGGTCAGCGGGAAGTGGATCGCGGACGCCGGGCTGGGCTGTTACACCGGGTCGGCGGAACAGCTGCGGATCGCGCTGGCGGCCGGGTTCCCGGCGCAGCGGCTGGTGCTCAGCGGCGGGGGGAAGTCGATCGCCGCTCTCGACGCCGCCTTCGAGCGCGGGGCGGCCGTGGTGGCCGGGTCGGCGGCGGAGGTGATGACACTGATCCGGCGGGCGCCGGCCGGGCAGCGCGTACTGGTCCGGGTGATCCCGTCCGGACACCGATGCCCGCGCCGGTACGGGGTACGCCTCGGCGGCACCCCGGCCCTCGACGTCGTCGGGCTGATCCTGGCCTCCCCGAATCTGCGGCTCAGCGGGCTGGACTGCTCCCTCGGTCACGATCTGGCCAGGTTCGGCACGTTCGAGCGCTGTCTGCGGGAGGCGATCGGATTCAGCGCCGTGATCCGTGCCCGTCACCGTGCCGGCATCGATCTGATCAACCTCGGTGGTGGACAGGCCGGCGAGTTGCCGGCCGACGTGTTCGCGTCCCGGATGCGCGGGGTGGCCCGGGTCAACGCCGAGCGCTACGGGATTCCGGTCCCGCTGGTCCGGGTGTCACCCGGCCACGCTCTCATCGCCCGCGCCGGAGTGACGGTCTGCCGGGTCGAGCGGGTCACCCGTACCGGCGGCCGTCTGGTGGTACTCCTCGACGGGGACCCGCCCGCCGGCAACGGCCACGCCGCCCTGCTGGGCCGGATCTCCGGCGCGGCCCCGGAACCCGCCACACTGGAGGAGACGTCCCGGGCCGGCACGGTGGGGAAGGGCACGGCCCGGGTCATCGCAGTGCCCGGGGATCTCGTGCCCGGAGACCTGCTCGTGCTCGCCGGGACCGGCGCCGACCAGCGGAGTCCTCGGATCGTCGGCCGGCCCGCCCTGATCGCCGTCGCGGAGGGGCTGGCCCGGACGCTGGTTCGCCGCGGCACGGTGGCGGACATGTTGACACGAATCCGGTGACGACCGCGAGGATGGGGGCATGACGCGGTTCGACTGCCATCAGCATCTGTGGCCGGGGGAGTTCGTGGCGGCGCTCCGGGCGCGGCAGCACCATCCCTACCTGCGGGACTGGACGCTGTTCCTGCCGGGGGAGAACCCCTACCGGGTGGATCCGGCCGCCCATGACGTGGCCGGGCGGATGGGGCGGGAGAACAGCGACCGGGTGCTGCTGTCGCTGTCCAGTCCGCTCGGGATCGAGCACCTGCCGGGCCACGACGCGGCCGGGCTGATCGACGTCTGGCACGAGAGTGCCCTGCGGCTCCCGGGCTTCTTCCACGTCTGGGCGGCCGCCCCGGTGACCGCCCCGGATCCGGGCGCGCTGGCCGAAGTGCTGCGCGAACCGCGGATCGCCGGGCTGCAACTGCCGGCCACCGCCCTCGGTGACCCGGCGGCGATCGAGCGGATGTCCCCGCTGCTGGCCGAGCTGGAACGGGCCGGTAAGCCGCTGCTGGTGCACCCAGGCCCGGCCACGGTGGAGGACGGGGAGTTGCCGGACTGGTGGGCGGCCGTGGTCCCGTACGTCAATCAGTTGCATCGGTCCTGGGCGGCCTGGCACGTCGCCGGCCGCAAGTGGCACGCGAACCTCCGCGTCGGGTTCGTCGCCCTCGCCGGGCTGGCCCCGCTGCACCACGAGCGGATGGCCGCGCGGGGCGGCGACCTCGGTACACCGGACCCACACGTCTTCTACGAGACCTCGTCCTACGGTCCGGAGGCGATCAGCGCGCTGACCGGGGTGGTGGGCCGGGACGCGATCGTGCACGGCTCCGACCTGCCCTACGCGCAGCCTCTCGACCGGAAGCTCTTCCCGGCGGAGTTCTTCACCACCAACCCGGCCCGCCTGCTGTCGGTCAGTGCCGCGGAGTCCGGGCCCGGATCCGTTCCTCGACCAGCCGGCGGGTCCGCGGATCCGGGCGGAAGTGCACCTCCCGGTCGGCGTGGGTGATCTGCATCAGGTTGATCCGGTCCACCTCACGGGCGCCGATGTCGGTGTAACCCGGCTGCGCGGCCGGGAACCGGACACAGAACCGCGGGTGCACCGGGAAGTGGACGGCGTCCGCCCGCGGCAGGTCGGGCAGGTCGTGCGGGTCCCGGCCGGCGGCGGCCACCGGGGTGTCACCGATGACGAAGTCGCGATCCGGCGGGGCCTCCAGGATCCGGATGTCGCAGCGGCTCAGGTACTGGATGAGCTCGGCGTACGAGTCGGCGGCCCGGCGCCGGAACGCCCGCGGATCCGGGTCGGCCACCGCCGCCCGGTGGGTGTGGTGGCCGTGCGCGTGGTGCACCGCGGTGATGGTGGCCAGGTTGATCAGCATCGAGGCGTCCTCGAAGACCGTCTCGGCGGCGACGGCGGCGAGGGTCGCCGGGACCACCTCGTCGGTACGCCTCCAGAGCACGTCGTCCGGAGTGGCTCCCACCTCGTCCTCGCGGTAGGCGCCGGACTCCAGGTCGACGGTGGCCAGCACACCGTCCGGAGCGAAGAATCGGAGCAGAGCTCCCGAAATCGCGGGTTTGAGAAGAGTAGCCACAAACGTCCTCCCGTTCCCCCCGATCGTAACGACCCGGCCCGCGTTCAGCGGGGCTTCAGGTGGGATGGGTAAAGATGAGGCATGCGTGTACTCGTCGTCGAGGACGAGAAGCGGCTCGCCTGGTCGTTGCGGGTCGGTCTCGAAGCGGAGGGGTTCGCCGTCGATGTCGCCGGCGACGGTGTCGACGGCCTGTGGATGGCCCGGGAGAACGAGTACGACGCGATCGTCCTCGACCTGATGCTGCCGGGCATCAACGGCTACAAGGTGTGCTCCACCCTGCGCGACGACGGCGACTGGACCCCGATCCTGATGCTCACCGCCAAGGACGGCGAGTGGGATCAGGTCGAGGGGCTGGACACCGGCGCCGACGACTACATGACCAAGCCGTTCTCGTTCCCGGTCCTGGTGGCCCGGCTGCGCGCGGTGGCCCGGCGCGGCGCCCGCGAGCGCCCGGTCCAGCTGGTCGCCGGCGATCTGCGGCTCGACCCGGCGGCCCGGCGGGTGTGGCGCGGCGACACCGGCGTCGAGCTGACCGCGCGGGAGTTCTCGCTGCTGGAGTTCCTGGCCCGCAACGCCGGCGACGTGATGTCGAAACGGCAGATCCTGGAGGCCGTGTGGGACGGCGACTTCGACGGCGACCCCAACATCGTGGAGGTCTACGTGCGGCATCTGCGCAACAAGATCGACCGCCCGTTCGGCCGGGAGGCGATCCAGACCGTGCGCGGCGCCGGATACCGGCTGGGCAGTGACGGTGGTTGACCGCGCCTCGGTCCGGGTCCGCACCACCGCCCTGTCGGTGCTGGTGATGGCGATCGCCCTGCTGATCGGCTCGGTGGCGCTGCTGGTGCTGTCCCGGGCGTCACTGCGCAACGGCATCGAGACGGCCGCCGAGGAGCGGGCATCGGTGATCACCGTCCAGACGCCGCTGGAGGAGGACGACGACGACTTCCTGTGGCAGATCCGCGACGCCGCCGGGACCATCGTGCGATCGTCACCCCAGCTCAGCGATCCACTGCCGGCCGGGGAAGCCGATCAGGTCACGATCCCCGGGCTGGACCACCGGTACCTGATCGTCACCGAGGACGCCGGCCCGTTCACGGTGGTCGTCGCCGCCTCCCTCGAAGAGGTCGAGGAGTCGACCGACGCCCTGGTCACACCGCTGCTGATCGGCCTGCCACTGGTGCTGATCGTGGTCGGCGGGGTGACCTGGCTGGTGGTCACCCGGGCCCTCGCCCCGGTCGAACGGATCCGTCGCGAGGTCGAGGAGATCACCGGCGAGCGGCTGGACCGGCGGGTGCCCGAACCAGCCGCCCGCGACGAGATCCAGCGCCTCGCCGTCACCATGAACCACATGCTGGCCCGCCTCGACGACGCCCGGCAGCGCCAGCAGCGGTTCGTCGCCGACGCGTCGCACGAGCTGCGGTCGCCCCTGTCCAGCATCCGGCAGGCGGCCGAGGTCGCCCGGTCGCATCCCGGCGCGCTGCCCGAAGGTGAACTGGCCGAGGCGGTGCTGGAGGAATCCGGCCGGATGGAACGCCTCGTCGAACAGCTACTGCTGCTCACCCGCACCGGTGGCGGCGGGGTGCGCCCCATGCAGGATGTCGACCTGGACGATCTGGCCCTGGCCGAGGCCCGGCGGGTGCGCCGATCCGGCCTCACCGTCGACGCGTCCGGAGTCGGAGCCGGGCGGGTGCGCGGCGAGCTGACCGCGCTGACCCAGGTGGTGCGCAACCTGACCGACAATGCGGCCCGGCATGCCCGTACGACAGTGGGGGTCTCGGTCCTGACCCGCGCCGACGGCGTCGAGCTGATCGTCGAGGACGACGGGGGCGGGGTGCCGGAGGGCGAACGGGACCGGGTGTTCGAGCGCTTCGTGCGGCTCGACGAGGCGCGGGCCCGCGATGAGGGCGGCAGCGGTCTGGGCTTGGCGATCGTCAAGGAGACGGTGGTCGCGCACGGCGGGTCGGTCACGCTCGACATCTCCCACTTGGGCGGCGCCCGCTTCGAGATCCGTTTCCCAGGCTCCTTCCACCACGCTTCCCCACCACCGTCCGGATAGCCCGCCCTCGGTGCTCCGTGTTTTCCGCGCGAGCGCCTCTTCCGCCTCGCCCTGGTCGATCTCGGGCGATTTCCACCGTTGCGAGGCTTCGCCTTGAATGAGGTCCGGGTGTCGCGCAAGTCCTCGGCTTGCACACGCCGGGGATTGACCGCGAGTGATCGGGCGGCCGGGGAGAAGCACCCTCCGCGGTGGTGAGTCCCTCAAGACCTGCCGGTTCTGCCCTGGAAGTCGTTTGGTGAGGGCCTGAGATCTGCCTCGCCGTGTGGCCCGGGCCCGGTTGCTCCCTCGTTTCTGAACGGGCTTTCAGCGGCGTTCAGGTCAGGTTCAGGGAGCGGGGCGCAAGCTGTCGTCGTACTCGAAGTTCCGCTGATACAGAAAGCAGGCGACATCTCATGAACACCGCCAAGCTCCGCAGCAAGCGCGTCATCGTTGCCGGTGTGGCCGTGGCGGCCGCCCTGGGTGTGGGTGGCGCCGTGTGGGGGACCGCGGCCTACGCCGACCAGGTGACCGGTGGTGATCGGGACCGGATCGCCAACGCGGCCACCCAGGTGGTCCCCGGCACCGTGACCGACGTGGAGACGAGCGACGATCCGGGCGAGGCGTACGAGGTGGATGTGCGCCAGGCCGACGGCAGCGAGGTTTCGGTGCACCTGGACAAGGACCTGAAGGTCGTCTCCCAGGAGCGCGACAACGACGGGCCGGACAGCGACGGGCCGGATGACGATGACGCGGACGACAACGCCGCGGGCGACGCCGGCACGGGCACCGGCGGACCGGACGCCGACGACCGGGTGCTGAGCGCGGAGGAGCGGGCCTCCGCGGAGAAGGCGGCGCTGGACGCGGTCGGCGCGGGCAGCACGATTCTGGACCTGGAGGCGTCCGACGACCAGGGTGTCGCCTATGAGGCCGAGGTTCGGGATTCGGCCGGCAAGGAGTGGGACGTGGACCTGGACGCCGCGTTCAAGGTGGTCACCAAGACCGAGGACAACTGACGATCGATCCCGCTTGTGCCACTTTCGGGGGTTTAGGGCGTCCGTAGTCCGAGATCCGATTGTCGCTCCTGTTCCGGCCGCGTCACGATGGAGTCAACGGACTTCGATGTACGGTCACCGGAGACTGGGGGGCGAACGTGGACCGAGCGAATGTTCACCGTGGTCGCGTCAGCGACGGGCCGATCAACGGGACGTATGTCAGCCGTCGCGCGCGACTCCAGGTCGAGCAGCCACGTAATGGTTCGTGGCCGTTCGACCTGACACCCGAGCGGGGCTGGCCCAGCCAGCCCCGCAACTGAATCAGGCCTGTCGGCGGGGACACTCCCGCTGGTAGGAGGAGGAGCACGCCCCGCCCGGCGATCTAGGGTCGATCACGAAGTGTGATCCTTCGGCGAGGGTGGTCCAGCGTGATCCGGGTGGTGGTGGTCGACGACGAGGCGCTGGTGCGTTCGGCGTTCACGTTGATCCTGAACCTGGCACCGGACATCGAGGTCGTCGCCGCCGTCAGTGGGACGGACGCGGTCTCGGTGATCCGGGCACGGCGGCCGCACGTGGTGCTGCTCGACATCCGGATGCCGGACGTCGACGGGCTCACCGTGCTCCGGCAGATCCGGTCGCTGCCGGAACCGCCGGTGGTGGCGGAACTGCCGGTGGTGGCGGAACTGCCGGGGCTGCCGGTGGCGGCGGAACCGCCGATTGCGGCGGGGCTGCCGGAGCGGCCGGTGGTGGCGATGCTGACCACGTTCGACGCCGATGAGTATGTGCTGACCGCTCTGCATTCGGGGGCGGCCGGGTTCCTGCTGAAGGACACCGACCCGGAGCATCTGGCACAGCTGGTCCGCACCCTGGCCGCGGGTGGGGTGGTGCTGTCGCCGACCGCGGCCCGCACGCTCCGGGGCAGCCTGCCCCGGACCGATCCGGACCGGCTCGGCGCGCTCGGCGACCGGGACCGGGAACTGCTCGACCTGATCGCGGCCGGCCTCACCAACGCCGAGATCGCCGAGCGCCGGGAGATCCCGGCCGCCGAGGTGCGCGAACAGGTGAGCGCCCTGCTGGCCACACTGCGCGTCTCCACCCGGGTCCAGGCCGCGCTGCTGGCCCCGGCGAGTCCGGTTCGCAACGGTTCAACCGTGTGTCCGGTTCGCAACGGTTCAACCGTGTGTCCGGTTCGCAACGGTTCAGCCGTGCGGGCGGGGGACCGGGCTGATGATCGTTCCGGTGTTTCGGCGGTGCGCCCGGTGCGCGGGGACTTCGTGGTTTCGGCGGCGGACCCGGCTCGTGAGGCATTTCCCGGGGCGGGGCCGTCGGCCGGGGAGACGATCGCCCGGTGAGGTATCGGACGGTTCTTGTCGAGGCGGGGCTGATCGGGGCGGCTGCGCTCGACACCTTCGTCCACATGTGGAGTGACGCGCCGGTCAGTATCGCGCTCGGTGTGCTCGGGTGCGTGGTTCTGCCGTTGCGGCATCGGTTTCCCCGTGCCGTGTTCGCGTTGACTCTGCCGGCCGCTCTGCTGGAAGCGGCGCTCGTCGCTCCGTTCGTGGCGCTCTACGTGCTGGCCACGCGGTCTCGGGACCGGCGGGTGCTGGGAGTGTGTGCGGTGCTGTTCGCGCTCGCCTCGGCCGCTCCCTCACCGTTCGACGACGAGGCCGTGAAGCCCTCCGACACCGCTGTCTATCTGGCCTACGGGCTGGCCACCGCGGCCGTACCGGTGCTGCTCGGGCAACTGGTGCTGACCCGCCGGGAGCTGTCGCAGCGGATCGAGGAGATTCAGGAGGCCAAGGAGCACGAGCGGGTGCTGCACGCCCAGGCCATGCTCGCCCGGGAGCGGGCCCAGCTCGCCCGGGAGATGCACGACGTGGTGTCGCACCAGGTCAGCCTGATCGCGGTGCAGGCCGGAGCGCTGCAGGTGGCCGGGCCGGATCCGGCGACCCGGGAGGCCGCGCGCACCATCCGGACCTTGAGTGTGGGCACCCTGGACGAGCTGCGGACCATGGTCACCCTGCTGCGGGCGTCCGGCCCCACCGAGCCGACCCCGCAGCCCACCCTCGCCGACCTGCAGCAACTGGTCGCCGCCAGTGGGATCGAGGCGAAACTGACCGGGGTTCCGGCGCTTCCGGTGGGGACGCCGGGCCAGCGGGCCATCTACCGGACGGTGCAGGAGGCCCTCACCAACGTGCGCAAACACGCCCCCGGTGCGTCGGCTGCCGTCGAGTTGTGGCAGGACGGGCCGTACGCGGGGGTGACCGTCACCAACACCCCGCCGGGGCGGCCCGCGCTGCCGTTGCCGGGCGCCGGTCAGGGACTGGTCGGGCTGCACGAGCGGGCCTGCCTGCTGAACGGGACTCTCGAGTCGGGGCCGACCGAAGACGGCGGATACCGCGTACACATGAGCCTGCCGTTGAACTGACCGCACGGCCGGACCGTATGCCCCGGCGATGGACACGATCACCTTCGCGCTGGCGGCCGGCCTGCTGGCGGCGTTCAACCCGTGCGGCTTCGCGCTGCTGCCCTCGTTCCTGGCGATCCTGGTCGCCGGGCCGGGCGGGGTGTGGCGGGCGCTGCGCCTGTCGGCGGCGATGACCGCCGGATTCGTCACCGTCTTCGGGACGATCGGCCTGGTGCTGAGTGTCACCACCGCGCCGATCCAGCGTTATCTGCCCTGGTCGGCGGTGGTGATCGGGGTGGTGCTGGTGCTGTCGGGCGGCTGGTTGCTGTCCGGGCGGGAGCTGACCGTCCGGCTGCCCCGGTTGGCCGCCGGGTCACCGTCGCAGTCGATCTTCGGGTTGTACGGGTACGGCGCCTCGTACGCGGTCGCCTCGCTGTCCTGCACGATCGCACCGTTCCTGGCGGTGACCGGCCTGGTCTCCGGCGAGGGCGAGGTGCTGACCGGGATCGGGGCCTTCCTGGCGTACGCAATCGGCATGGGTTTGATCGTGGGTCTTCTCGCGATGACGGCGGCGCTGGCCCGGGAGGCGACGGTCCGGCGGGCGCGTGCGGTGCTGCCCTGGATCTCCCGCCTGAGCGGCGTGTTCCTGCTGGTGGCGGGCGGGTATGTGACCTACTACGGCTGGTACGAGCTGCGCCTGATGTCCGGCGACGGCAACCCGCGGGACCCGATCGTCGGCGCGGTCACCGGCCTCCAGGGCACCGTGACGACCTGGCTGGACACGGCCGGCATCGGCTGGGTCACCGCCGCGTTCGCCGTCGTTGTCGTCGCTGCCGTGCTGCTCGGCCGGGTGCTACGCCGGAGCCCGCAGCCATAGGGCGGCCGGCATCCGGGATTCCCGGGCCAGCGCCGCGGTGAACACGGCGAAGTCCGGGCTCTTCGGGCCGATGACCACGCCGGGCGACCCGGTGTGGACGCCGGTCAGCCGGGCGGCCGGCTCGCGCAGGTCCTCCCGGCCCGGATCATCGCCGCGCCACAGCAGGATCGGCCCGGGCACCTCGGCCGACACCCGCCGCTCGCCCGCCGTCACGATGATCTGGTCGCCGACCTCGCCGTCGAACAGGCACAGCGGCGCCCCACCCGCGCGGACCCGCCGTCCGGCAGCCGGGCCGTCGTCGTGGAGCGGGGATCCGGCTTGCCGAGGGCGGCCACCTCCGACAGGAAGCGGCCGGTCTCGGCGTGCGGCACGAAGACGGTGCAGGTGTAGTCGAGCCCCACCGTTACGACAGGACCTCGTCGATGCTGTCGGCGCGCCAGTTGCGCAGCAGCTCGTGGAAGACCACCGGGCCGGGGCCGAACGAGAAACTCACCTGGCGCGGATTGCCCTCGCCGTTGTAGTAGCCGGGCGTGCACTCGGACTGGAACGCGAACTGTTTCGGCGCGGTCTCCGAGATCGTGTCGCACCACGCCTGCTCGGCTTCGGCGGTCGGCTCGATCCGTTTGGCGCCGCGGCTGTTCGCCTCGGCCACCACCGCGCCGATGTGGGTGGCCTGCTCCTGCAACACGTGGACGAAGTTGACGGCCGCCGCGTTCTGCATCGAACCCAGGTGGAACAGGTTCGGGAAGCCGTGCGAGTAGAAGCCGTGCAGGGTGCGCGGGCCGCGCGCCCAGTGGCCGAGCAGCGGCAGCCCGCCCCGCCCGGTGACCGGCAGCGTCCCGGACAGCACCCCGGAGATGCCGACCTCGAACCCGGTGGCGAAGATGACGCAGTCGACCTCGTACTCCTGCTCGCCGACCACGATGCCGGTGGCCGTCATCCGGGTGATGCCACCGGTGTCGGCGGTGTCGACCAGGGTGACGTTGTCCCGGTTGAAGGTCGGCAGGTAGAAGTCGCTGAAGGTGGGGCGCTTGCACATGTAGCGGTACCAGGGCTGCAGTCTCGCCGCCGTCTCCGGATCCTCCACGATCGACGCGACCCGGGCCCGGATCTCGTCCATCTTGCGGAAGTCGGCGATCTCGTCGTGGTACGCCCGCTCCTCCTCGGAGATCGTCGGGTCGACCGTGCCGGTGAGCATCTGCCGCTGGAGTTTCGCCGTCCCGGTCCAGCCGTCGGCGATCATGTCGACGTCCACGTGCCCGCCGGTGACCAGGTTGAGGAAGTTCTCCATCCGCTCCCGCTGCCAGCCCGGACCCACCGAGTCCAGCACCGACTGGTCGGTCGGGCGGTTGCCGCGCACGTCCACCGACGACGGGGTGCGCTGGAAGACGTACAGCCGCTCGGCGGCCTCGGCCACGTGCGGGATCACCTGGATGCCGGTGGCGCCGGTGCCGACCACGGCGACCTTCTTGCCGGCCAGCCCGGTCAGGTTGCCGGACTGGTCACCGCCGGTGTAGCCGTAGTCCCAGCGGCTGGTATGGAAGGTGTGCCCCCGGTAGCCCTCGACACCGGGGATGCCGGGCAGCTTCGGCTGGGTCAGCGTGCCCGACGAGATGATCACGTAGCGGGAGGTGAACTCGTCACCCCGGTCCGTCGTCACGTGCCACTCGGCGGCCTCGTCGTCCCAGGTCAGGCCGGTGACCTTGGTGTGGAACAGGGTGTCGTCGTAGAGCTGGTACCGCTTGGCGATGTTGACGCAGTGCTGCCGGATCTCCTCGCCCGGGGCATACCGCCACTTCGGGACGTATCCGACCTCCTCCAGCAGCGGCATGTAGACGGTCGCCTCGATGTCGCAGTGGATGCCCGGGTAGCGGTTCCAGTACCAGGTGCCGCCGAAATCCCCCGCCTCGTCGATCATCCGCAGGCTGGTCACCCCGGCGTCGCGCAGCTTGGCCCCGCTCAGCAGGCCGCCGAACCCGCCGCCGATCACGGTCGCCTCGACCCGGTCCCGGACCGGCTCCCGTTCGAGACGTTCGGTGTACGGATCCGTCGCGTAATACCCGAACTCGCCGGCCGCCCTCCGGTACTGGGCGGCGCCGTCCGGGCGGATCCGGCGATCACGTTCGGTCCGGTACCGGGCGCGCAGGGCGTCGAGCTCCGCCGCACTGAAGCGATGGGGCGTGTGGGGGATGGAGGGGGACATGATGGGGCCCTTTCGCGGGGTACGTCCGGCGATCAAGTGCCCAATTTAAAGCAACTGCTTGAACGATGGGTGGCCCCGGGGTCCTAAGTAGCCGGTGTGTTCAGCCGATTTCCTCCGACCGGAGCGCGATAGAGCCCCTCCAATGCGTCTATCAGGCTCGATTCGGTCATTCTCCACATCGGGCGGGCGTCGACACCGAGCGGAAGCGTCCGCTCACGGCGCGCACAGAAATGCAGAATCAGCGTGTGCGCCATGTCGTTGCGCTCGACCCGCACCTCCGGCGGGATCCCCGGCAACACCCGGGCCAGGCCACCGAACACCGAATGCAGACTCGGCAGGTCACCGACCTCGGCCGCGGTCAGATCCCGCAGATTCGGCTCGGTCAGCAATTGCGCGGCGAAACGGGCGTACCAGCTCGGATTCCCCAGATCGGCGAGATGCTCGGTGATCGGCCGGACCACACACACCACCCAGTCCCGCACCCGTTCACTGCCACCGAACTCGTCCAGCAGCCGCCTGCGAATCCCGGTCATCGGCTCGGCATGCCGGTGCACGATCGCCCGCACCAGATCGTTCTTCGACCCGAAGTGGTAGCCGACCGCCGCGTTGTTGCCCTGGCCGGCGGCCTCACTGATCTGCCGGTTCGACACCGCGATCACACCGTGCTCGGCGAACAGGCGCTCGGCGGTGTCCAGAATCAGTCCGCGCGTGCTCTCCACCTGCTCGGCGCGCGGTTTCCTGGCGTACTTCATTCTCGCGGGCTCCGGTCTTCCGGTCGGATCCGCCCAGGATAAGCGGTCCGGTTCCAGGCCTTTTTGGATGTACGCCCGGCGGCTCCACAGAAATCGGGCCGCTCGACGTCGTCCACGCGACGCCGGCGCCACTCCCGACCGCCCGGCGCCCGCCGGGCGAATGCGGCGCTCCCGGCCGGATGCGGCGCTCCCGGCCGGATGCGGCGCTCCCGGCCGGATGCGGTGACCGTCGGTCGGGTGCGGCGCCCCCCGGTCGGGTGCGGTGACCGTCGGTCGGGTGCGGTGACCGTCGGTCGGGTGCGGCGCCCCCCGGTCGGGTGCGGCGCCCCCCGGTCGGGTGCGGCGACCGCCGGGCGGATGCGACCCCCGGCCGAGTCCGGCGACCGCCGGGCGGATGCGGCGACCGCCGGGCGGATGCGGCGACCCACGGGCGAGTGCGGCGACCCCGTCGCGCGACGTCGGTTCGTTCGGTGGCCGCCGAGGGCGGGTCCCGGTCACCTCGTGTGCCGACTTCCGGTGCGGAACGCACCGGAAGTCGGCACACGGAACTCTTCTCGACCTCGGCCTCCACTTCGGCATCGACCTCGGCATCGACTTCGTCTCGCCCGACACCCTTCCCGCCGCAGCCTTGGTAGTTTTCCACCGTTTCGCGTCTTCTCGGCCGCCGGACTTCTTGCGGTCAATCATGCAAGCGGGAACCCGGAATATCCGATATTGACTGACTCGATACCTTTATGGGCTCTCTTCTCGGTGGCCGGCTCCGCTCGCGGTCAAACTTTCGTGCGAATGTCCGGCCCTCTGCCCCAGCCCGGCCGATCTTGGAGGATTTGCCACCGTTTCCGGTGGTAAATCCGCCAAGGTCTCTGCTGAGCGGGTCGCCCGCGCGAGGGATTGACCGCAAGTGATCAGGCGGCCGGGGGCAAGGCTCTTTCGGGTGGTAAATCCTTCAAGATCTCGGGCGAGTTGGTGGCCTTTGGGGGTGAATGACCGCGAACGATCAGATGATCATGGCGGAGGCGGAGGCGGAGGCGGAGGGGGTGGGGGGAGGGGGGAGGGGGGGAGGGGGCGCTCGGCGTGCCCCCGAAGGTTTCTCTAACGCGGGGACAGGCGGATCAGGGAGCGGACGAATGCCTCTCGGTCGGCTTGGGGGAGGTCGCTGAGCAGGGCGTTCTCGGCGGCGCGGATCTCGGTGTGGATGGTGCCGTGGATTCGCTGACCGGATTCGGTCAAGGACAGGAGGCGGACCCGGCGGTCGGTGGGGTCCGGTTCGCGGCTGATCAGGCCGCGTCGCTGGAGGTCGTCGAGTACCGGGATCAGGCGGGTCTTGTCGGCGCCGATGGCCGTGGCCAGGGATGCCTGGGAGCGGGTGGGGCCCTCGCTCAGGGCGGTCAGGACCGCATACGACCACATCGGCACGCCGTGGCGGTCCAGGATCGGCTGCTCGATGGCCAGCAGGCGCCTGCTCAGGCGGAACGTCAGCACGGCCAGGTCGTCGCGGTTCACCCGGTTACTCCTACCACCTCGTGGTGGGTTGACATATCGTAAGCGGGAGCACATCGTAGGCGGATGCTTATTGTTACCGAGGATCTTCGGGCGGCCGACGCCGCCGCTGTCCGGGCCGGTGTGGCCGTCGTCGAGCGGGTTTCGGTCGCTGATCTGGGGCTGGCGACGCCGTGTGCCGGGTGGGATCTGGGGGATCTGCTCGGTCACATGACCGCGCAGCATCGTGGGTTCGCGGCGGCGGCCCGGGGGCATGGTGATGATCCGGGCGCCTGGGTGGAGGAGCGGGCCGGGGCGGACGCGGTGCGGGAGTATGTGCTGGCCGCCGGGGAGGTGCTGGAGACGTTCGCCGGCGAGGGCGAGGCTGTGCTGGAACGAACGTTCCATCTGCCTGAAGCGGGCGGTGCGCTGCCCGCCCGGCTGGCCATCGGGATGCATCTGGTCGACTACGCCGTGCACGGGTGGGACGTGGCGCGGACCATCGGCGCGGCCTACCGGCTGGATGACGATGTGCTCGCGGCCACGCTGGAGATCGTCCGGGCGGTGCCGGACGGGCCGGGTCGTCTCGCGCCGGGGTCGCCGTTCGGGCCGGGCCGGGCGGTGCCGGCCGGGGCCGGTCCGCTGGACGAGATCCTGCTGCGCCTGGGGCGTGACCCGGCCGGTTCCTGATCGGCCGGAGATCGCGATCATCGTCACATGTCACTGCTGTGCCGCGGTGATTCGGATTGCGAGGGTTGCGGGCCTGTTGAAAGATCAGCTGAATGAAGGCCGACTATGCCCGTGAGCCGGTGTCGCCCGGGGAACGGTTCGCTCCGCGGCCTGTCGCCGGTGGCCGACATGTCGACGGTATCGACGGTGTCGACGGTGAACGAGTCGACCGTGCCGGACATGTCGACGCCGGGCATCTCGGCGGGGATCTGACGTCGATACCCGAGCACGAGTGCCGGTGAGCGCCGCATCAGCCCGGCGGTCGCGCCGGGGCCCGGACCGGGCGGCGCCTCGCGGGGACTGCCACGGGGCTTCGCGGGGGCGTACCGGATCAGAGAAGGCCGGCCAGGGACGGCAGCAGGCCGGCCGCGATCCGCAAGTCGGTGTCCAGTGGCCGGTCCGAAAGGTCCTCTTCGAGGGTGCGGTCGGCGAGTCGGAAGGCCTCCCGGGCGACGCCGCCGGTGAGCCGGTCCGGGGCCAGGCGCAGCGCGCGGACCGCGGCGAGCAGTTCGGCGGCGATCATCGTGGGGGCGAATTCGGTCATCACCCGCAGCGAGCGTGCGCCCTGGGTGGCGAAGCTGGCGTGTTCCTCCATGCCCAGCGAGATCGACAGTGTGCCGGAGACGGTGGGCTGGACCGCGGTGCGCAGTTCGGCGAGCAGGTCCTGGACCACGTATTCGGTGATCATCAGGCCGGAGCTGCCCGGCGGGCCGGCCGCCAGGAACGCGCGCAGACCGGTCATGTCGGGCCGCATCAGCAGGCCGAGGCGGGCCGCGGACAGCGACAGGACCGGCAGGAGCGCGCTGCGGACCGCGTCCAGCCCGGCCGCCAGGGTGGCCGTGTGGAACTGGCCGTGATGACGGACGCCGTCCGCGGTGACCAGCGGGTTCTCGGCGGCGGCGTTGATCTCGGCGGTGACGATCGCGGTGAGGGTCTCGGCGGCTTGCAGGGCGGGCGCGGTCACCTGGGGAACCACCCGCAGGCCGAACGGGTCCTGGATCCGCGGCGAGGGACCAGAATCGGACACCATGGCGTAGAGGGTGGCGGCCACGGCGATCTGGTGCGGGTGGGCGCGCCCAGCGTGACTGGCCGGGTCGTACGCCTCGGCGTTGCCGCGCAGGGCCAGGAACGACAGCGCGGCGACCACGGTCGAGGCGCGCAGGTGGCGGTGCACCCGGTCGAGGGCGAGCGCGGACGTGGCCACGGTGAGCGCGCTGGAGCTGATCATCGGGAGGGCGTCGGTGGGGCTGATCACCACGTCCGGCCCGGTGCCGTGCCGCCAGGGGCGCACGCCGGCCAGGGTGAGCGCGAGTTCGGCCAGCGGCGAGAGGTCGGCGGTGCCGATGCCGCCCCACCGGTGGATGGTCGGCACCGCGCCGTCGGACAGGGCGGTGGCCAGGGCTTCCGCGACGCTGCGCGAGATGCCGGAGCCACCTGCCAGAATCTGATTGAGCCGTACGGCCATGGTGGCTCGCGCGGTGACGTCGTCCTCTTCGGGGCCGACTCCGGCGCAATGGCTGCGCAACAGTCGCAGGGCATGCTCTTCGGGGTCGGCCTGCTCGTGCCGGTTGGCGCCGACTCCGGTGTTGGCGCCGTAGACGGCGCCGCGGGCGCGGGCCTCGCCGAGGATGGCGTGCCGTTCCTCGACGAGCATCAGGGCGAGCGGGTCGAGGGTGATGCCGGCTGCTCCGGATGCGATCGCGGCGAGGTCTGGGATCGTCAGAGAGGCGCCATCGAGCCGGACCTGCATGCGAGTCTCCACATGTATCGAGCTGTTGACATGTTATTCACTACTTCGCGAGTATGAATAGTAGTATTCGGAAGATCAACCAGGAGTACCATGATCACATTCGAGGACGTCGTCAAGGTCTATCCCGGCGGCAGTACTGCGGTGGACCGTCTGAGCATGGAGTTGCCCACCGGGAAGATGACGGTTCTGGTCGGTCCCTCCGGCTGTGGGAAGACCACGTCCCTCCGGATGATCAACCGGATGATCGAGCCGACCTCGGGGCGCATCCTGATCGACGGTGAGGACGTCACCAGCAAGGACGAGGCGCTGCTGCGGCGCGGGATCGGCTACGTGATCCAGCATGCCGGCCTGTTCCCGCACCGGACCGTGCTGGACAACGTGGCCACCGTGCCGGTGCTGGTGGGGGAGACCCGGCGGGCGGCCCGGGTGAAGGCCCTGGCGCTGCTGGAGCGGGTGGGGCTGCCCGAGCAGTTCGCCAAGCGCTACCCGGCGCAGCTCTCCGGTGGGCAGCAGCAGCGGGTCGGGGTGGCCCGGGCGCTGGCCGCCGATCCGCCGATCATGCTGATGGACGAGCCGTTCAGTGCGGTCGACCCGGTCGTGCGACTGCAGCTGCACGACGAGTTCCTGCGGCTCCAGCAGGAGCTGGGCAAGACGATCGTGATGGTCACCCACGACATCGACGAGGCGCTGAAGCTGGGTGACCGGGTGGCGGTGCTGCGGGAGGGCGGTCATCTGGCGCAGTTCGGCACGCCCCGAGATCTGGTGACGAATCCGGCAGACGACTTCGTTTCCGGATTTGTCGGAAAAGATCGTGGTTTGCGGGGACTGTCCTTCGATGATGCCGCGGAACTGCCGGTCAAGCCGGTGGAGGGGCTCTCGCTGTCCGCGGAAGGCCACCCGCTCGGCTGGCCGTCGGACGGCGGGCTGCGGCCCACCAACGGCGTCTTCACCAAGGAGGACTCGCTGCGCACCGTCACCGACCTGGTGATCAGCTCCCCGGTCGGGATCGCGGTGCGGGTCGGCCCGGACGGCGCCGCCGACGGCCTGGTCAGCCATCACGACCTGGCCGATTATCTGGCGAGCCGCCGCCCATGATCGAGTACCTGAACAACAACTCCGCGATCGTCTGGGCGGCCTTGCAGGAGCACCTGTACCTCGCCCTGCTGCCGGTCCTGTTCGGGTTCGCGATCGCGCTGCCGCTCGGTTATCTGGCGGTCCGGTTCCCCCGGCTGTACCACCCGCTGATCAACACGTTCGGCATCCTCTACTCGATCCCGTCACTGGCCCTGTTCGTGTTCCTGCCGGTCGTCCTGGGCACCAAGGTGCTGTCCCCGATCAACATCGTGGTCGCGCTGACCGTCTACACGATCGCGCTGCTGGCCCGCACCGTCGCCGACGGCCTGCGGTCGGTCGACCCGGTGGTGGCGCAGGCCGCGACCGCGATGGGCTATCGCCGGACCCGCCGCCTGATCGAGGTGGAGCTGCCGATCGCGCTGCCGGTCATCCTGGCCGGGCTGCGGGTCGCCACCGTCTCCAACATCAGCCTGGTCAGCGTCGGCTCGCTGATCGGCATCGGCGGCCTCGGGCAGCTGTTCACCCGCGGGTTCCAGCTCTTCTACATGGAGCCGATCCTGATCGGGATCATCCTGTCGGTGCTGCTCGCCGGGATCGCCGACCTGATCATCGTGCTCGTGCAGCGGGCCGTCACCCCGTGGACGCGTGCCGCATGAACCTCTCCTACCTGTTCGACCCGGCCCACTGGGATCTGAGCGCCACCGGCAGCATCCCGCTGCTGGTCCTGGCCCACCTCGGCTACGTGGCGCTCGCCCTGCTGTTCGGCGCGGTGATCGCCCTGCCGGTCGGGATGTACATCGGGCACACCGGCAAGGGCTCGTTCATCGCCATCAACGCCGGCAACGCCGGACGCTCACTGCCCACCCTGGGCCTGCTGATGCTGATGGTCACCCTGCTCGGACTCGGGCTGCTGCCGGTGCTGATCGCGCTGACCGTGCTGGTCATCCCACCGATCCTGACATCGTCGTACGCCGGCATGCGGAACCTGGACCACCGCGTCGTCGACGCCGCCCGGGGGATGGGCATGCGCCCGTGGCAGGTGCTCACCCGGGTCGAGCTGCCGATGGCGCTGCCGGTGATGATGAGCGGCTTCCGCAACGCCGCGCTCCAGGTCGTCGCCACCGCCACGGTGGCCGCCGCGGTCGGTCTCAGTGGACTCGGCCGCCTGCTCATCGACGGCCTGGCCGTCAACGACTACTCCCGCGTACTGGCCGGCGCCATCGTCGTCGCCGTCCTGGCCGTGCTCGTCGATCTGTTCCTCGCACTGATCCAGCGCTGGATCGTGTCACCAGGCCTGAAAGGTCAGTCATGAAACGCATAACCGCCGCGCTCGCCGGTCTCGCCCTGTCACTGTCGCTCACCGCCTGCGGCGCCGACAGTGATCCGCTCGCCGAGGAGCCCGCGGCTCCCGGCGGCGGGGGCTCGATCACTGTCGGATCCGCGAACTTCCCGGAGAACCAGCTGCTCGCCGAGATCTACTCGCAGGCCCTGGAGGCCAAGGGTGTCACGGTGACCCGCAAGTTCAACATCGGCGCCCGGGAGATCTACCTCAAGGCGTTGCAGGACGGCTCGATCTCGCTGCTGCCCGAGTACAACGGCGCCCTGCTGGCCGCCCTCTCGCCGGGCGGTGTGCCGGAGAGCGTGAGCAGCTCCGAGGACGTGCTCGCCGAGCTGAAGAAGGTGCTGCCGGCCGGCACCGAGGTGCTGACCCAGTCGGCCGCGGAGGACAAGGACACCCTGTCGGTGACCGCGGAGACCGCCGCCAAGAACAACCTGAAGAGCATCGAGGACCTGAAGGCGGTCGCGCCCACGCTGGTGGTCGGCGCCGGTCCCGAGTTCGCCGAGCGCCACCAGGGTCTCAAGGGCCTGGAGGAGGTGTACGGGGTGAAGTTCAAGGAGTTCAAGGCCCTGGACGCCGGTGGCCCGCTGACCATCAACGCGCTCAAGGACGGTGACATCCAGGTGGCGAACATCTACTCCACCGACTCGTCGATCGTCACCAACAAGTTCGTGGTCCTGGAGGACCCGAAGAACCTGTACTCCTCGCAGAACGTGCTCCCGCTGATCCGCAGCGAGGCCAACAACGCGACCGTCACCGGTGCGCTGGACGCGGTGTCGGCCAAGCTGACCACCGAGAACCTGACCGCCTACCTGGCCCAGGTGCAGGTGGACAAGAAGGACATCGCCGTGGTGGCGAAGGCCTTCCTGTCGGAGAACGGTCTCTGACGTATCGCACCGGCAGCCGCCCCGTCCTCAGGACGGGGCGGCTGTTTTGTTTCCGGCTGATGTCTTGACGGGGCAAGTCGTCACTATCTATCTTTGCCGCAAAGATTTGCAGAAAGTTTCACGCCTGTTGCTGCAAGCGCTTTCATTCCCCCTCTCGGAGGTTGATGTGGACAGTCCCCGCAGGCGCAACCGCCTGACCCGCATCCTGGCCGCCACCACTCTCGCCCTCGGCATCGGCGGCTTCGGAGTCGCCCAGATCGCCACCGGCCCCGACGCGTACGCCGCCCCGCCCGGTGGTAAGGACGTCACGGCCGTCATGTTCGAGTGGTCGTTCGCCTCGATCGCCCGCGAGTGCACCACCACACTGGGCCCGCTCGGATACGGATACGTGCAGGTCTCCCCGCCGCAGGAGCACATCCAGGGCCCGCAGTGGTGGACCTCGTACCAGCCGGTGTCCTACAAGATCGCGAGCCGGCTGGGTGACCGGACCGCGTTCAAGAACATGATCGACACGTGTCACGGGGCCGGCGTCAAGGTCATCGCCGACACCGTCATCAACCACATGAGCGCCGGATCCGGCACGGGCACCGGCGGCACCTCGTACACCAAGTACAACTATCCCGGGCTGTACTCGAACGCCGACTTCCACAGCTGCCGCACCGCGATCAACGACTACACCAACCGCGGCAACGTCCAGGATTGTGAACTCGTCAATCTCTCCGACCTCAACACCGGAAGCGATTACGTACGGGGAAAGATCGCCGGATACATCGACGACCTCGCCTCCCTGGGGGTCGACGGGTTCCGCATCGACGCCGCCAAGCACATGTCCGCCGCCGACCTGGCCGGGATCAAGGCGAAGCTGTCCAACACCGGCGCCTACTGGAAGCAGGAGGTGATCTTCGGCGCCGGGGAGGCCGTCCAGCCGACCGAGTACACCGGAACCGGCGACGTGCAGGAGTTCCGCTTCGCCCGTGACCTCAAGCGGGTGTTCCTCAACGAGAACCTCGCCTACCTGTCCAACTTCGGCACCTCCTGGGGCTACCTGCCCAGCAACCAGGCGTCGGTGTTCGTCGACAACCACGACACCGAGCGCGGCGGGGACACCCTCAGCTACAAGAACGGGTCGGCGTACACCCTCGCTCAGGTCTTCACCCTGGCCTGGCCGTACGGCGCGCCGGACGTCAACTCCGGCTACGAGTTCAGCAACCACGACCAGGGCCCGCCCAACAACGGCGCGGTGAACGCCTGCTACACCGACGGCTGGAAGTGCCAGCACGCGTGGCGGCAGATCGGCAACATGGTCAAGTTCCGTAACGCGGTCTCCGGCACCGCCGTCACCAACTGGTGGAGCAACGGGGGCGACCAGATCGCGTTCGGCCGCGGCAGCAAGGGCTATGTGGCGATCAACCACGAGGGCAGCAGCCTGACCCGTACGTTCCAGACCTCCCTGCCGGCCGGGACGTACTGCGACGTCCAGCACGGTGACCCGACCGCCACCGGCGGCTGCACCGGCACCACCTACACGGTCAACGCGTCCGGCCAGTTCACCGCGACCATCGGGGCCGGGGACGCGATCGCCATCTACGCCGGCGCCAGTGGCACCACGCCGACCACGTCACCGACCCCGTCGCCGTCCACCCCGGCCGCGGCCGGCGCCGGGTTCAACGTCACCGCGACCACCACGTTCGGCCAGAACATCTTCGTGATCGGCAACCAGGCGGCCCTGGGCAACTGGGCGCCGGCCGGTGCGGTGGCACTGTCCTCGGCGTCCTACCCGGTGTGGAAGGGCACGGTGTCCCTGCCGGCCGGCACCGCCTTCGAGTACAAGTACCTCCGCAAGAACACCGACGGCAGCGTGACCTGGGAGTCCGGCGCCAACCGGACGGCCACCGTCCCGGCGAGCGGTTCGGTGACCCTGAACGACACCTGGCGCAACTGACCCACCACGCACGAACAGCGGCCCGGCCATGGGATGGCCGGGCCGCTGCCGTTTCCCGGGCCGGCCGGGCGCCTCGCGGCTGCTCGTCCTCCCCGGTGGGCCGGGGCGAGAACGGCCTGGCGAGGTGTGAGCGGCGGGAAAGAGGGCAGTCCCGGGACATGGCGGTGATTCTGATGACAGGCGCTGACGGCCGGATCGGGCGGATGCTGCGGACCCGGCTGAGCGGTCACGATCTGCGGCTCTCCGATCTGCGCGGCGGCGACGGCGTCGACCGGCTCGACGTCACCGACGGTGCGGCGGTCGAGCGGGCCGCCCGCGGTGCCGACGCGATCCTGCACCTGGGCGGGATCGCGGGTGAGGACTCGTTCGAGAGCCTTCTCACCGCCAACGTCCGGGGAACCGAGCAGGTGCTGGCCGCCGCGTACCGGGCGGGTGTCCCCCGGGTGATCCTGGCCTCCAGCAACCACGCCGCCGGGATGTACCGGAGGGAACCGGATCTGCCGGACGACGTGCCGGCCCGCCCGGACAGCTACTACGGCTGGAGCAAGGCGGCGATGGAGGCACTCGGCCGGCTCCACCACGACCGCCACGGCACGCATGTCGTGTGCCTGCGGATCGGCAGGTGCGCCGACCGCCCGGCCACCGTCCGCGACCTGTCCGTCTGGCTGTCCCCGGACGACATGGCCCGGCTGGTCGAGGCGTCGCTGACGGCCACCGGCCACCGGCTGGTCTGGGGGGTGTCCGCCAACACCCGGCGCTGGTGGTCGGATGCGGGCGGCCGGGCGATCGGGTTCCACCCGGCCGACGACGCGGAGAAGTGGGCCGCCGAGGTCACCGACGACGGTTCCGAGGAGCGGGTGGGCGGCGACATGACCGGGCCGGAAAATCCGTTGCCGGGCGACGGCCGCACCTGATGGGATGAGACCTTGACAGCCCTGACCATCCGTCCCGCCGTCATGCCCGGCGACCTGGACGCCTTCAACTCCTTCCCGTATGTCCTGAACACCCAGATCCTCGACGACCTGGCCGCCGGCCGCCGCCGCCCCGAGTGGCTCTGGCTGGCCCAGCGCGGCGACCGGGTGACCGCCCGGGCCGGCTGGTGGTCGCGCCCCGGCGACGAGCATCCGATGGTGATGGACGTGTTCGACGTCGATCCCGATCACCTCGACGACGGCCGCCGGCTGATCGAGGCGGCCCGGCCGGCACCGGCCCCGGAGTACTCCCGGTTCCTCCCACCGGATTGGCGGCGTTCCGAGTCCGACACCTGGATGACCGTGCTGGAGCAGTGCGGGGCGAAACTGTTCGTCGAGCGCCTGCGCCTGACCTGGGAGCCGGGCACCCCGGTCGCGGAGCCGTCCGGCCGGCTCACCTTCCGCCCACCCCACGACGCCGGCGAGCTGATCGGCCTGATGGCGGAGGTGCTGGAGGGCACGCTGGACGCGTACAGCCGCCAGGATCTGACCCGGATGAGCCCACGGGCGGCCGCCGAGGAGCAGTACCGTTCGGAGCTGGAGCGTTATGCCAGCCCACGGGACTGGTGGCGGGTCGCGGTGCTGCCGGACGGTGAGGCGGCCGGTTTCGTCATCCCGGCACACAACGGCTACCACCCGATCATCGCCTACCTCGCGGTGGTTCCGGCCCATCGTGGCCGCGGACACATCGACGACATCCTGGCCGAGGGCGTCCGGGTGCTGGCAGGCCCGGACGTGCCGCGCATCCGGGCGTCCACCGACGTCGGCAACACGCCGATGGCGGCGGCGTTCGCCCGGGGCGGGTTCCGCGTCTTCGAACGCCAGGTCGACATGTCCTGGTGACCGCCCAACCATTTCGGGGTGTCCATGCGTTCAGAGAGCGTGGACAGTGACTTCGCCGCCTTCGTGCAGGCCCGCCAGCACCGGCTGCTGCGTTCGGCGTTCCTGGTCTGCGGCGATCACCACCTGGCCGAGGACCTGCTGCAGGGTGCCCTGGTCAAGCTCGCGCTGCGCTGGGAGCGGGTGCGCGAGGGCGATCCCGAGGCGTTCCTGCGGACGGTGATGTACCGCGACGCGGTCTCCTGGTGGCGACGGTTCCACCGGGAGACCCCGCGGGGCAGTCCGCCGGAGACCGAGGCGGCGGGCCGAGAGGACGTGCCGAGCCGGCTGGTCTTCGCGGACGCCCTGCGCCGGCTGCCACCACGGCAGCGGGCGGTGCTGGTGTTGCGCTACTTCGACGACCTGACCGAGGCGCGTACCGCGGAGATCCTCGGTGTCACGGTCGGGACGGTGAAGAGCCAGGCCAGTGCCGGTCTGCGCAAGCTGCGGGAGCTGATGCCGGAGATCGGCGAGATGGCGGAGAGGGGCTGACGATGACGACCGACCGGCTCACCGAGCTGATGGAGGAGACGGCCGCGAGCGTCGCACCGCCGTCCCTGGCCGAGGCGTCCTGGATCAGGGCCGCGGCGGTCCGGCGGAGACGTCGCGTGGCGGCGGTGCTCACCACGGTGGTCGCCGTGGTGGCGGTGACGGTGCCGTTCAGCATCGGTGGCGGTGGCGAGCGCCATGTCATCCCGGTGCCCCCGGCCGAGTCGGTGGCGCCCGGCGTCGACGGGATGCCGCGATCGCTCGTCCCACGGGCGATCGCGCCGCTGCCGCAGAGCTGGCGGATCCCCGCGGACGCGCCGGTGCTGTCCGGGCATCCGGTGAGCCGGGCCGTCATGGTCGCCCAGGAGCACGACTGGGAGGCCGAGGGCAACCCGATGCTGCCCCTGCACGTGCTCGACGTCACCGGTCAGTGGGTGCGGGTCGACATCGGGGACCTCACCCGTACCCACGATGTGGGGGGAAACGAGGCGGACCCGCTGCGCGCCGCCTCCCTCTCACCGGACGGGCGCCGCGTCGCCCTGCCACAGCCGGAGGCCGTCGTGGTGATCGATCTGACCACCGCGAAGGCCCACCGGATCGCCGTGCCCGGCCTGAACGAGCAGGTGATGTGGTGGGGCGACGACGTGGTCCTGGTCGAGGGCGGCGGCGCCGGGCTGACCAGGGTGAACTGGGCGACCGGCGCCACCAGCCGCGAGCCGGCCTCGATCTCCGCCTGGCGCAGCACCGGCAGCCGGGTCGCGGCCGGCCCGATTCCGGAGCTGCTCGGCGACGAGGGCCGGCTGACCCTGCGGACGTGGGAGCTGGGCACCCCGGGACCGCTGGTGGAGATGCCCGTCGACGGTGTCGTGCCCCCGGAGTTCCGCGTCACCGGGTGGTACGGCGCGGGCATCCCCAACGGTGACGGCCTGACCGTCTCGGCGGCGTGGGGGGACAGCTCGTCGATGATGAGCGGTGCCGAGATGGTGGTCGTCGTCGACACCGCGACCGGTTCGGTCCGGCGGCTGCTCGACATGGGGGTGATCGG
The DNA here is from genome assembly GCF_050589265.1 of Actinoplanes sp. G11-F43. Classification (NCBI taxonomy): domain Bacteria; kingdom Bacillati; phylum Actinomycetota; class Actinomycetes; order Micromonosporales; family Micromonosporaceae; genus Actinoplanes; species Actinoplanes sp. G11-F43. The sequence continues at coordinate 106,802 of NZ_JBNZCE010000014.1, forward strand.
CCGGCGGGTCAAGATGTGCTGCACCCCGCTGTACTGGATCGACCAGCAGACCGTGCTGGTCCAGACCGATCTGGAGGGGTTGATCAGCTGGAACGTCCGGACCGGCGAGATCCACCTGGTCACCGCCGGGCCGATCCCCGCCAGGCTCTCGGTGAACCTGGCGTAGGACCGGTCACTGGTGATTGACCCCGTGCATCAGAGCGAGGATCGCCCGGTTCAGCGGCACCGGCACACCGTGCTGTTCACCGAGGCGCACCACCGCCCCGGTGATCAGCTCGTGCTCGGTGGCCCGGCCGGCCAGCCGGTCGTACAACATCGAGGTCCCGTCGTCGCCGGCGAACCCGTCGTAGATCTCCAGCGTGTGTTCGACGTCGGCCTCGGTGAGCGCCGCGCCGGCCGCCCGGCCGACCGCGATCGCCTCGCCCAGCAGCGCGCGGGTCAGGTCCCGGACCGCCGGGTCGTGCTGGATCACCGACATCCGCTTCATGGTGAGCGAGGTCACCGGGTTGGCGCCGACGTTGGTGAGCAGCTTGCGCCACGCGGCGGTGGGGAAGTCGGCGACCCGTTCGACGGACAGCCAGGAGTCGTTGAACAGGGCGGCGAAGCCGTCCTTGGCCCCGGAGGCGGCGACCGTCTCGGTGAAGGCCGCCCGCGCCGTCTCCCTCGACGGCGACCCGCCCGGCACCGTGATCCGGGCGCCCATCCGGTGCAGCACGTGCCCCGGGCCCAGCGACTCGGCCGCCACGTAGACCAGCGCGGGCAGCACCCGGGTCCCACGTGGCACCAGCGGCTCGACGCGCTCGGCGTGATCCACACCGTTCTGCAGCACCACGACCGTGGTGTTCGGCCCGGTCAGCGGCCCGAACCAGGCGGCCGCACCCGCCGCGTCCTGCGCCTTGGTGGCCAGCAGCACCCAGTCGGCCTCGGTCGCCTCGGAGGGGTCGGTCAGCACCGGCACGTCGATCTCCCGGACGCTGCCGGCACGCTCGACGACCAGCCTGTCCAGCCGGCGCCGCGCACACACCACGACGTCGTGCCCCGCATCGACCGCAGCCGCCGCGACCACCGTACCGACCGAGCCGGCTCCGATCACCGCGACGCGGGCTCGTCTTGTGGACATGAACCTGCCTCCCGAGGTAACTGAGAATGATTTCTCAGTTCCCAGTCTGCGGGAGTTCGTTTTCCGGCCCGTTACGGCACGGGGAAAGTTCCCGGTGATCTCGGCCCCCGTCCGGCGGGACCGGCGGGAGCGGTATCGTCGTCGGCGGTACTCATGCGCGGTGGAGGATTGATGGACACCTACGGGATGGATCCCGTCGGGGCGGCCCCGGCAGTGGCACGTCTCCTGCTGGAGCTTCGTGGCCGGGCCAACGTCGACGTCAAGCCGGTCGGCCGCAGCCTCCAGGTCCGCCCTAAGGGCGGCAAACGGCTCGCGGTCAACATCCATCCCGGCGGTGTCGACGTCGCGGTGGACCCGGCGAGCGCGGCGGCGTTCCTGGAGACGGTCGAGGGCTCCTACCTCAAGGATCCGGACGACCCCGCCGGCCTGGTGTCCCTCGACGCCGACTGGATCGACATCAACTACGACGCGCTGCTCGACGCCGCGGTCAAGGCCGTCGAGGTGCAGGCCGCACCCCGGGCCGCCGCCGCTCCCCGGGCCCGCGCCACCAGCACCGGGCAGGCGGCCCCCCGCAAGGCCGCCGCGCCGGCGAAGGCGAAGCCCGCGGCCCGCCCCGAACCCAAGATCTGCCCTTCCTGCCGGCAGTACGAGTTGCTGGCCAGCGGCGAGTGCCCGTCGGGTTACTGCTAGTTCAACCCCTTTGTGGGTACGGTCGTGAAAAGCCCCGCTTCGTCCCCGCGAGAAACCGCGTTGTCACGACCGTGACGCGACCACCGGGCGAATGCGCCGGTCACCGCCCATCGCGTGCCGTCTTCCGGCGCGTTCCAGACCACAACTCGGCACGCCAGCGCCGTTCCCGATCCGCGTGCCAAGTTGTGGCGCGGTTCAGACCGCATGTCGGCACGGTGGTGTGGGTTGTGGTGCGCGTGCCGAGTTGTGGCGTGGTTTGGACCGCATGTCGGCACGGTGGTGTTGGTTGTGGTGCGCGTGCCGAGTTGTGGCGTGGTTTGGGCCGGAAGTCGGCACGGTGGTGTTGGTTGTGGTGCGCGTGGTGAGTTGTGGCGTGGATTGGACCGGAAGTCGGCACGGTGGCGTGGGCTCTAGCATGGCGGCATGCCGGCGGCGGAGACACGGGATCAGGGACGGCCGCGACGTGGGGACGCGCGGCTGCGGCGGGCGGCACTGCTGGCCGCGGTGGGTGAGCTGCTCGCCGAGCGGGGCCCCGGATTCGCCCTGGCCGACGCGGCCGAATTGGCCGGCATCTCGACGGCCACCGCCTACCGGAACTTCTCCGACACCGCGAGCGCCGTCGACGCCTTCCTGAACGGGATGATCGGCGACCTCGTCGACGCGTTCGACGATCTGCCCCCAGGACCGGATCCGATCGCGGACATCCGCGCGGTCTGCCGCGAGTGGGTGAACCGGGCCTCCCGTTGGGGCGCCGCCGCCGTCCATGTCCGATCACCGCGTGGTGTGCTGGCCCGTCGTTCGGACTCGTTCGTCAGCGGCCTCTACGAACGGCTGGACCGGCGGGTGGAGGCGGCGATCGCCGCTGGGGCGGTGCCGGAGCAGGATGTCCGGTTCGCGGTGCTGATGTGGGTGACGATCTTCGACGAGCGGGTGGTGGTCGACTTGTCCGGGACTCTCGGCTGGTCCGTGGAGGAGGCCGCCGACCAGTTGACCGGCTCACTGCTGAGAGTTCTGGGTTGCCCGGCGAACTAGACATGTCCATCAGGCGCGCGTGTTCGATTCCGTCCGACCTGGAATGATTTATCAGTGCAAAAAGCCTTTTGTGCCGCGCTTGCATCAGTCCCTCGCCGGGGCGAGTTCAATCCCTCGCCGGGGGACTATTCGGGCGCGAACCTGGAGGGTCGGCCGTCCAAAGAGTCTTGTTTCTTCCCGTCTGATCGTTGCGGTCAATCCTTCGTGCGGGCTATCCGCCCATCTGAAATCTTGGTGGATTTACCACCCGAAACGGTGGTAAATCCACCAAGATCGGCCAGGGTGGAGCTGGAAGGCGGACATTCGCGCGGGGAATTGACCGCGGAGGGGCCGGCGGCCCAGAAGAAGACTCGAAACGGTGGTGGATCCGCCAAGATCGGCCAGCCGGGGGCGGAGGTGTGGACACCCGCGGCGGGGATTTGACTGAGAATGGGCCGGGCGGCCGAGAGCGGGACTCGAAACGGTGGTCAATCCGCCGAGATCGAGGCTGCGGGTGTCCGCGTGAGACCGGTGGCTGGGGAGAGACCCGGTCTGACGGTCGGCGGCGGGACTGCCGGTGAGAAATCCGTTCGGCGGTGGACTGCCGGTGATAAAACGGTTCGGCCGTCTGCGGGGTGTGGGCTATCGTTGGCGCGCAGTGATCCTCAGATCGGAGAGAGACATGGCAGGGGACGACGACATCGCAGGGTGAAGACCCCGCCCCGGCCGTCCACGTGACGGCTGTCTTTGTCGTGCCCTGAAACGTGTCCGTCTGTTGTCGTCTCCGATGAGCCGCCGGCTGTGCCGGCGTGAGCCCGGAGACCGATTCGCTCCCTGGGGTCTTCATGTCTTTCTCCGTTTCCGAGCTCTCCTTCTCCTGGCCGGATGACACCCCGGTCTTCGACCGGCTGTCGTTCACCGTGCCCGAGGGGCGCACCGGGCTGGTCGCCGTCAACGGCGCCGGTAAGTCGACGCTGCTGAAACTCGTGGCCGGGGTGCTGACGCCGGCCGGGGGCACGATCACCGTGCGGGGTGTCCCGGGTTATCTGCCGCAGCATCTGCCGTTCGCCGGTGACCGGACGGTCGCCGAAGTCCTCGGGGTCGACCGGGTGATCGCGGCCCTGCACGCCATCGAGGCCGGTGATCCGGCCGAGGAACATTTCGCCACCGTCGGCAACGACTGGGACATCGAGGAGCGCACCCGCGCCGAACTGGACCGGCTGGGCCTGGCCGAGGTGACCCTCGACCGGCGGCTCGGCACCCTCAGCGGCGGCCAGGTCATCTCCCTCGGACTGGCTGCCGAGCTGCTGAAACGGCCGGATGTGCTGCTGCTCGACGAGCCCACCAACAACCTCGACCGGGATGCCCGGGAGCGGCTGACCGGCGTGGTCCGTTCGTGGCCGGGCACGCTGCTGATCGTCAGTCACGACCGCGAGCTGCTCGACGAGATGGACCGGATCGCCGAGCTGGATCACGGTGAGATCACCTGGTTCGGTGGGAACTTCTCGGCCTACGAGGAGTCGGTGGAGGCGGACCGGGAGACTCTGGACCGTCAGGTCCGCAGCGCCGAACAGGACCTGAAACGGCAGAAGCGGGAGGCCCAGCAGGCCCGCGAGCGGGCCGCCCGGCGCGCCTCGACCGCCTCCCGCAACCTGGCCAGCGCCGGCCTGTCCCGGATCCACGCCGGCAACCTGAAACGGGGCGCCGAGGTGTCCGCGGCCCGGTCCGCCGACGTGCACGGTGACCGGGTCGGGCAGGCGCAGGCCCGCTACGACCAGGCCAGCCGGGCCGCCCGGCAGGACGACCGGATCGTGATCGAGCTGCCGGGCACCCATGTCCCGCAGGGCCGGACCGTCTTCCACGGGGAGGGGCTGACCGCGGGTTACGGCGGCCGGGTGATCCTGGACGGTGTCGACTTGAGCATCCGCGGGCCGGAGCGGATCGCGCTGACCGGGCCGAACGGGGCGGGCAAGTCGACGCTGCTGCGGCTGCTCAGCGGCGATCAGGCGCCGGACTCCGGGGTGGCGACCAGGGCGGTGGGCCGGACCGCGTATCTGTCCCAGCGCCTCGATCTGCTCGACCCGGCCCGGAGTGTGGCGGACAATCTGGCGTCGTTCGCCCCGGCGCTGCCGGATGCCGAGCGGATGAATCTGCTGGCCCGGTTCCTGTTCCGGGGCCAGCGGGCGCATCTGCCGGTGTCGGTGCTGTCCGGTGGCGAGCGGCTGCGGGCCACTCTGGCGTGTGTCCTGTTCGCTGAGCCGGCTCCGCAGCTGCTGCTGCTGGACGAGCCGACGAACAATCTGGACCTGGTCAGTGCCGGGCAGCTGGAGAGCGCGCTGACCGCGTACCAGGGTGCGTTCGTGGTGGTCAGCCACGACGAACGGTTCCTGGCCGAGATCGGGGTGGGCCGGCGGCTGCGGCTGGCCGACGGGAGGATCACGCCGTCGGGCGGGTGACCCGGTTTTTCACCCGCCGGTGTCGGCGGCCTTTTTGTAGCGTTGGCGCTGCGTGGGACCCGGGCGGCCGAACCACTGCCCCCGACCGTCCGGGTTCCGCGTTCCGCGTTCGTGACGGATGGTTCTCGGTTTCCGGCGGCGCGGGACCACCGGGGCCGTCTGCTCGCGGTCACCGGGAGCGACCTGTCGCCGGACTTCCCGGCGTACCACGCGATCCCCGCGGGCCGTGCCGCGTGCCGGCCTGGGAGCTGACCGGCGGCGCCGACGCGGCGCCCATCCGGTCCTGGTCCGCCTGGCGGGAGATCACGCCGGTGCCGGATTCCCCGCTGGTACGCCACCACACGGTGTCGTCGGGCGGCCTGGACGGGGTGACCGCGGAGGTGTCACCGAGAATGACTTGACTCTCCTGTCAGGGGAGACCCGAACCTCGTTGGTGAAGGAGGAACCGTGGACGACCTGATCCCGATCGGGCGCTTCTCCCGGATGAGCCGGCTGTCGGTCAAGGCCCTGCGCTTCTATGACGAGCAGGGACTGCTGGCGCCGGCCCGGGTGGACCCGGACTCGGGCTACCGCTACTACCGGCGGGGCCAGGCCGGCCGGGCCGAGGCGATCCGGGCACTGCGCCTGATCGACATGCCGGTCGCGGAGATTCGTGACCTGCTGGCCGGCGACGATCCGGAGCTGACCGGGAAGCGGCTGTCCGCGCACCGGGAACGGTTGCGGGAGCGGTTGGCCGAGCAGGAGCGGATGCTGCGGTTCCTCGAACGTCTCATCGATCGAGGAGGAAACATCATGCCGTACGAGGTGACGGTCAAGGAGATCGCCGACAGTCCGGTGGCCGCGCTGCGACTGCACGCCGGCCGGGGGACCATCGGTGGCGTCGTCGAGCAGGCGTTCGGCACCATCGCCGGCGCGCTCGGCCAGGCCCGGATCGCCCCGGTGGGCGCGCCGTTCGTCGTCTACCACGACATCATCGACGAGGGGGCCGAGGGTGAGGTGGAGGTCTGCTTCCCGGTGCCGTCCGGGACGGTGCTGCCGGCCGGCCCGGTGCAGTACCGGGAGCTGCCCGGCGGGACGGTGGCGTCGACCGTGCACCGGGGTCCGTACCAGGAGATCGGTCCGGCGTATCACGTGGTCACCGGCTGGATCGAGGAGCACGGGATCGGCACGCACGGGGCTCCGCGGGAGGTCTACCTGAACGATCCGCGGGCCGTCGCCGGTCCCGAGGAACTGATCACCGAGGTACAGTTCCCCATCGATAAGGCACCGGTGTAAGCGGGGGTCCATGGAACGGCGCAGCGTGACCATCTGGAGTGCGAACAAGCTGTTCGTGGACGTCGTCCACGAGCCGGACGGCACGCTGCGCATCCAGGGCCAGGACCTTGATCCGGGCAACATGTTCGAAGGCGAGTACGAGTACGCCATGACCGTCCGCCCGGCCGACGTGCCCCGGATCGTCGCCGCGCTGGGCGGCGATCCGGGCGCCGACGTGCTCGATCTGATGACGGCGAACGCCCAGGCGATCATCACGCTGGGCGAGAGCCGCTTCCTGAAGAGCATCGGCGTCGAGTACGAGTTCTGGAGTCACGTCAGCGACTCCTGACCGGCCGTGTGGCTGGTTCGGCGGGCCTGAACGGCCGATGTCCGGCGGATTCGCCCACCCCCGCGTGGTCGCCCGTGATCCCCTGTGCGGGATGAGGTCGATCGCGGAAGGAGTGGTGGGATGAACAGGAAGGTGCGGCTGCTGGTGACCGGCGCCGTTCTGGTCGCGGGGGCGACGTTCCTGGCCGGCCCGGCCCGGGCGGACTGTTGCCTACGTCCCCCGCACAAGTCCCTTTCGGCGTTGCAGTTCGGGCCGGCCGGGAGCCGGCTCGCCCCGGTGGCGCCCGAACCGGACGAGGAGGTCGTCGCCGACTTCCTCAGCGGACCGTGGTTCCCCTCGCCGGTCGGCGTCGAGTAGGAGCCTGTGAGAGGGTGGAGATCCCCCGTCCGCTCCACCCGCAAGGAACCACCGATCGTGAGCAGGCACCGCAAGAGCCTGGGCACCCTGCTGCGCCACGTGCACACCAGCGGCCCGATGACCAGGGCGGCGCTCGCCGAGCGGATGGGAGTCAACCGCAGCACCATTCTCGCCCTGACCACCGAACTGGCCGCGGCCGGGCTGGTCAGCGAGGAGAGCCCGGCCGTTCCGGAGGGGGCCGGCCGGCCCTCGTTCGTGGTGCGGCCGGAGACCCGGCGGGTGTTCGTGCTCGCCTTCGACGTGGCGGTGGACCGGCTGGTCGCGGCCCGGGTCGGGCTCGGCGGCGCGGTGCTGGACCGGCGCGAGACCACCCGCCCGCGGACCGGTGCCGACCTGGACACCGTGGTCGGCGGGCTGGCCGCGCTGGGCCGGGAACTCTACGACGCGGCCCCACCCGGCACCGTCTGCGCCGGGATCGGGGCGTCCTACTGCGGGATGATCCGGCCCGGTGACGGCATGGTGCGGTACGGGCCGGAGATGGGCTGGGTGGATCAGGCCTTCGGCACCGAGCTGGAGGCCGCCCTCGGCATCGGCCTGCCGGTCGCGGTCGGCAACGAAGCGCACCTGGCGGCGTTCGCCGAGTTCCAGCGGGGTGCCGGGATCGGCTCACCGGACCTGATCTACCTGCACGGCGACGTCGGGGTGGGCGGCGGCATCCTGGTCGGCGGGCAACTGCTCGGCGGCGAGAGCGGGTACGGGTGCGAGGTCGGCCACATGCTGGTCAACCCGTACGGCGGCCGGGAGTGTCTGTGTGGTTCCAGCGGCTGCCTGGAGGCCGAGACCGGGGAGTACGCCCTGCTGGAGGCGGCCGGCCGGGCCGGTGAGTTCGGCCGGGACGCGGTCCGGGCCGTGGTCCGCGACGCCACCGCGGGGGACCGGGCCGCGGCCGGCGCCGTCGCCCGGACCGGGGACTGGCTGGGCATCGGCGTCGCCAACCTGATCAACCTGTTCAACCCGGGCGTGGTGGTCTTCGGCGGCACCCTGCGTGAGTTGTACGCGGCGGCCGCGCCACAGGTCAACGCCCGGATCAAGCAGCACGGTATGCCGGTGTCCCGGGAGCGGGCCCGGCTGCTGCCGGCCGGCCTCGGCGACGACGCCACGCTGATCGGTGCCGCCGAGCGGGGTTTCGGCGCGTTGATGGCCGACCCGATCGGCCGGTCCGCCCTCTCACCGGTCGGTTGACCGGTTCTCCATCGTGCCGGCACGACTGTGCCGGGGTCCCGGGCGGGGCAGGCCGAGGTCAGGTTCGAGCCGGCGGAGCACACCGTTCTTGCCTCCGCCCGGCCCGGCGGCTAGTTTGCCGGAGGGAAAGCGCTTACCCGCAGGCCGCAGGCTGCGCAGAGAGAGGGTTGAGGATGACCGAACTGATCGTCGACGGGACCCCCGTCGCCACCTACGTGGCCACCCCCGACGTCGACATCCGCCTGGCGCCACGGCCCTACCTGCACCCGGTCCGGACCCTCGGCGGTGTGGTCGTCACCGACGAGTACCCGGAGGATCATCCCTGGCACCTGGGCGTCTCGGTGACGATGCAGGACGTCGACGGGATCAACGTGTGGGGCGGGCGCACCTACGTGCGTGACGAGGGCTACATCTGGCGCGACGACCACGGCCGGGTGCTGTCCGACGGGCGGGAGCCGGCCGACGGCGGTTTCACCGAGACCCTGCGCTGGTGTGACGGCGCCGACCGGACCATCCTGCGGGAGCGGCGGTCGGTCACCGCCCGGTCCGCCGTGCGCGGCTGGGAGCTGCACTTCCGGTACGAGCTGGCCGCCCCCGCCCAGGCCGAGGTGACGGTCGGCAGCCCGGCCACCAACGGCCGCACCGGCGGGGCGGGTTACGGCGGCTTCTTCTGGCGGGCCACGGCCGGTGCGGCGGAGGCGTTCGTCCCGTCCGGCGGGGAGGCGCACGGTGCCACCGACGAGTGGCTGGCGATGACCGTCGGTGGGGCGTACACGCTGGTGTTCCGGGGTCTGGCCGGCGAGGACAGATGGTTCGCCCGGACCGGCGACTACAACGGCGTCTGTGTCGCCCACGCCTGGGAGGACACCCTGACGATCAAACCCGGCGCGCCGCTGACCAGGGAGATCAGTGTCCTGGTCGCCGACGGCGCACTCAGCCGGGCGGAGATCGCCGCGCTCTGACCGGTGTTCCGCCTGCGCGAGATCAACGGGGGCGCAGGCGGAACACCGGGCAGGTTCGGCGGCGGTGCCGTTGCTCGGTGCGGGCCCGGCCACCCCGTCCGTGGAAGGAATCCCTCCCGGCGGAACCCGCCGCTATATCAGCGTGGTCCGCCCGCGCCGCGGGACCGCATGAACCGCCCCGACCATCGGTACGGCTACCTGCCGCCCGCCGGGGACATCGGCCCGGCCACCGTGCACGTGCCGGATGGGGAGCCGGACGGACCGCGGCCCGGATGGTCCTGGAGCGCGACGCCGGTGGCGCCGAGCACGTCATGCTAGGCACGCACATCGTCGTGCGGGACCCGGTGCGCCCGCCGGCGTGCCCGCACCGACCTGCGGATCGCCGGGATCCACGGGCCCAGCCCGATCACCAGCAGCACGGTCAGCAGGGGCAGCCGCCACCAGCCGGACAGCGCCGGCTCCGGGCCGTCAGCGATGGCCGGGATGGCCGATTTCGACCAGGCCAGGAAGGCGTCCCCGATCGGGACCAGGCCGAACGCGTACCGCTTGGTGTCCAGGGTGCCGACCGGCAGCCCGGCGAACTCACCGAAACCCGCCAGCGCCCCGGCCAGGCTCGCGTCGCCGTTGGCCTGGGCGGCGCCGAGCGCGACGACGGTGGTGGACAGGCTGATGCCGAGGATCAGCGGCCCGGAGTCGACGTCGCCGGGGCCGTCGGCGCCGTGCGGGTACTCCCGGATCGCCGGGCCGAGCGCCAGCGGCCGGTCCAGGAACCGGTCACGGAACGTGCGGTACTGCTCGCGGGCGAACCCGCTGTCGATCTCCGGCAGGAACCGCTGGATGATCGCCTGCGAGGTGCCGCGGGGCCGTCCACCAGCGCGCCGGTCAGCGCGTCCACGTAGTGCGGGAGCAGGCCGGTCGCCGGGTCGAGCAGGCCCCGGGAACGCTGCACCCAGCGTTCCACGGTCGGCGCGAACCGGGTCCCGCCGGTGACCGTGTCGGCCAGCCGCAGCGAGGCGATCGCCACCGCCGAGTCGCACGGCCACGCCTGGCCGGGGTAGGCGGTCAGGAACGGGGTGGGTGCCGCGTCGAACGCCGCGGCCAGCGCCGCCGAGTCGTCGATCAGCCGGGCCCGCTGCGCCGGGTCGTCACGTAAGGTGAGCAGGCCGCCGCGCAGCCGGTTGGTCCATCCGGTGTAGAAGACGCCGTACGCCGGGATCGCGTTCGCGTCGAACGGTGCCCGTCCGGCCGCCGATTCGAGCCGGGCCAGCGCCCAGGCGGCCTGGTCTTCCCTCGCGAACTCCTCGGCCACCTCGGGGAGTCCGGGCAGGTGCGGCACGGCCGGGGCGGTGCCGGTGGAGCGGATCGGCGGGGTCGCGCCGTTCTCCGGCTGGCGCGGGCCGGTGGTGGTGACGACACCGGATCCACCTGGACCCTCCGGCCCGCATCGCATGACTCCCGCCGGTTCCTATAGTGGGATGCCGAGCGGAGGAGGGCACCATGGTGGACGGTGGCGCGCGGCCGGTGGCACTGGTCACCGGGGTGGGACGGACCGTGGGGATCGGGGCCGGCATCGCGGCCCGGCTGGACGCGGCCGGCTGGGACGTGGCGATCACCTACTGGAGCGGCTACGACGAGCGGATGACGTGGGGTGTGCAGGCGGGCGCGCCGGATGAGATCGTGGCGTCGTTGCGCGGCCGCGGGATGGCGATCGAGGCCGACCTCACCGACACCGGGACGCCCGCGGTGGTGTTCGACGAGGTGGAGCGACGGCTCGGCCCGGTGACCGCGCTGATCATGAGCCACTGCGAGTCGGTGAACTCGGGGCTGCTGGACACCACCGTGGAGAGTTTCGACAGGCACTTCGCGGTGAACACCAGGGCGTCCTGGCTGCTGATCCGGGAGCACGGCCGGCGGTTCCGGGGCGCCCACGGCACCGGGCGGATCATCGCGCTGACCAGCGATCACACCGTGGGGAACATGCCGTACGGGGCGAGCAAGGGCGCGCTCGACCGGATCACCATCGCCGCCGCCCGCGAGCTGGCCCACCTCGGGATCACCTCGAACGTGATCAATCCCGGACCGGTGGACACCGGCTGGATGAACGACGAGATCCGCGACTCGGCCCTGGCGGCGACACCCCTGAACCGGCTCGGCACGCCCCGGGACGTCGCGAACCTGGTCGAGTTCCTCTGCTCACCGCAGGGGCAGTGGATCAACGGACAGTTGCTGCTGAGCAACGGCGGGTTCGCCTGACGAATCGCTTGCCCGGTCTCCGGGGCCGTGCCTAGGGTGAGTTAATACGTTTCACTGCCCGGGGTGTGATGAGGTGCGGAGCAATATGTACACCGAGATCCAGGTCGACGGTCCGCACGGAGCGATCCCGGTGCGGGTCTTCGAGCCGGACGGCATCCCCGGCGCGGTGCTGGTCTGGGCACACGGTGGCGGGTTCCGGCACGGCGCGCTCGGCATGCCCGAATCCGATCATGTCGGTGCCGAGCTGGCCCGGCGCGCCGGCGCGATCGTCGTCTCGGTCGGCTACCGCCTCGCCGTCGACGGGGTGCGCTACCCGGTGCCGGTCGACGACGTGCACGCCGTCTGGCAGTGGGTGACCGGGCGCGACGATCTGCCGGACCGCCGCGCGATCGGCGGCGCCAGCGCGGGAGCGGCCCTCGCCCTGGGCGCCGCGCTGCGCGCCCGTGACTCCGGCCGTCGCCCGGATCTGATCCTGCTCGCCTACCCGTTCGTGCACTTCCCGGTGCCGGCCGGCGGGCTGGAGCGCGACCCCGAGGGCATCGAGGACATGGTCCGCAACTATGTCGGGCGGATCAGCGATCTGCCGCCCGAGGCGCTGCCCGGTGCGGCCCGCCTCGACGGCCTGCCGCCGGTGCACATCCTGCTGTCCGAGCACGACGGCCTGCGCCCCTCCGGCGAGTTGCTGGCCCGGCAGCTGCGGGAGGTGGGCGTCGAGGTCGACACCCTGGTGGCCCGCGGTTCGACACACGGCCACCTCAACCGTCCGCTCGGCGAGCCCGAGCCGGTGGACGTGTCGCTGGGGTTCTTCGCGAGCGCGTTACGCGTACCGCGAGAGGCTCCCCGATGGTTGAAACGGGACGGCGAACCGCGGATCGAGTTCGGCGCCGACTACAACCCCGAGCAGTGGCCGCGCGAGATCTGGGCCGAGGATGTGCGGGCCATGCGCGAGGCCGGTGTCACCGTCGTGTCGCTCGGGATCTTCGCGTGGGCGCGCCTGGAGCCGGCCGAGGGCCGCTACGACTTCGCGTGGCTCGACGAGGTGATCGGCCTGCTGCACGACAGCGGAATCGCTGTCGACCTGGCCACCCCGACCGCGTCGCCGCCGCCGTGGCTGACCACGAAGCATCCGGAGATCCTGCCGGTCGACCGGGACGGCCGCACGGTCTGGCCGGGCGCACGCCAGCACTGGCGGCCCACGTCGCCGGTCTTCCGCGATCACGCGCTGCGACTGGTCCGTAAGCTCGCCCGGCGGTATGCGAACCATCCCGCGCTCACCGCCTGGCACGTCAACAACGAGCTGGGCTGCCACAACGTCCACGACTACTCCGACGACGCGGCGCGCGCCTTCCGGATCTGGCTGCGCCGCAAATACACGAACCTGGACAACCTGAACAGCGCCTGGGGTACGGCGTTCTGGTCCCAGAATTACGGAGAGTGGGAGCAGATCCTGCCGCCCCGCCACGCCAACGGACCGGTCAACCCGACCCAGCAGCTGGACTTCCGCCGGTTCTCGTCGGACGCGCTGAAGGACCACTACCTGGCCGAGCGGCGGATCCTGCGCGAGATCACCCCGGACATCCCGGTCACCACGAACTTCATGGTGGCCGGTGACATCAACGACATGAACTACGCCGACTGGGCGGCCGAGGTCGACTTCGTCGCCAACGACCACTATGTACGCCCCGGCCCGCAGAGCCGCGACGAGCTGTCGTTCTCGGCCAACCTGTCCGGCAACCTGATCACCGGCCGGCCCTGGTTCCTGATGGAGCACTCCACCGGCGCGGTCAACTGGCAGCCGGTCAACCTGCCGAAACTCCCCGGTGAACTGGAACGCGACTCGCTCACCCACGTCGCCCACGGTGCCGACGGCGTGTGCTTCTTCCAGTGGCGGCAGTCACGGGCCGGCGCCGAGAAATACCACTCGGCGATGTTGCCGCACGCCGGGACGGGCAGCGCGATCTTCCGGTCGGTCACCGCACTCGGCGCGCGGTTGCGATCACTGTCGGACGTGGCCGGTATCGCCCGTACGCCCGCCGACGTGGCCGTGCTGATCGACTACGAGTCGTGGTGGGCCGCCGAGCTCGACTCACACCCCACCGACCGGCTGCGCTACCGGCAGGAGGCCCTCGACTGGTACACCGCTCTGCTCGACCGGGGCATCCGCGCCGACGTCGTCCCGGCCGGCGCCGACCTGAGCGGTTACCGGCTGCTGGTGGCGCCGATCCTGCACGTGGTGCCGGCGACACTCCGGCAGCGCCTGACCGAGTACGTGTCGGCCGGCGGTCACCTGGTGACCACCTACTTCTCCGGCATCGTCGACGAGAACGATCACGCCTGGCTCGGCGGCTACCCGGGTGCGCTGCGTGACCTGCTCGGCATCCGGGTCGAGGAGTTCGCACCACTGCTCGACGGGGACTCGGCCCCGCTGACCAACGGCACGTCGGGCACCCTGTGGTCGGAAAGCGTCGAGGTCGTGGACGGGTCGGTCAAGGTGCTGGCCGGATACCGCGACGGCGGGGCGGCCGTCACCCGGCGTGAGGTGGGGGAGGGGTCGGCGGCCTACGTCTCCACCCGGCTGGGCCCCGGCGGCCTAGCGGTGATCCTCGACGATCTGCTCGGCCCGGCCGGCGTCGCCAGCGAGTTGCCGCCGGAGCTGCGGGGCCCGGTCGAACTCGCGATCCGCGGCACCACCCGCTTCCTGATCAACCGGACCGCCGGCCCGGTCGACCTGTCCCCGCTGGCGGGCGCGCCGCCCACCCTGCCACCCCGTGGCGTGGTGATCCTGCGGTGACGCCGTCTCCCGGCGGGCTCAGGTCGCGGCCCGCTCCTGGATGATCTCGGTGGTGCCGTCCTCGAGCACCCGCCGGGACGCCTCGGTGTAGCCGGCCTTCTCGGCGACCCGGCCGGACGCGGTGTTGCGCGGGTCGTGCCGGATCGTCGCCCGCGTGATGCCGGGAAGCGTGAACACGACACGGGTCAGCGCCTCCACCGCCGTGGTCATGTGGCCCCGGCCGGCGAACGGCGACCGCAGCCAGTAACCGATCTCCAGCATGTCCGGGCCGCCCCGGGTGTGCAGGCCGATGCCACCGATCAGTTCGCCGATCGAGGTGAAGATCGCGTATTGGTAATCGGTGTCCTTCGCCCATCGGTGATCGGCGTCGGCGAGGTAGGCGCGGGCGTTGGCCAGTTCGTAGTCGTCGGTCGCCCACGGCAGGAACGGCGTCAACTCGGGCAGTGACTCCCGGACCGCAGCCAGGAGCTCGCCGGCCCACTCCGGCTCCCAGCGCTTCAGGACCAGGGTGCCGGCATTGATCATCTCGGGTGGTTCCATGCCAGCATTCTGCACGTCTATATCGCTGGGTAGGGATGAATATCCGGCCGGGGCCAGATCCGTCCGTGGCCGGCGTTGACGAGACTTCAGTACATGTTGATGACAGCGCCTCCGGGAACCCCGTACCACCGATTGGCCCGGACCCCCGCCCACCGCTGGTGGCGGACCCTCCTCGGCACGCTCTTCGCCCTCCTCGGTGGCATCGCCGTGGTGCTGCTCGTCTACGTCGCCTACGTCGTCGCCGCCGAGCTGAGCGGGCGGCCGGACGGCCCGGACGGGATGGCCGGTTTCGGTCCGCTCGCCGAACTCGCCGTCGGGTTCCTGTCGATCGCCGCGCTGCTGCCGATGATCCTGCTGGCCGCCCGGTTGATCCAGAGCCGCCCGGCGGGCACCCTCTCCTCGGTCGAGGGCCGGATCCGCTGGCGATGGCTGATGATCTGCGTGCCGGTCGCGGCGATCGCGATCATTCTCTTCCTGATCGGGGGTACGGCTCTCGGGGCGCTGACCGGGCAGGACGCCGGCCTCGACGACCCGCTGGCCGGGTGGGGGCCGTTCCTGACGTCCACGGCGGTGTTGTTCCTGGTGGTGCCGTTGCAGGCGGCGGCGGAGGAGTACCTGTGCCGGGGCTGGCTGCTGCAGGCGCTCGGCGCGTGGTTCCGCAGTCCGTGGGTGCCGATCGTGGCGCAGGCGCTGGTGTTCGCCGCACTGCACGGATGGGGTACGCCGTTCGGCTTCGCCGATCTGCTGGTCTTCGGCGTGGTCACCGGCTGGGTGACGGTGCTCACCGGCGGTCTGGAGGCGGCGATCGCCCTGCACGTCATGAACAACCTGATCAGCAGCGTCGTGGCGGGCGCTTTCGGGCAACTCGAGATGGACGAGACCGCAGCGGACATGCCGTGGCAGCTGGCCGCGGCCGACCTGCCGATCCTGCTCGGATTCGCCGCGGTGATCGTGTGGCTGGCGCGCCGTCGCCGACTGGCCACGGTCAGCCCGGACAGCGGCCCCGAGATCGGCACCGGCCTCCCGGTGACCGCTGTTCATCCCGGCGCCGCGGTCTGAAGTGGAACGACCGGAGCCGGAGTCCCCTGGCCCGACCCGCGGGAAGAAGGCCGGCGTCGACAGCCCCGCCACGATCCTCCGCGGTCACCGGATCCGTCTCCGGCCGGCGTCACCGAAGACCGTCGAAGAAGGCGCACAGGTCGGTGACCAGCAGCTCCGGCACCTCCAGCGCCGGAAAGTGCCCGCCCCGGCCGTGTTCGGCCCAGTACCGGATGTCCGGATAGCGGCGGGCCGCCCACCGGCGCGACGGCCGGGGCACCTCGTGCCGGAAGATCGAGGCGCCGGTGGGCACGTCGACCGGATCGACGCCGGCGCCGTCGATCCATGTGGAGACCACGTCGATGCTCTCGGCGTACAGACGTGCCGACGACGCGGCGGTGCCGGTCAGCCAGTACAACGTGACCTGATCCAGGATCTGGTCCCGGCTCAGGCCGTCACCCCACGAGATCAACTTCTCGGCCATCCACGCGCATAGACCAACCGGGGAGTCCATCAGCGCGTACCCGACGGTCTGCGGCGCCGTCCGGTGCATCTCCGAGTAACCCGACGAGTTCCGCCCCCGCTCGGCCAGCTCCTCCCGCTCCCGCCGTTCCGCGCCGGTGCGGTCGTCATCGTCGCCGGGCCCGGCCAGCGGCGGAATCAGGTGGATGCCGGCCACCCGATCCGGATGCCGGGCGGCCAGGCAGCTCGACACGCTCGTACCCCAGTCGCTGCCGGCCGCCCCGAACCGCCGGTATCCCAGCGCGCCCATCACCGCCGCCCAGGTGTCCGCGATCCGTTCCACACCCCACCCGGGTGTCCGTGGCTTGTCGCTGAACCCGTACCCCGGCAGCGACGGGATCACCACGTGGAACCCGGCCGCGGTCAACGGCCCGGCCAGCCCGGCGAGTTCCAGCACCGACCCGGGCCAGCCGTGCGTGAGCACCAGCGGAAAGGCGTCGTCCACCGGCGACGCCTCCGGCCACCGGGCACCGGCCAGCCGCTCCCGCAGCAGCGTCAGCGACGACTCCGGAACATCCACCCGATAGGGCGTCACGATGATCGCCATACGGCCTACCCTAGGCTGACCGGATGCGGATCGACGCGGTGCTCGACGGGCCGGCCGCGAACCCCGCCCCGCCGCCGCCCGTCACGGTGACGAAGGAGTCGCCGCATGCGGCCGGGACCTGAGGCGCTGCTCGTCGCCACGGTCGAGGCTCCACTGCCGGGTGCGGAGGCACCCGTGATGACCTATGGATCGTTGATTCAACGTCGCGGGACCCGATTGGTGGTACGGGACCCGTCGGGTCGCCGCCCGGATCGTGAGTTCCCGGCACCGTGGCCCGCCGAGTTCGGCACGGTGACCGTGGCGCCCTCCGGTGACCTGGCGGTGTTCGCCGGTGTGCACGCGGCCGTGGCAGTGGACGGTGCCGGTGTGACGCGGTGGGAGCTGCGGCACGGCTGCTGGTCCGAGACCGTGTGCGAGGTGGGGCACGAGTCGTTCACGGAGTACGCCGGTGACCGTCACCATCAGCACGCCGACCGGGGATCGGCCGCGTTCTCCCCGGACGGCCGCCTGCTCCGGCTGCACGTCCGGGCCGGTGACGAGGAGGAGTGGCTGGTCGTCGACCCGGCGGACGGTGCGGTGCTGGGCCGGGCCCCGACCGGGACCGTCGGCTCGGCCTCCTGCCACTGCCCGCATCCCGACCCGTCCCGGATGGCCCTGACCGTCGCCGAGGGGGAGGAGGGCTCGCCCGTCCTGTGGGGTCACTGGGACGGTGAGGCCCTGACGGTGCGCCGGCATCCGGAGGAGATCCTGCTGGGTGTGAGCCCGGACGGCGAGTCCTACCTGACCACCGACCTCGGTCAGGGGACGCTCTACCTGAACCGTACGTCCGACGGCGCGACACTGCGTGAACTCGACAGCGTGGACGGGTCGCCCTGGGACTTCGAGGGCGCCGTCCCCGAGAACGGGTTCGCCGTCGTCGGGACGGAGGACGGCTCCCGGCACTGGCTGATCGACCTGACCACGATGACCGCGAGCGGACCGATCACCTATCCGTTTCCGGTCACCGGCACGGCCCGGACCGCGTCACCGGGACTCTGGTACACCGTCGATCGAGGCTGGACGGCCGTACACCTGTGGAAGCCGGTTCGGCATGGTCGTGTGGAGCGGACTGCGAGGCGGTCAGCCGTACATCGATGACATTGATCGTGCGGTGGACCGCATCGAGTCGCGTAGCTCGGCGGGGGCGAGGACCTCGATGTCCGCGCCGAGGCGCAGGAACTCGGCGTGGGCGTGTCCGACCGACTCGATCGGTAGCGTGACCGTCGTCCAGCCGTCGGGGCCGGGCGGGCCGATCGCGTCGTCGACGTTGCGGGCCATCGCTCGGGTCATCAGGTAGGGGATGCGGGTGAGGGCGGCCGGTGACAGGCGCACGGTGGCCTCGGCGCGGTGCAGGCGCCGCTCGAAGTCGACCGCCCAGCGCGCCCACGTGCCGGCCAGATCAAAGTCCTCCGGCCGGTCGAACGTCTCGTCGAGAACGGTCAAATCCAGGATCGTCGCCACCCGGTAGGTGCGGATCTCCGGCGTGCCCGGCCCGGCGAGAGCCAGGAAATACCAGACGCCCGCCTTGAGGACGATGCCGAGCGGTGCGATGTCCCGGTCCACTTCGCGGGGCTCCCGCCAGCGGCGATAACGCATCAGCACGCGGCGGCGGTTCCACACCGCGCCGGCCAGCGCGGCCAGGTGGGGATGGGATTCGGTCTCCCGGAACCAGCCGGCCGGGTCCAGGTGGAATCGGTCACGGATCTCGTCGACGTGCCGGTTCAGCCGGGCCGGCAGGGACGCCCGCAGTTTCAGCTCGGCGGTGGTCAGGACGGCGCCCAGCCCGAGTTCGGCGGCCGCCGACGGCACCCCGGCCAGGAAGATCGACGCGGCCTCCTGCGGGGTGAGCCCGGTGAGCCGGGTCCGGTAGCCGTCGACCAGCTGATATCCGCCGTTGGCACCCATCTCGGCATACACCGGGACCCCGGCCGCGCCGAGGGCCTCGATGTCGCGGTAGACGGTCCGCACCGACACCCCCAGCTCCGCGGCGATCTGGTGGGCGGAGAGCCTCCCGCGATCCTGCAACAGGAGGACTACTGACATCAGCCGGCTGGCGCGCATTCTCAGAAGACTGCCACAGGATGTCAGTCATGACTGACAGGGTGGGTGGCGACGAAAGGACACGATCATGGCAATCGCCACCTACAGCGGCTTCTCCCTGGACTGCGACGATCCGGTCGCGCTCGCCGGCTTCTACGTCGCGGCGCTCGGCCTGGAGACCACCTTCACCAGCGACGAGTTCGTCTTCCTCGGTGCGCCCGGCACCGGCCTCGGGCTCGCCAAGGTGGACGAGTACGTGCCGCCGACCTGGCCCGGTCAGGAGGTGCCGAAGCAGGCGCACCTGGAACTGGCGGTGCCGGACCTGGAGGCCGGCGAGGCGGCGCTGATCGAGATCGGCGCCACCAAGCCGGACTTCCAGCCGCAGCCGGATCGCTGGCGGGTCCTGCTGGACCCGGCCGGTCACCCGTTCTGCATCTCCGTGATGAGCTAGTGCCGGTAGACCTCCAGCTCGGACAGTGACAGCCCGTACCGGGTGGCCCGGGTCACGCTGGTCACCCGGACACGGCGTGCGGTGCTCGGGGTGAGTGCCACGTCGTCCGCGCCGCCGTCGCCCCCGGTGACGGCGGCGACCGTGGTCTCCATCGTGTACGCCGACTCCCTGGACAACCGCACCCGGGGTACGCCGGGAGACGCAGACTCTTCCCGGGATGTTCAGACATCGAAGCCTGTGAAAGCTAGGTCTCCCGGAAGAAGGCCACCGCCCCGGCCAGCGCCCGGTCGGTCAGTGCCGGGTCGTGCCGCGGGCCGACGTCACGCATGAACGCGTGCTCGCCACCCGTGTGGACGTGCAGTTCGAGGTCGGTCAACCCGTCCGCGTACAGG
Source organism: Actinoplanes sp. G11-F43 (assembly GCF_050589265.1). Classification (NCBI taxonomy): domain Bacteria; kingdom Bacillati; phylum Actinomycetota; class Actinomycetes; order Micromonosporales; family Micromonosporaceae; genus Actinoplanes; species Actinoplanes sp. G11-F43. The sequence continues at coordinate 126,856 of NZ_JBNZCE010000014.1, forward strand.
CGTCGCATGATGTCCAGTCTCGCGTCCGCCGGCACATGCGGATCCTGACTGCCGAACACGATCGACAGCCGGCCCTGGATCTCCCCGGCCCGCGGCAGCGTCCCCGCGTCGGCGTCCTTCCCCAGCGCCCCGTTGTGCAGGCCGGTCGGATAGAAGCAGACGGTGGCCTCCACCCGGGAGTCGAACGCCGCCCGGAACGCCAGGTGCCCGCCGATGCAGAACCCGGTCACGAACAGCCGGTCCACATCGTCGCGGTCGGACAGATGATCGAGCAGGGCCAGCCGGTCCGCGTCGAACTCGGCGGTCGAGGTGGCCGCCGCCCCGGCCAGCCCCCGCTGTTTCCCGGCGTCGTCGAACTCCAGGGCGACCCCGGCCAGCGGCCCGCGCGGATAGATCTCCGGCACCGCCACCAGGAAACCCTCGCTCGCCAGCCGTCGCGCGGTCCGCAGCGTCGACTCGGTGAGCTGGAAGATGTCGGTGTAGAGCAGCACTCCCGGCCAGGTCCCGCCGTCCCGGGCCGGCCGGATCACCACGGTCCGGATGTCGCCGACACGAACCTCGTCCTCACGCAACTTCATGATCCACATGCTAGCCGTGGGTTTGCGGCAAATCACCACATAGGGTGCCACCCGGGTGCGGCCGGACGGCGGGGCCGCCAGCACCCTGGCCTCGCCACCCCCCCGTCAGCCACGATCAGCACCTCCGGGGCCGGCAACGCCATCAATGACTCGATGTCACCGCCGGCGGCGGCCTCGACGAAGCGCCCGGCCAACTCGGCGGCCTCCGACTGACGGGCCGGTGAATGATCCGAACCGGGACTCCGAGGCCGTCATCCTCTGCCGGGCGCGGGACCGGATCCGCCGGCGGTTCGCCTCCGGCCGGCCGACGAACGCGGCCACCTCGGGGTAGCCGTACCCGAAGACCTCCCGCAGCATGAACACCGCCCGCTCCACCGGCGACAACGTCTCCAACAGCACCAGGAACGCCATCGACAGCGAGCCGGTCATCCCGTACGCGATGGAGAACAGCGGCGGCCGGTAACCGGCCGCCGCCGTTCTCCTCGGGCGTCGTCACAGCTGCCGGCCCACCTGGTACGACCCGGCGGGCTGCCGCACGATCACGTTGAACCGGTTGAACGCGTTGATCACCGCGATCGTCGCGACCAGCGCGGTCAACTGGTCCTCGTCGTAGTGCTTCGCGGCGTTCGCCCACACCTGGTCCGGCACACCCCCGGCCGCGTCGGCGATCCGGGTGCCCCGCTCGGTCAGTTCCAGTGCCGCACGCTCGGCGTCGGTGAAGACCGTCGCCTCCCGCCAGACCGCCACCAGATGCAACCGCTGGCCGGTCTCACCGGCGTGGGCGGCCTCCTTGGTGTGCATGTCGACGCAGAACGCGCATCCGTTGATCTGACTGGCCCGCAACAGCACCAGCTCCCTCGTGGCCGCCGGCAGCCCGGAGCCCGTCAGCGCGGCGCCGGCCGCGGCGAAGTGCTTCAGGATCTCACCGGCGACCGGGTTGCGGAAAAGGTCGAGACGAGCCTGCATGGCTTGCTCCTTCTCGGTAGTACGTCCGATGCCCTCTCAGACAGGACGGCCTACCGCGATGTGACAGATGCGGCGCGCGTCACACGTCGTGCTCCTCCCGGAGACTCAGCGCCCTGCTCGGGACATCGGCGGCGACGGCCGTCTCCACCGGTGGCCGGATGATGCGGCTCGGCCTCGGAGTGGTCCGGACGATCGGCTCCAGGGGGCCGGCCGGGGGAAAGCTGGCGTGTACGAATCCAGGCATGACCGTCCACGTCGGCACCGGGAGCGAGTTCTCCAGGGTTCCGCTCCGAAGATCGTCCGGACGGCCGAGGTTATCCGCCTATCCTCCTAGGATGCTGTAGGGGTCGTGCCCTCCCCTCGTGTGCCGCGTTGCGGCTCGCATCGAGCGGAAGGTGACGGTCTCGCCGGCGGCGACCCGATCGGCGACGGTATCGAGCAAGCCCGTTGCCCCGAGCCTGTCATCAGCCGGAATGCACAGCAGGCGAATAACGTCAAGCTGTACTGAGGCCGGGCGAACCCCTACTTTTGGATCATGGACGTGGATCCGAAGGTCCGTGAGTGGCTGCGTGAACGCGGCACCGAAAGTGTCACGCATCCAGGCGGGACGCTCTACGCGCACCTGTGCCGGGTCGAGGAGCGGCTGGCCAGAATCGGTCACGACCCGGTGGTGCAGGCGGCGGGGCTGACGCATGCCGCGTACGGGACGGACGGTTTTGATCTGGCCCTGGTCTTCTGGCAGGACCGGATCACGCTGATCGAGCTGATCGGCCCGGACGCGGAAGAACTCGTCTATCTGTACGGTGCCTGCGATCGCGACGAGAGCTGGCCGGAACTGGCGGCCACACATCGGGTGACCGACCGGTTCACCGGGTCGGTGACGCGGCTTGCGGACTGGCAGGTGACGCCGTTCGTGGACCTGTCGGTGGTCAACGAGCTGGATGTGCTGGAGCATGACCCGGCGCTGCTGGCCGAGCACCGGGACCACTTCACCGGGCTGTTCGCCGCGTGGGAGCCGGTGATGTCCCCGGCGGTGGCGACCGAGGCCCGCCGCCTGTTCACACCCTGACCGGCTCGCCGTCACGCCTTTCACGCGGCGACCGGCTCGCCGTTGCGCCTTTTCATGCGGTGACCGGCTCGCCGCTTCGTCTTTTATGCGGTGACCGGCTCGCCGCTTCGTCTTTCATGCGGTGACCGGCTCGCCGCTTCGTCTTTCGTGCGGTGACCGGCCGCGGCGCTCGTTCTCCGGCGCCGCGGCGTTCCGGATCGTGGGCCGGTCAGCCGGCCAGCGTGACGGTCACCTCTACCCGGCCCTTGGCGGTGCGCTGTGCGACGGCATGACCGGAAACGATCGTGCCATCGAGTCGGAGCGACAGGGGCCCGCCCGCGCCGGTGAAGTTGCGCCACCAGCTCTTGGCATCCGGCATCATCACGTCGATCCGGACGCCGCCCGGCTGCCGGAAGTAGGCGACCGGAATGCTGAACTCCCGGCCCGACCGGCGTCCGGAGTAGGTGACCACGGTCATCCGCCGGCCCACCAGCCGGCCCACCCGCGGCGAGTCCTGCAGCGCCACGGCGCATCGGTTGAACCGGTCGACGAACGGCTTCACTGAGCTGTGCATGCCGGGACGGTACCGGTGGTTTCGGACGCCCGGCCTAAAGTGACAAGAATGGGTGCCCCGGCGTCTCCACTTCCGTCCCTGCGTTCCGACGCCCGGCGCAACCGGGACCGTATCGTCGAGGTGGCCCGGGAGCTGTTCGCCCAGCGGGGCCTGGCGGTGCCGATGGCGTCGATCGCCCGCCGCGCCGGGATCGGGACGGCCACGCTGTACCGCCGGTTCCCTACCAAGGACGAGCTGGTCACCGCGGTATTCGCCGAACAGTTCGCGACGTGTGTGGCGGCAGTTGAAGACGCGCTGTCCGATCCTGATCCGTGGCGTGGTTTCCGGATGATGATCGCCGACGTGTGCGTGCTGCAGGCTCGGGAGCGGGGTTTCGGCGCGGCGTTCCTGGCTTCGTTCCCTGACGCGGGCACCATCGGTGAGGACCGTGCCCGGGCGGTACGCGGCTACACCGAACTGGTCGCCCGTGCCCAGGCGGCCGGCCGGTTGCGCCCGGACTTCGTACCGTCGGACATGTCCCTGATCGTCGCCTCGGTCGCCGGCCTGGTCGAGCTGTACCCGCGCACCGCCGAAGCCAACGCCCGCCGCCTGGTCGGCTACTTCCTGGCCGCGTTCGCCGCCGACCACGACGGCCCACCGTTATCCCCGTCCCCGCTGACCCTCCCCGAGGTCTTCGAAACCACCTGCACCTGACCACCCGGGATCACCCATCCGCAGCACCCCCATCCCCAAGGCCACCCCACGGCCCGGAACGGCACGGCGTGTGCCGACTTACGGCGCGTTCCGGCCCGCAAGTCACCACGCGACCGGGGGCGGGGTGGGGTGTGCCGACTTACGGCGCGTTCCGGCCCGCAAGTCACCACGCGACCGGGGGCGGGGCGGCGTGTGCCGACTTACGGCGCGTTCCGGGCCGCAAGTCACCACAGGGCCGGGGCGGGGCGGGTGTGCCGAGTTGTGGTTGGCTCCGGGCCGGAAGTCACCATGATTGCGGAGGGGGGTGTCGACGTGCCGCATACCGGTTTGTTCCGCGCCGCAAGTTGGCACGCGATTTGGGGTGGTGTGGTGAGCCGGGATGGGTGGGCTCGGGGCCGGGGCGTGTCTGGGGGGCCGCCGGCTGTGCGGGGGCTGTTCGCCGGCTGGGACTACGGGGTGGGGGTGGGTGGTGGGCTGTTCAGGCGGCGGTAGACGGGGGCCAGGCGTTTGTGGAGGTCCTGGTAGATGTCGTAGATCTCCAGGTAGCGGTGGTGGTCGGGGCCCGGTGTGAAGACGTGGTCGTTGCGGGTCAGGGCTGGGATGTCGCTGAAAGTGATCAGGCCGGCGCCGACCGCGCCGATCCAGCCGGCTCCTCGGGCGTTCACGGTGACCGGGTTGGCGTCGCGGCGGATTTCGGTGCCGAGGACGTCGGCGAAGATCTGGCACCAGGAGTCGGAGCGGGCGGCGCCGCCGGTGATCACCATGGAGGTGACGGGGGTGCCGAGGAATTTGTCGACGGCTTTGGCCAGCCAGCGGGTGTTCAGGGCGACGCCTTCGAAGACGGCGCGCAGCAGGTCGGAGCGGGTGGTGTCGAGGGAGATGTTGAGGAAGGCGGCCCGCAGGTGGGGGTCGTCGACGGGGGCGCGTTCGCCGTACAGCCAGGGGGTGTAGAGGACGCCGTTGGCGCCGGCCGGGACCATCGGGATGATCTTGTCGAAGGCGTCGAAGATGGTGCCTTCGTCGCGGCTGACGTGGCCGGCGCTGACGATCGGGTCGTCGTATTCGACGATCTTGTCGCGGAGCCAGGTGAGGTTGGCGCCGGCGGTGGCCTGGAGGGCGGTCATCAGGTAGCGGTCGGGGATGGCGCACGGGATGGAGGCGATGCCGGTGGTGATGTCGGTCTTCTTGCGGGGCACGTGTGCGGCGATCCAGGACGAGGTGCCCAGGTAGAGGTGGGTTTCGTTGTCGTCGATGGTGCCGGCGCCGATGGCGGCCGCGGTGTTGTCGATGGCGCCGGCGACGACCTGGATGTCGCGGGGGAGACCGAGGTGATCGGCCGCGCTGGGGGACAGCGTGCCGATCACCTCGGTGCAGGCCACGATCGGTGGGAACTTGCCGGCGTCGATCCCGCTGGCGGCGACCAGGGTGGGGGAGTACCGGATGTGGGGGGCCTTCCGGTTGTCCGTCACCCATGAGGTCAGGATCGAGTCGACGGTGGCCACCGTGCGGCCGGTCAGTTTCAGATTGATCCAGTCGAGGACGTTGAGGAAGGTTTTGGTCTTTTCGTAAACGTCGGGCATCTCGTCACGCACGAGCAGCATGTGCGCGGCGGGGTCTTTTCCGGTCACCGAGGGCATGCCGCCGGTGAGGCGCAGCCATTGGACGATGCGGCGGACGGCGAGCCCGTCGTAGGAGGGGAAGCCGCCGAACTGGCGGCGCAGGTGGTCGGCGCCGCGCATGTCGAGCCAGCTGATGCAGCGGGTGAGCGGGTTGCCGTCGGCGTCGACGGCGATGGTGCCCTCGCCCTGGGTGGAGGAGCAGATGGTGGTGATCGCGCGCAGGTGGTCGGGGAACGCCCGGCCGAGGTCGGCGACGACGTCGGCGAGGGCGTCCCACCAGGCGACCGGGTCCTGTTCGGCGCCGCCGCCGGGGAGCACGACCAGGGGGACGGGCCGTTCGGCCCAGCCGGTGACGGTGCCGTCGGCGGCGACGAGGGCGGCTTTCATGCCGGATGTCCCGAGGTCGACGGCCAGGACCTGCGGCGCGATGACCATCAGACTCCTTCGACCTGGGCGAAGACCTGGTCGAAGCGGGAGAGGGCGTCGTCGATGACGTCGTCGGTGTCGGCCATCGACGTGTACATCCGGGATCCGGCGAGGGTGATGATGCCGTGGGCGGCGTAGGCGGCGCCCATCTGTTCCATCAGCTTCTTGCGGCCCTTGTTCTCCTTGAGCAGTTTGATCGGGTTGCGCATGTCGAGCAGCATGACGCCGCTGCATTCCAGGTGCACGATGGAGCCCTGGTTGTAGGCGACGTAGGGCAGCCCGTATTTGTCGATCAGCTGTTGCAGGCCGCGGGTGAGCCGGTCGCCGGCTTTCCCGGCGATGACGGGGGCGTTGGCGCGGGCCATCTCCTGGATGGCGAAGTAGCCGGCGGCGCAGGACAGCGGGTTGGCCGAGAGGGTGCCGCCGACCTGGATGTGGGCGCCGCTCTTGCCGTCGAGGCCGGAGCCGAACACCGACATCACGGCGGCTTTGCCGCCGACGCCGCCGGCCATCGGGTAGCCACCGGAGACGGCTTTGCCGAAGACGGTGAGGTCGGGGGTGACGCCGAAGTAGCCGGCCGCGCCGCCGAGGCCGGTGCGGAAGCCGGTGACCACCTCGTCGAAGATCAGCAGGGTGCCGAACTCGTCGCAGAGTTTGCGCACCTGCGCGTTGAAGTCCTTCGGCACCGGGCGGGTGCCGGATTCGGGGCCGAGAGGTTCGACGATGACGGCGGCGGTGCCGCCGCGGGCCCGGTTCTCGATGAGTTTGCGTTTGAGGGCGCCGAGGTCGTGCGGGAAGGCCTCGCGGGTGCGGCCGGTGGCGCCGAACGGGATGCCTTTGGCGTTCATCCGGAAGCTGCCGGGCACGCGCAGGCCGTAGACGACGGTGTCGGACCAGCCGTGGTAGGCGCCGCCGACCTTGATGACCATCTTCTTGCCGGTGTGGGCGCGGGCGGCGCGGACGGCGGCCATCACGGCCTCGGTGCCGGAGCCGAGTGACCGGTACATCTCGATGTGCGGCATGTACTTGTTGATGATCTCGGCGAGTTTGAGTTCGTACTCGTGGAACAGGCCGGTGACCGGCCCGGACTCTTTGATCACCTCGGCGACGCGCTCGTTGACCGGGGCGTAGTTGCTGCCCAGGATGGTGGGGCCGCCGGCCTGGAGGAAGTCGATGTAGACGTTGCCGTCACGGTCGGTGAGGTAGGCGCCTTCGGCCTTGTCGACGGCGAGCGGGAACGGGTAGTTGAAGGCCAGGTTGTGCTGGACGCCGCCGGGGATGAACTTCTTGGCCCGTTCGGTGATCTCCTTGGAGGCGGTGCACTTGGTCTCGAAGTAGTTCAGCGTGTCGAGCAGGGCGTCGTGGCGCAGCCCGCGCAGCGGCTGGGCGACCAGGGCCTTGAGGCGGCGCATGGTGTCGTCGACGTCGAGGTATTCGGTGATGGAGTAGCCGAGGTCGGCGCTGGAGGCGGACTCCGCCGGGGTGTCGACCACGGTGCTGGTCGGCAGTTCTTCCTCGTCGGGCACCCGGATCGGTTCGACGGCCTCGGTGATCTGCGCGGCGATGCGTTTCTCGTCCTTGCGCAGTTTGCCGAAGGCGATCTCGCGGATGGTGTCCGGGATGGTGTAGACCTTGCCGGCTTCGCTGGTCAGCGCCATCAGGTAGGCGATCGACACCTTCTCCAGCAGGGCCATGTTGAACACGGCGCGGTCGGGGTCGGTGCCGAGGGCGACGACGCCGTGGTTGGCGATGATGAACGCGTTGTCGCCGCTGGCGACCTTCTTCTGCACGTTCTTGGCGAGGAAGCCGGTGCCGGAGGGGGCGTAGTCGATGATGGCGACCTGTTTGCCGAGGAAGCGGACCTGCTCGTCGGTCAGGGCCGGGATCGGTTTGCGCAGGAAGGCCAGGGCTGACGCATACGGCTGGTGGGTGTGCACGATGGCGTTGACGTCGGGGCGCTCGCGGTAGACGTTGGCGTGCATGCCGCACTCGATGGACGGGACGAGGCCGCCGGCGCCGTCGGGGTCGGGCACGTGTCTGCCGTCGAAGTCGACGATGCAGATGTCCTCGACGCGCATCTTGTCGTAGTCGTAGTTGCTGGGGGTGACCGCGTAGAGCTGGTGGCCGGGGATCCGGACCGAGACGTTGCCCTCGGTCGCCTTCAGGTAGCCGCGTTCGAGCATCGTCGCGCACATGTCGACGACGTGCTGGCGGGAGAGGCGGTATTTCATCAGGCGGGTCCGTCCGTGAGCGTGGCGTCTTACCGTTCACCATCGTCGTCCGGGCGCCCGGGCGAAGCATCGTCCGGCAATCAGCAAGAATTGCCCGGTGACTTATCACCACGTGATAAAGCGGCCGTGGTTCCACGTGCCGAGGGATCTGGCCGACGCGATGCGCCCCCGGCTGCCCGACGCGGTACGTGACATCGCCACCGTGGTCAGCGCGGTCAACACCGGTGGGGCGGGGGACAAGTTCGAGCGGGACGTGCGTACCGCCGTACAGGTGGCGCTCGATCGTTTCCTGGATCTGCCCGGCACCGACGAGCCGGCCCTGCCCCCGCGCATCCGGGAGGTCTTCGTGGCCCTGGGCGCCGGTGAGGCGCGGGAGAACCGCGGCCCGGAGACCCTGCTGGCGTCGCTGCGTATCGCCGGCCGGCTGCTGTTGCGGACCGCGACGGGGGCGCTGGACGAGCAGCGGGCGGTCAGTGTGGCCGAGGTGGTGGAGTTGTCGGACGCCACCAACGCGTTCATCGACGAGCTGGCCGCGGCGTGCACCGACGGGCTGGCCCAGCAGTTGCGCGAGCAGGCCGGGGAGGGTGACCGGCGCCGTCGTCAGGTGGCCGACCTGCTGCTCAGCGGGGGTAGTTCGCCGGAGGTGGTGCGGGAGGCGGCGGCCGGGATCGGCTGGAGCGCGGTGGAGGGCATCGTGCCGGTGCTGCTGCCGGCCGATCAGGCGCGCGATGCCCGGTTCCGGTTCGGTGCGGACGGGGTGGTGGCCGAGCGGGGCCGGGATTCGGTGCTGCTGTTGCGGGCCGGGGCGCGCACCGACCGGCCGGTGCTGGCCGAGGCGCTGCACGACCGGGGCGCGGTGGTCGGGCCGGAGCTGAACTGGACCGAGGTGCCGCAGGCGGTGCGGTTCGCCGAACGTACCGCCGAATTGATCGGCACCGGTCCGGCCCCGGTGTTCGTCGACGATCACTTCGCCACGCTGGCGTTACGGGGCGAGCCGGGGGCGCTGGCGGTGCTGACCGCCCGGCGGCTGGCGCCGCTGGCCGGGCTGCGCGCCGGTCAGCGGGCTGCCCTTCTGGTCACTCTTTCCAGCTGGTTGCGGCATTGGGGGTCCCGTACGGCGGTCGCCGGTGAGCTGTTCGTCCATCCGCAGACGGTGAGTTACCGACTGAACCGTCTCCGGGAGTTGCTGGGTGCCGATCTGGATGACCCCCGGACTCGATTCGAGTTACAGTTGGTTCTCGCCTATCGGGCCTGACCTGTTCGTCCGTACGTCCTGGAGATCGTCCCTACGTTCTGGAGATCAACCGGGAGGCGGAGTCGCGCTACTGAACGTAGCCCTTACGTTCGAGTGGATCGCCATGAACGCTGACCCCCCACCCCACTCCCCGCCGCAGGCCTCGGTGCGCCGTTGGCGCGACCGCCTGATCGATTCCGCCGGACCCGACGGTGACGTCCAGACAGCTCTGGCCGCCGGTGAGGTCCGGATCGCCGCGCATCCGGTGATCCGCGCCCTGACCGCCGGGGTGCCTGATTTCCGGTTCGACGACGCGGTGCTGCCCGCGGATGTGCCGCTGGTGCTGGACGCCGACGCCGAGCAGCGGGCCGTGGTGGCCGCCGCGCTGGCCGGCCGGTCGTTCGCGGTGGACGGGCCGCCGGGTACCGGCAAGTCGCAGACCGTGGTGAACCTGGCCGGGGCGCTGCTGCACGCCGGGAAACGGGTGCTGGTGGTGTCCGGCACGCCCGCCGCCCTGGCGACGGCCCGGCACCGCCTCGACGCGGTGGGGCTGGGCCCGTACCTGCTGGATCTGGACGCCGGGGATCGGGTGGCCGCCGCCCTCGCCGAGGCCCTGGACAAGGTGCCCGGCCAGGCCGGCGGCGACGACGACACGCCGCGCCCGCCGCTGGGCCTGTCGGTGCGCACCGTCCGGCACATGATCACCGACCGGTCCGACGTGCCCGCCGCCCCGGCCGCCGGGTTCGACGCGTCCGGCCTGACCACGGCGGGACTGGCCGCCGTCCGGGACGCGGCGGCGGCGCTGGCGCGGGCGTGGCGCCCGGCCGCCGAGGGCCGCGACTTCATCTGGCGCGGGGTGCAGCACCAGGGATCGCTGGACGGCCGGCTGTACGCGGCGGCGGCCGCCCTGGACGCGCTGTCCGGTGTCGCCATCCCGCACACCCGGCTGACCGAGGCGTTCGACGTCGGCCGGCTGCGGCAGGTGCCCGACCTGGCCCGGCTGCTCGACCACGCCGCCGAACGCCCGGAGAACGTGCCCGACCACTGGCTGACCACCGAGGCGGCCGTCCTGGACGAGGTGGCCGCCGCCGTCGACCGGCTCGCCGCCGACCTGCGGGATCTGAGCGGCACCCAGCAGGAGGCCGGGCGGGCCGCGTCCGCGCCGTGGGCCGGGCTGCCCGGCACCGACCTGGTGCCGGCGCTGGACACCTCGGCCCTGCACGGGCTGCCGGTCGCCCCGGTCCGGATCGAGGCGCTCACCTCCCAGCAGGCCGCCTCGCTGGCCGTGGTGTTCGAGCAGGACGCCGAGATGCTGGAGGCGGCCATCCGGTCGCTGAACGGGCTGGCGGTGATGATGGGGCTGCCGCCGGTGGTGTCGTTCGCCGACGCCGACTCCACCCTGACCGTCATCGATCTGGCGCACGCCCCGGAACGGCCCGAGCGGGCCTGGCTGTCGATCGACGGGCACACCGCCGCCGGCCGGGCCGCGCAAACCCTCTACCAGGCGATCGTCAACCTGGGTGAGGCCGAGGCGGCGGCTGCGCCGTACTTCACCGACGCTCTGCTCGGCGCCGACGTGGAGGGGCTGGCCGACCGGCTGGCCGCGGAGAACCGGGGGCTGAGGAAACTCACCCCCGCCTACCGGGCCGACCGGCGGGCGCTGGCCGACATCACCCGCGACGGTGTGGACGCGGAGACCGCCCGGGAGAACCTGCCCCTGGCCCTGCTGTGGAGCCGGGCGGCGCTCGGGCTGGCGTCGGCGGAGGGCCGGCTCGCGCCGCTGCTGGGCGTCTACTACCAGGGCCGTGGCACCGACTTCGACCGGATCAACCGGGCCCTGGCGGTGGCCGCGACCGCCATCCACCGGGCCCGCACCCACGACCTGGGGACCCTGGCCAACCATCTGGCCCGCGACGCCTCCCCGGACGACGTGGCCCTGGCGGTGGCCGCCCGCACCCGGCACCGGCTGCGGGACTGGCGGTCCCGGCTGGCCCCGGAACCGCACCCGGCCGCCCCGCCCGACCTGGTCCGGCATCCGGTGCTGTCGGCGGCCGGCTGGCTGCGCGCGCATCTGGCGCCGCTGCGGGCCGCCGCCACCGCGGCCGTCGCCGCCAGCGAGGCCACCAACCGGGACCTGACCGTCGCCGAGGCCTACCAGCTGGCCGGGGCGCGGGCCACCGTCGACGCCGCGTACGCCGGCCTGCACTCGCGCGCCGACGGGTACGCCGCGATCCTCGGGCCGCTGTACCGGGGCGAACACACCGTGATCACCGCTGTGCGGACCGCGCTGAGCTGGGCGTTGCGGATGCGCTCAGGTGTCAGCGGTTTCGATGAGCCGCTCACCGAGGCGCAGGCCGACGCGCTGGGCCGGGTGGTGCCGACACCGCAGTTCGCGCGGCTGGCCCGCGGCTGGGACGACGCCCGCATCGAGCTGCTGGCCGCGTTCGATCCGGGCCGGCAGGCCGACATGCGCGCCGAACTCGACGACTATCACGGTGCCGGTGACCTGATCGACGGGCTGCGCAAGGACACCACCGGGCAGCAGGAGTGGCTCGCGTACCGGGCCGCCCGCACCACCCTGGCCGACCTGGGCCTGGACGCCGCCGCCGACTTCTGCGTCACCGAACGGGTGCCGCCCGCGCAGCTGCCGCGCATCCTGGAACGTGCCGTTCTGCAGGCCTGGGTAGACGCGCGGACCGGCGACCAGGGGCATCCCGGCGCGGCCGCGGCGGCCCGGATCATCGCCGCCTGCAACGAGCTGCGGCCCCGCGACAATCTGATCGAGGCCGCGGTGATCCGCCGCGAGGCGGCCAAGACCCGGGACCGTCTGCCGGTACGGGTCCTGCTCGACCAGGCCCGCAGCAACGTGCAGGGGCTGAAGCCGCTGTTTCTGGCCACGCCCGCGGCCGTCGCCCGGCACCTGCCGCCGGAACTACGGTTCGACGTGGTGGTGTTCGACGAGTCCAGCCGGATCAGCCCGGCCGAGGCGGCGGTGGCCGTCGGGCACGGCAACGCGGTGATCGTCTTCGGGGACCGGGAGCAGCTGCCACCGGTGCACGACAGCGTGTCGATCCTGGACCTGATGGCCGACTCGCCGGCGGTGCGGATGCTCGGCCTGCACCGGCACTACCGGTCCCGGCACGAGGATCTGATCGACTTCGCCAACGGTTCGTTCTACGAGGGCCGGCTGGCACCGCAGCGGACCGTGCCGGGAACCGGGGTGGAGGTGTTCGCCGCCGGCACCGCCACCGCCGCCGACCGGGTGATCCACCACTTCGCCACCCGGCCGGAACTGTCGCTGGGTGTGGTGGTGTTCTCGGCCGGGCAGGCGGACGCGGTGCGCGAGGCGGTGGCCGCCGCCCGGCCCGGCCCGCACGTCACCGGCGACCCGCTGGACGGCTTCTTCGTCAAGGTCGTCGACGACGTGCAGGGCGACGAACGCGACGTGATCATCGTTGACGTGTCCGGGCCGCCGGAACGCGCCGCCGACCGGCACCGGCTCAACGTGGCCATCACCCGGGCCCGGCAGCGCACCGAGATCGTCGGGGCGATGCCGGCCGCCGACATCGGCAACGGGGCCCGCCACCTGCGGCGGTTCCTCAGCAGCCGGCCAGCCTGAGCCGTTCGGCGCGCACCCCGGGCGGGACCGGCCGGTCGACGGCTGTGCGATCGAGGCGGACCAGGGCGTGGACTCCCTCGCGTACCGGCAGTCTGGGAAAATCATTGATGTCGTACGCGGTGACGAACGCGGCCGTCTCGTCGCCCGGCGGCACCGGCTCGAAGGGCCGGTCCTGATACCAGATTGTGGCGAACACCTCGCCGTCCAGCCGGTCCGGGACCGGGCTTGTGGGGCGCAGCAGCAGGACGTCGTCGGAGTCCAGCATGGTGGCGTTGGCGGCCGGACCGTGCTCGCGCCACACCGGGCCACCATAGAAGGCCTCCAGACCCGTGCGGCGTACGGCCATGTCAGCGAACCCGCGCAGCCACACGAAACCGTCGTCGCGGTCGAGGTCCCGGAACCAGCCCAGCACCCGCATCCCCAGCTGTTCCTGAGGGGCGATGAACTCCCGCCCGAACAGCTCGATCAGCTCGTCGCGGCGGCCGGCACGCAGCGTGTAGCGCCGCAGTTCCACGATCATGACAGAATCTCCTCCAATACGCCGGCGACCGTGCGCCCGGCCAGCACGGCCCGGAACGCGGCCGTGGCCTCGTCATAGACGCCGGTGAGCACGGGCCGGATCCCGGCGCCGACCGGGCACCGCTGGTCGGGTTCGGCGGCGTGCAGCCCGAGCAGCGGTTCGGCCTCGACGGCGTCGAACACGTCCAGCAGGGTGATCGCCTCGGCCGGCCGGGCCAGCGCGAACCCGGCCCCGGTGCCGCGGCGCGCCACCACCAGCCCGGCCCGCCGCAGATCCCCCAGACTGCGCCGCACGATCACCGGATGCGTCCCGACGCTGGCCGCCACCTCGCCGGAGGTGAGCGTCGGACGGCCCCGCCGCCGGGCCAGCTCCAGCCACGCCAGCGCGTGCGCCGCGATCGTCACCCTGCTGTTGGCCGCCATCGTAACCATTTCTATTACAACGGCCGCCGTCGGTAAAGGCCGATCAGTGCGAACGCACGTCCGGATTCGCCGAGAGCGGGAAGGCCGGGCCGCGCGACTCCGGGCGCCAGCCCGCCGCGCGGGCCTCGCGGATCAGGGCCGCCACCAGGGCCGGCAGCGGGGTGCCGGGGGAGTCGGTCAGGCGGGCCGGGGTGGTGGCCAGCAGGACCGTGCCGGGGCGGTCGGCGCGTTCGACGGCGAAGGCCAGCGGGCCCGCCATCGCCGGGCGGCGGCGGATGCGCCAGCGGTAGACGACGCCGTCGACGGTGAGCAGCCGGGGGCGCTTTCGGGGCTGGGTCATGACGTCTGTCCATGCCCGCCGGGGGAGTGCCGCAATCAAGGCGCGGGTGATCCGGGACTCAGGCCGCCCGGGTGGTTGTGGCGCGGAAATGAACCGTGATTCACTTCTCGTCTTCGAATGAATCCGGATTCAGAGTTTCGGAGGCGCCGGATGCCCTATCGGCCCACCGCGTTGACCAGGAAGAACGCGGAAGACAAGCGGGACCGGTTCCTGCGCGCGGCCCGGCACCTGGTGGCCGACGACGGGTTCAAGGCCGCCACCGTCGCCGCCATCGCCCAGCGCTGCCAGGCCAGCGTCGGATCCGTCTACTCGTACTTCGACAGCCGCGACCGGCTGCTCGCCGAGGTGTTCCGCAGCGCCGCCGGCCACGAGGTGGACCTGGTGCGCACCGCCGTCCAGGACGCCGGCCAGCACGCCGCACAACGCCTCGGCGAACTCATCCGGATCTTCAGCGGGCGGGCGCTGCACGGCCGGCGGATGGCCTGGGCGCTGCTGTTCGAGCCGGTCAGCCCAGTCGTCGAGGCCGAGCGCCTGCTGTACAGGCGCTGCTACACCGACCTCGGCGAACAGATCATCCGCGACGGGCTGGCCGACCGGGTCTTCGTCACCCCGGACGCCCGCCTGGCCTCCAGCGCGGTCATGGGCGCGGTCTCCGAGGCCCTGGTCGGCTGGATCCGCCCGGACAGCCCACCACCCACCGAGCGGGAACAGCAACGCGTGATCGACGGGATTCGCGGCTTCTGCTTCCGGGCGCTCGGCAGCCCGTACCCCGTAGACGGAGGACAACCGTGACCCTGACGCCCACCCTGGCCACCGCACAGCGGGCCCTGGCCGGACAGCCGCTCGGCGCCCGCCTGATCTCCTTCGGCCAGGACGGTGACCAGCACAGCGCCGTCGTGGAACTCGACATCCGCCCGGAGATCACCGACCGGCGCGGGGCGGTGCAGGGCGGGATCATCGCGTACGCCGCGGACACCGCGCTGCTGTTCGCCGGCGGCGCCGCCCTCGGCCCGGACGTGATCACCTCCGGCCTCACCGTCGACCACCTGGCCCCCGCCACCGGTGCCACACTGCGCGCGCACGGCACCGTGGTCAGCGTCGCCGGCGACCGCGCGTCCTGCCGCTGCGAGCTGCACGCGGTCGCCGCCGACGGCACGCCGACCCTGGTAGCGGTCGCGCAAGGCAGCATCCTGGTGCGGCCGGCCGAGAAAGCCGCACCGGAGGCCGACGTTCCGCCCGCCCAGCGCGACAAGGAACGGACAGCGACACGAGCCGCCGCCGTACGCCTGGGCCGGATCGGCACCCCCACCATCCAGCAGATCCTCACCGACCGCCGCCGCACCGGTGACAACCAGGACGGCGCCACCGTCGCCCTGGTCATCGAGGGCGGCGGCATGCGCGGCATCATCTCCGCCTCGATGGCCGCGGTGATCGAACGCGAGGGCATCCTCGACACCGTCGACATGATCGTCGGCACGTCGGCCGGCGCGGTCAACGCCGCCGCCCTGGCCGTCGGCTCGGCCGGGCTGATGGCCGAGTCGTACGCCGACGTGTTCGCCTCCCCGGAGTTCATCGACATGCGCCGGATCGCCCGCGGCCGCCCGGTGATCGACGGCTCCCGCATCGTGGAGCACGTCGACCACCTGCTGAACATCGGTTCCGCCGCGGGCACCGACTGGGCCGGCCGGCTGTCCATGGTGGCCACCGACGTGCAGACCGGCCGGGCCGAGGCACTGACCGACTTCGCCGACCGCGACGACCTGATCAGCTGCCTGCACGCCTCCGGGCTGCTGCCGCTGCTGGCCGGTGACCCGGTGCGCTGGCGGGGCCGCCGCTGGCTGGACGGCGGCATCGTGGAGGCGGTGCCGGTGGTGACCGCGGCCGCCCGCGGCGCCACCCACGCCATCGTGCTGGCCACCCGGCCGCCCGGCACCCAGCCCGCCTACGGCGCCGCCGACGTGGTGGTGGAACGCTACCTGCGCCGGCTCAACCCGGAACTGGCCGCCGCGTACCGGGGCCGCCCGCACCGCTACCGGGAGACGTTGCAGCAGGTCCGCGACGGCTGGTCCAACGGGATGAGCACCCTCGCGCTGACCCCGCGGCTCAGCGACCCGCTGCCCGGCCGCCTCGACCGCGACCAGGTGTCACTGCGAGCCGCCCGCGAGGGCGCCGAAGCGTCCGCCCGGGAAAGCCTCGGGTTCCTGCTGTGACCACCCACGAGGTGATCAACCAGGCGCCGCCCCGGGAAGGGCTCAACGAGTTCCTGATCAACCCGGCGCTGGCCGAGGCGGTGAAACGCTACGACGCCCAGTGGGCTCTCCCCGACCTGACCGCGATCGGTCAGCTGGTCGGGCGGGCCGACTTCCAGCGCGACGCCGAACTGGCCAACACCCATCCGCCGGTCCTCGCCGGCCACGACCGGTGGGGCAACCGGGTCGACGCCGTCGACTTCCACCCCGGCTACCACCGGGTGATCGGCGCCGCCGTCGCACACGGCGCGCACACCTCCTGCTGGTCGGCGCCCGGCCCCGGCGCGCACGTCGCCCGGGCCGCCACGTTCATGCTGTTCGCGCAGATCGAAGCCGGGCACGCCTGCCCGGTCAGCATGACCCACGCGGTGGTGCCGTCCCTGCGGTTCAGCCCCGAACTGGCCGGACAGTGGCTGCCCCGGGTCTACTCGCGCGACTACGACCCGCAACTGCGCGACGGCAAGACGTCGGCGATCTTCGGCATGGCGATGACCGAGAAACAGGGCGGATCCGACGTACGGGCCAACACCACCCGGGCCGTCGACGCCGGCGACGGCACATGGCGGCTGACCGGGCACAAATGGTTCTGCTCGGCGCCACAGTCGGACGCCTTCCTGGTGCTCGCGCAGGCCCCCGCCGGGCTGACCTGCTTCCTGGTGCCGCGGATCCTGCCCGGCGGTGGGCGCAACGTCTTCCGGATCCAGCGGCTCAAGGACAAACTCGGCAACCGGTCCAACGCCTCCTCCGAGATCGAACTCGACGGCACCGTCGGCTGGCTGCTCGGCGAACCCGGCCGCGGCGTGCGCACGATCATTGAGATGGTGGCGCAGACCAGGCTGGACTGTGTGCTCGGCAGCGCGGCCGGGATGCGGCAGTCGGTGGCCGAGGCGGCCTGGCACGTACGCCATCGCAAAGCCTTCGGCACTGTCCTCGCCGACCAGCCGGCCATGACCGCGGTCCTCGCCGACCTGCAGCTGGAAGCCGAAGCGGCCACCTGGACGGCGATGCGCCTGGCCGCCGCCCACGACAGCGAGGACCGGCAGCCGGTGGCGTTCCGGCGGCTGGCCACCGCGGTCGGCAAGTACTGGGTGTGCAAACGCGGGCCCCACCACGCGTACGAAGCCCTGGAATGTCTCGGCGGCAACGGCTACACCGAGAGCTTCCCGCTCGCCCGCCGCTACCGCGAACAACCGGTGATGGCGGTGTGGGAAGGCTCCGGCAACGTGATCGCCCTGGACGTGCTGCGCGCCATGACCCGCGAACCCGACTCGGTGGAGGCGGTCGACGCCGAACTGGAGTCGGCACTCGGCGTGCACCGCGACTACGACAGACATGTGGCCGCCACCCGCGCGCTGATCACCCGATCCGGCACTGATCCGGCATCGGCCCGCCGGGTGGTGGAAGCCCTCGCCCTGGCGTTGCAGGGCGCGGTACTGATCCGGGAAGCGCCCGCCCCCGTCGCCGACGCGTTCGTGGCCGCCCGGCTCGGCGCCGGCCGCAGCCTCGAATACGGGGCCCTGGAACCGTCCCTCGCGCTGGCCCCGATCGTGGCACGTGCCTAAATGGTCCCGATGGTGTGACGGGCGTGACCAGGGATCTCACGCCCGTGTGAGACTGGTTCGCGCCCTGTCACCGATGCCGGGAGTCTGCACCCATGCACGAACTGGCGATAGCGGAGAACATCGTCGGAACGGCCTGCTCACAAGCCGCCGGCCGGCCGGTCCGCCGGGTCACCGTCCGGATCGGCGCCCTGACCGCCGTCGTACCCGACGACATGCGGTTCTGCTTCGACGTGGCCGCGATGGGCACCGCGGCCCACGGCGCCGCCCTCGACCTGGACCTGCTCCCGGCGATGGTCTTCTGCCGCGCCTGCCAGGCCGACCAGCGCCTGCCCGACCGCATCCCGCTGTGCCCGTGCGGCAGCGCCGACGTGACCGTGACGATGGGCCGTGAGCTGCACGTGGTGTCGGTCGAGACCGCCTGACCAGCCCTCGCCCGTCCGCCGGCCCGGCAAGCCGTAGTCCGTATGTCGCCGCCGGTCAGTCGGCTACCTGCAGTCCGTATGTCGCTGCCCGTCAGTCGGCTAGCCGTAGTCCGTATGTCGTCGCCGGTCAGTCGGCTACCTGCAGTCCGCACGTCGCCGCCCGTCAGTCGGCTAGCCGTACCTCAGGTGTCTTATCAGGGCCGCATTACCTGTCTGAGGTACAGCCGGGCGACCTCGGCTGTACCTCAGACAGGTAATGGAGGACGCATTCCATCGCTGAGCGACGGCTAGCCGCCTGCGGGGTTTGCGGGGCTGTGGGCTGTTTGTCGGCTCTACTGTGGATTTGCCTGCTGAGGCGGGTGGGCCTTGCAATGAAAGGTGTCGATGCCAACGGCGGCAGCATGGTGGTGATCATGAGTGGGGTGCCCGCTGGGGGAGGTGTCGGCGCGGCGGGTGCATCACGCCTCTGCCGGCCGGTGCCCCACGAATCAGGTTGGTGAGTGAACGCCGGGCCGCCCCGCCCGCCGAGGCCGCACGCCTGCCGGATCGTGAGCGTCCGGCGGGCCGAGAGCACCGCCGGGAGCACTCGATCCGGCATGCGTGTGCGCGGGCAGGGGTTGGCGCCCCGCCGGTCGGCGTGCTCGCAGCGGGTTCGGTCCTGAATGAGGATCCGCAGCCGGACGCGGGCCTGACGTGACGCCCGCCGCGGGGCGCCCGCCGCGGGGTGGACGGCGCGGGGTGGACGGCGCGGGGTGGACGGCTGGTCAGGGGCAGGCCGGGTGGGCGGGCAGGGGCGGGGCGGAGGCGGGCCCGATGGTGGACGGGGTACGGCGGACGCCGAAGAGCAGCAGGTAGCCGATGGTCCAGAACTCGCCGATCGAGGCCGCGACGGTGAGGGCGTCCAGAGGCAGGAAGGCGTTGAGGATGTAGCCGATGCCGCCGGCGATCAGGACCCAGCCCAGGGGTCGGGGCATCAGGCCGGTGCGCAGTACGGCGGTGCCCATCGGGATCAGCCACAGGCCGAAGAAGACCGCGCTGACCGCCCACACCGCGTCGCTCATGGGCAGTGAGCCGGCTTTCAGCATCGCCGCGCTGACCAGGATCAGCACCGAGTTGACCAGTCCGAACGCGCCGATGCCGAGGGCGCTGAGCGGGTCGGTGCGGTGGTAGAGCAGGTAGAAGCCGGCGGCGGTCAGGGCCTGGGTGAGCACGATCAGCAGTTCGAAGGTGAGCAGGGTGCCGGACAGGCCCCGCGGGCGGTTGATCAGGAAGCCGAGTGCGCCGGAGACGGCGAGGCCGAGGTAGAGCAGGCCGGTGATGCGGGCGGTGCGGACCATGGGTTCCTCCTGGAAAGGACTGCCTTACGTTGTAAGGTAGGCGGCGTGCGCAAGCCGTTGACGAGAGAGCGGGTGTTCGCCGCGGCCATGGCGATCGCCGACGCCGAGGGGGTCGGGGCGCTGACCATGCGCCGGCTCGGGACCGAGCTGGGGGTGGAGGCGATGTCGCTCTACCACCATGTGCGCAACAAGGAGGCGCTGCTCGACGGGGTGGTGGAGACGCTGATCGGGGAGATCCTGGCGGCGGTGCGCGACACCGGTGAGGGGGAGTGGCGGGCCTGTCTGCGCGGCTGGTTCCTGGCCGCGCGGTCGGTGATGCTGCGCCACCGGTGGGGGCCGGGGCTGCTGAACGCGCGGGAGGCGGTGCCGTTCGGGGTGTTCGAGTACTACGACGCGATTCTGCGGGTGATGGTGCGGGCCGGGTTCTCCTACCGGATCGCGCACCGGGCGCTGCACGCGTTCGGCAGCCTGCCGCTGGGGTTCAGCCAGGAGACGTTCACCGGTGGGGATCCGGGGCCCCGGGTGATGGAGCTGCCGCATCTGATGGCCATGGTGGCCAGTGAGTCGCACGGGGCCGAGCTGGGCTGGTGTGACAGCCGGGTGGAGTTCGAGTTCACCGTGGACCTGATGCTGGACGGGCTCAACCGGACGTACTTGTAACAAAGTTTATCGACTGCGTTGACACTCTTAAATATGGGACCGATGCTGTGAGAGCGCTCTCACCCCAGGGGGTTTCATTGTTCGTCAAACGCGCCGTTCTGGCGTTCCTGCTAGCTCTGCCCGCCGTCCTCAGCATCCCCGCCACGCCCGCCGCAGCCGTCGGCCCGGATCTGCTCCCGGTCACGGTCACCAACAACTCCGGCCGCTCCGACGCCGTCCACCTCTACATCCTCGCCAAGAACATCAACACCGGGCGATTGGGGTACGTCAACGGGGCCGGACAGTACTTCGACTGGCCGGCCGGCGGACTCCCGCCCACACCCGCCCCGGACGTGTCCATCCCCGGCCCGGCCAACGGCGCCAGCGTCACCGTCCGCTTCCCGCGGTTCATCTCCGCCCGGCTGTACTTCTCACTCGGCCGCAAGATCGACTTCCGGCTCACCCCGGACGGCCTGGTCCAGCCCGCGCCCTGGGCCGCCGGCGACCCCAACCGCGACGTGCTGTTCGACTGGTCCGAGTTCACCTACAACAACGAGGGGCTGTGGCTCAACAGCTCCCAGGTGGACATGCTCTCCATGCCGCACGCCGTCGCCGTCACCGGAGCCGACGGGCGCACCATCCGTTCCGGCGACCCGATCGCCAACGGCCGCGAGAACATCATCAGCCAGATCCGCGCCAACCCCGACTTCGCCCGGTCCGTCCACACCCGGTCGGACGGCACCGTGCTGCGGGTCCTCGCCCCCGGAAAAGCACTCGGCGCGGGACTGATGAACGCCAATTACCTGGACGCGTACATCAATTCGGCCTGGAACGCCTACACCAGCCGCACCCTCACCGTGGTGCCTCGGGTGAACGAGCCGAACCGGCGGTTCTTCGGCCGGACCGTCGGCAACAACATGGTCTTCACCGACTCCAGTAACGCGCAGGTCGCCACGGTCGCCAAACCCAGCGGCTCGAACGTGTGGGGCTGTGACGGGGTGTTCAACGCCGCCAACGTCCCGCCGTTCATCGAACCCGAGATCAAACGCACCCTGTGTACGGCCCTCAACCGCGGCACCCTCGGCACCTCGACGCAGGAACCGGTCCTGGACGCCTCGCAGTTCTACCGCAACAGCGCGGCCAACCACTATTCGCGGATCATGCACGCGAACATGGCCGACGGAAAAGCCTACGGATTCGCGTACGACGATGTCGGCGGTTTCGAGTCCCTCGTGCACAGTGGCGACCCCCGGTCGGCCGCGATCATCATCTCCCCGTTCACCGGCGGCGGCACCACCCCACCGCCCACCACCGGCAACGCGCTGATCAGCAGCCTCAACAACAAGTGCCTGGACGTGCCGAACGGCAACTTCTCCGACGGCGTCCAGGTGCAGATGTGGACCTGCAACGGCACCGCCGCCCAGCGCTGGGAGGCCACCGGCGGCACCCTGAGGACCGGCAACAACAAGTGCCTCGACGTGGCCTGGGGCTCCACCGCCAACGGCGCGGCCATCCAGATCGCCAACTGCTCCGGCAACCCCGCCCAGCAGTGGGTGCTCAGCGGCGCCGGCGACCTGGTCAACCCGCAGGCCAACAAGTGCCTCGACATCGGCGCCTCCAACGCCGCCGACGGCGCCAGACTGGTCCTGTGGGAATGCCAGGGCGGAGCCAACCAGAAGTGGCGCCGCGGATGAGATGACGTATGCTCCGGCGCGGCGAAGTCGTAGCGCAGAGGTCGTCGCGCCTTGGCATCGAGCAGGAGGACGCCGGTTCGAATCCGGCCGGCTTCGCCCCTGACTGATTCATCCGGGACGGGGAGGCCACAGTGGACGACACGGTCGTCGTGCGGTGTCCCGCCATCAGCAACCCGGACCTGGGCCTGGCCGACCCGGGCGACTTCGACGGCATCCTCGGCCGGCTCGGCGCCCCCGAGCCGGTCACCGCGCCGCAGGAGTTCGCCCGCGGCCTGATCCGCCCGGACGGCCGGGTCGACCTCTGCAAACAGGGTGTCGGCCCGGACCAGGCCGCGATCATCACCCGGGCCGCGGCCGGCTCCCCGCACGTCGCCCACCTGCTGCTGGGCACCAACGGCCTGGGCACCGACGGCGCCCGCGCGGTCGCCGGGCAACTCACCCCCGGACACGGCGTGCGCACCGTCTACCTGGGCTGCAACCGGATCGACGTGGACGGCGCCGGCGCCCTGGCCGACCGGCTGGCCGCCGACACCGAGATCCGCGCCCTGTGGCTCAAACGCAACCCGGTCGGCGACGACGGTGTCCGCCGCCTCGCCGAAGCCCTCTCCGAGAACACCACCTTGCGTACGCTGGACCTGGTCAACACCGGGCTGACCGGGTCCGGCCTGGAACCGCTCGCCGACGTGCTGGCCACCCGCCCGCCGGTCCTGGAACGGCTCTTCCTCGGCGGCAACGGCCTGCGCCCCGACGCCGTCGGGGTCCTGACCCGCCTCGTCGTCGAGGGCGGGGTGCGCGAGCTGTTCCTGTCGGTCAACCGTCTCGGCGACGAGGGGGTGGCCGCCCTCGCGGCGAATCTGGCCGGTTACCCGATGACGCTCGGCCTCGGCGGCAACGGCATCACCGACATGACCGCCCTGGCCGCGAACCTGCACGACTGGACCGCCCTCGACCTGTCCCGCCCGCCGTCGGAACGCGCCCTCGGCGGCAGCCCCAACATCGTCGGCGACACCGGCGCCGCCCTGCTCGCCGCGGCCCTGCCCGGCAGCAGCCTGAAGCGGCTCGACGTCCGGTTCACCGAGGTCTCCGGGCGCGGCGCGAAACTGCTGCTGGCCGCCGGCGCCGGGCTGGACCACCTGGGCATCAACGGCGGCGTGCCCCGGCGCATGCGGCGCGCGGCCCCGCGCGCGGCCGGCCTGCCGCACGAGGACATCACCGCGATCGTGAGCGTCTACCGGTGAGCGGCCACGACCCGGCCGCGCTCGCCGAGTGGCAGCGCATCCGCCGCTACGCCGTCCCCGAACGGATGATCACCGAAGGTGCGGCGGCCCGAGCCGACGGCGACTGGCGGCGGGCGTGCGCGGCCGGTGACGTCGACGTGC
The DNA here is from genome assembly GCF_050589265.1 of Actinoplanes sp. G11-F43. Taxonomy (NCBI): domain Bacteria; kingdom Bacillati; phylum Actinomycetota; class Actinomycetes; order Micromonosporales; family Micromonosporaceae; genus Actinoplanes; species Actinoplanes sp. G11-F43. The sequence goes on from NZ_JBNZCE010000014.1 coordinate 150,408, forward strand.
TGATCGACGACGCCGGGCCGGTCCGGCACCTGCTCGCCGGGTTCGCCCCCGACCTGCTGCGCTGGCACATCCCGCGCGCCCTCGGCGGCTACACCGCGATCGCCGTGGACACCCGCTACGTGCTCGTGCCCGGCGACGGCACCGTCGGCCCGGCCGATCCCGCGCTGGTCGTGGACAGCCCGGCCTCGCTGTTCGGCTCCCAGCGGCTCACTCTCCGCGCGGTCCCGTGGGAGGACCTCGCCGACGAGATGGTGATCCCGGTCCCGGCCCACCTGTGGGACGCCCGGCACGCCACCGGACTGCGGACCGCGCTGGGCGGATCGGCCGAACGGATGCCCGGCTTCGCCCCCGACGGCACCCCACTGCCCGACGACGCGCTCGGCATCGGCGACGACCCGCCGGCCCGCACCGAACGGGTCCACCGCCGGGACACCCTGGCCGCCGCGTTCACCGAAGCGGGCGCCGAGATCCTGGGCGAGTGGACGGACCGCGACCTGGCCCCGGTCCTCGACCCGGCGCGGGTGATCCGGCTGGCCCGTGAGCTGACCGCGCGGATCGGCACCGGGGAGTGGGCGCTCTGGATCGACCACCACATCTGCCTGCACATCGTGGTCGACGACAGCACCGTGTGGGTGGAATGGAAGACCCTCAACTGGTCCGACCGCGATTCACCACTGCGTGACCTGCACCGGATCGACACCGCGCTGACCCGCCGGGCCGTCGACCTCGACCTGATCCGGGCCGGGCGCCTCACCGCGGGGCAGTTGCATCCGCTGGTGCGGGCGGCGCTGTTCCCGGGCGTACCGGCAAGCGGTCCGTCGGATCCGGTTTCGCCGGAACCGGTGCGGGTGCGCTGCCACGGCCGGTGGCACGAGATCGGCGTCGACCGGGGGCGGCTCGCCCTGACCGCGCACACCGAGGAGGAACGGCGGCGCGAACGGGCGATGCGGGCGTTCGGCGGGGCGGTCACCGGATGCTTCGCCGTCGAACAGACCTGGTCCGGTACGGCCGGGCGGCTCCCCGAACGCCTGCGCGCCCACCGCGAGGACCTGTGGCAGCGGATGCTGCACGGCGGCACCCGGGCCGTGCTGGAACTGCTCGACGACGGCATGGACCCGCACCTGCGTGACAGTCGCGGCCGGACCCTGATGCACCGACTGCGGTCGTACGACCATCGGGTGCTGTTCCCCCGCCTGCTCGCCGCCGGACTCGACATCGGCGCCCGCGACCTGGAGGGCAGCACCCCGCTCTTCCTGGCGGTCGTCTACCAGGCCCCGGCCGACCTGATCATCGCCCTGGTGGACGCGGGCGCCGACCCGCACGCGCCCAACCAGGACGGCATGTCGGTCGTCGACTACCTCGACGACGTCCTGGACTACCGCGAGGACCTGGACCCGGACTTCGCGACGGCCGTCGCCCACATCCGCGAGCGGGCGTAAACCGGTGGCGGAAATGTCGGAGGTCTCACGTATGCTCGCCGCGCGGTGGGGTCGTAGCGCAGAGGTCGTCGCGCCCGGCATCAACTGGGAGGACGCCGGTTCGAATCCGGCCGGCTCCACCATGTGACGTTCACGGGGGAGGGCGGGATGAGCCGCGACGACAGTTCGGTCATCCGTGACTGGGAGCGGATCCGGCGCTACGCGGTGCCGACCTGGATGATCGCCGAGTGCACCGCGGCCCGGGCGCGCGGCGACTGGCGGGCCGCCTGCGAGGCCGCCGGGGTCGAGGTCGACATCGACGACGAGGCGCCGGTGGCCGATCTGCTGGCCGGGTTCGCCCCCGACCTGTTGCGCTGGCACCTGCCGCGCACACTGCACGGTTCCACAGCGGTCTGGGCCGACCGGCGCTATCTGCTGGCCGCCGAGCCGGCCGGGGAGTTCTCGCTGCTGGTGCGGACTTTCCCGACCGAGCGCCTCACCCTGCGGGCGGTGCGGTGGGGCGAGCTGGCGGCCGGGCCGGTCATCGTGGTCCCGGCCTATCTGTGGGATGCCCGCCGGGCGATGCAGCTGCGCGAGCCGGCGTCGTTCACCGCACCCGCCGCGACGGCCGACGAGCTGCAGGGGTGGCTCGACGCCGGCTGGGACTACCGGGCCGACCAGTCGCGGCGGGCCTCGCTGTTCGACCCGCACACGACCCGGCTGAACCCGCTGCTGGTGGCGCACGAGCTGCGCCGGGTGATCGCCCAGTTCGGGGTCACCACCTGGCCGCTGCACTCCGCGTGGTCCTCCTCGCCGCCGCGGGCCTGTCTGAAGGCCGAGGACGGCCGGTTCCGGATCGCGCCGCACACCAGGGACGACCGGGAGCAACGGCCGGTGCTGATGCTGCACCCGGACATGCTTCGCCCACCGGTGGACCTGCAACTGGTCGGCGCGGGTGTGCTCCGGCCCGAGCAGCTGCATCCGCTGGTGCGGGCCGCGCTGTTCCCGGCCGGGCCGTCCACACCGGAGCCGGACGCCTTGCCGGGGCTGTTGCGTGACGAGATGTTCCGGGTCCGCTGCCGCGGGCTCTGGCACTGGGTGGGGGTGCGTTCCGGGCGCATCGACCTGACCGAGCACCACGACAGCGAGCGCGAGCGGGAGCACGCCCTCGCCGCGTTCGGTGGGCGGATGTCCGGCTGTTTCGCCGCCGAGCGGGCCTGGTTCGGTGGCCCCGGCCGGCTGCCCCGCGGTCTCCGGGATCATCGCCGTGACCTGATGCTGCGCCTGGAGCACGGTGGGGTGCGGCTGCTGGAGGCGATGCTGGACGCCGGCCTGGACCCACGATTGCGTGACGCCGGCGGCCGCACCCTGATCCACATGCTGCGCACCTTCGGCGATCCGGGGCTGCTGCCCCGGCTGACCGCCGCCGGGCTGGACGTCAACACCGCCGACAAGCAGGGCTACACCCCGCTGTACGAGGCGGTCCAGCAGCACTGGCCGTCGCGTTACATCATCGCGCTGGTCGACGCGGGCGCCCACACCCGCGCCAGCGTGCAGGGCGTGTCGCTCCGGCAGTACATCGCCGCCATGGGCGAGAGCAAGAACCCCGATCTGACGGCCGCCATCACCCACATCCGGAGGAACCAATGACCGCGCGGCTCGACGCCGCCGACTCGCTGCTGCGCCGGATCCGGGTCACCAGGACCGAACCGGTCACCGACCACCGGGCCACCGCCCTGGCCCTGTGCGTGGCGGCGAACCTGCCGGTGCTGCTCTGGGGCGAGCCGGGCATCGGCAAGTCGGCCACCCTCGCCCAGCTCGCCGACGGTCTCGGGGTGCCGCTGGAGACGGTGATCGCCAGCGTGCACGAGCCGTCCGACTTCGCCGGCCTGCCGATCGTCGGCGACGACCCGGCCGTGCAGGGTGTGCCGATGGCGCCACCCGACTGGGCGGTCCGGCTGGCCCGCCGCGGCCGGGGGCTGCTGTTCTTCGACGAGCTGTCGTCGGCGCCGCCGGCCGTGCAGGCGGCCCTGCTGCGGGTGGTGCTGGAACGCCGGGTCGGCAGCCTGGTCCTGCCCGAGGAGGTGCGGATCGTGGCAGCGGCCAACCCGCCGTCCAGCGCCGCCGACGGCTGGCACCTGAGCCCGCCGCTGGCCAACCGGTTCGTGCACCTGCACTGGAGGCACGATCCGCGGACCGTGGCCCGGGGCCTGGCCGGGGTGTGGCCGAGGATCGAGGTGCCCGCGGTGGACGCCGATCGGGCGGCGAACGCGCTGGCCAAGGCCCGTGGTGTGATCGCCGGGTTCCTCACCGCCCGGCCCGGCCTGACCCACCACCTGCCGTCGGACGCGGAGGCGCGGGGCGGGGCGTGGCCCTCACCGCGTACGTGGGACATGGTGTTGCGTCTTCTGGTCTTCCACTTCTGCGCGGGCACCGGGCGGGAGGCGCTGGCCACCGCGGTGATCGGCGCGGTCGGTGACGGCGCCGGGCTGGAGTTCACCACCTACCTGGACGAGCTGGACCTGCCGGACCCGGAGCGGGTGCTGGCCAACCCGTCGGCGTTCGCCCTGCCCGAGCGCGGCGACCGGCAGCTGGCGTTCCTGACCGCGGTGGTCGCCGCGATCGAGGCGTCGGTGACCCGGCAGCGCTGGGAGGCCGGCTGGGAGGTGCTGGCCAAGGCGGTCGACGCCGGGGTGCCGGATGTGGCCGCGCGGGCCGCGTTCGACCTGGCCCGGATGCGGGATCCGCAGTGGCCGGTGCCGGCGTCGATCGACGCGTTCCTGGGTGTGCTGACCGCGTCGGGGATGCTGCCCGGTGCCGCCTGACCCGTCACTGGACCGGACGAGGTTGCTGGGCGCGCGGCTGAAGGCGGCCGGCGCCCAGCCGTACCTGGCGTCGGCCCTGTACAGCCTGACCGTGGTGCCCAGCCACGACGTGCCGACGATGGGGGTCGACCGGCACTGGCGCTGCTACGTCAACCCGGGGTTCGTCGACGCCACCCCGGTGCACGAGCTGGCCGGGGTGTGGGTGCACGAGGTCGCCCACCTGCTGCGCGACCATCACGGCCGGGCTGATCTGCTGCCCGCCGGGGTGCGCCACGACCATCGCCGGGTCAACCTGGCCCAGGACTGCGAGATCAACGACGACCTGTCGTCACTGCCGACCAACGCGGTGCGGCCGGAGCATTTCGGGCTGCCCGAGGGGCAGATGTTCGAGCAGTACCTGCCCGGCATCCCGGCCACCCCGCCGCATCCGCAGTGCGGTTCCGGAGCGCACGGGCAGACGATGCCGTGGGAGTCGTCGCAGGCCGCCCGGGTCAGCCCGGTGGAGGCCGGGGCGCTCCGCCGGCAGACCGCCCAGGAGATGCGGGCACACGTCAAGGCCCGGGGCCGGATCCCCGGCGGCTGGCAGCGCTGGGCCGACGAGATCCTGGAGCCGTCCGTCGACTGGCGGCGCGCCCTGACCGGGGCGGTGCGGGAGGCCGCGGCGTGGGCGTCCGGCGCCGTCGACTACACCTATCAGCGCCCGTCGCGGCGGGATGCCGCGGTGCGCGGGGTGGTCTTCCCGAGTCTGCGGCGGCCGATGCCCCGGGTGGCGGTGGTGGTCGACACCTCCGGGTCGATGGGGCCCGGCGAGCTGAAGGCGGTCCTCGGCGAGGTGGCCGGGGTGCTGCGCGCGGTGGGCATCGGCCGCAACCGGGTGACCGTGCTGTCGTGTGACGCCGACGTGCACACCGTGCGCCGGGCCGCCACGATCGGTGACGTGGTGCTGGCCGGCGGCGGTGGTACCGACATGCGGGTCGGCATCGACCGGGCGTTGCGGGGCCCGGAACGGCCGCACATCATCATCGTCCTGACCGACGGCTGGACCCCGTGGCCGGACGCCCGGCCCGGCAACGTCCGGGTGGTCGCCGGGCTGGTCGGCACGGCCCCCGGCAGCGTGCCCGCCTGGATCGAGACGATCCGGATCCCGCTGGCGACCGGCACGACGGCGTAGGACGAACAGAACCTTCGCCGGGACACACGAAGCAGGCCTTCCACGCCCCTCGCCGACTACGGAAGTTTGTGTGCCGCCGCCTAAACTGAGCCGGTGGGTGAGCGGGTGATGGCGCTGGTCGCCGTGCTGGTGCTGGTGGCCGCCGGCGGGTGTGCCGAGGACGTCGGCTTCGGCCCGACCGAGCTGCCGGAGCGGCTCGGACCGTCGGCTCCGGTCGTGCACGACCGGTGGAGTCCTGCGACACGGCGCCCGGACGGTCGGCGGAGCAGCCGAGCGGTGACGCGCAGGACGCGCTGACCATGCCGCTGCTCGGCGACGGATTCCAGCCGGTGGCCGCGGTGATCTGCGCGGTCGGGACCCGGGAGCGGCCGGGCGGCGGCACCGAGATCGTCGCCTCCGAGTCACGTGCCACCGGCCTGGGTGCGCTGCTGGCCGGGCTGCGCCTGCCGGACGCCACCGTCGGCGCCGAGGTGTGCACCATGGACCTGCCGAGCGTGCCCTGGCTGGTCCTGGTCGACGCGGACGGCCGGTGGATCCGCCCGGGGGTGCCGATCGACGAGTGCGGCAAACCCCGCACCGAATACCGCGAGGCCTTCTACGCCCTGACCACCACCGAGGTCAGCAGCCGGGTGATCGGTCTGGCGGAGTCCGACGGGGCGGCGAGCAGCGGCTGCGCCCAGACCTGGGGTGACATGGCGTGGGCGATGGGCGGCACCGGCAACGACTTCGCGACCACCCTCGCGCCGCTGCCGGCGACCACGACGGTCCAGCGCTGCGTCTACTTCGTCCCGGAGGCGGAGCGCGGCACCGCCAAACCGGCCGGTGACTTCCGGGCCGGCGGACCGATGCCGGCGGCCGAGTGGACCGTGATCCGGGCCGAGATCGAGGCGTCCGCGCCCGCCTCCGCCGCGTGCGCCACCCCGGCCAGCGGCTTCGCCGTGCTGCAGTTCGGGGGCGGCGGCATCCTCTACGTGGAGAAGGACGGCTGCCGGCGGATCCTGGTCGAGCCGCCGACCGGGTCCACCGGCTACCGGCAGAGCAGCGACCGCCTCACCACGATCCTGTTCGGCTGAGGTGTGATCCATTGCACTCGCGTTCGTGATCCGTGGGCGGGCGCCGCGACGATCAGTCGGGTGTGAAGGTAACCGAGGCGAGTGAGGCGCGGCTGCTGCGGCGTATCGCCCGCGGCGACCGTGAGGCGTTCGACGAGCTGTACCGGCGCACGTCGCCGTACCTCGCGCTGCGCCTGCGACGGCGCTGCTCCGACGACGGGATCGTGGCCGAGGCGATCCAGGACACCTATCTGAGCGTGTGGCGGGCCGCCGGTTCGTTCGGCGACGCGCGCGGCGCGGAGGGCGCGGCCGGCTGGCTGTGGACCATCGCCGCCCGCCGGCTCGTCGACATCCTGCGCAGCCGGGAACGCATCCGGGAGACCCCGGCCGAGGTGCTGCCGGAACGCAGCGTGCCGGCCGCCGAGGACGAGGTGCTCGCCGCCACCGTCAGCGACGAGGTCGGGGACGCCCTCGGGCGGCTCGCCCCCGACCTGCGTGAGGTGCTGCGGGCGATGGTCCTCGACGGGCTGACCGTCCGGGAGACGGCCGTCCTGCTCGGGGTGCCGGAGGGCACGGTCAAGAGTCGCGCCCGGCGGGCCCGGGTGGCGTTGCGGGAGGCACTGTCATGACCACGCATGTCTCGAACGGTTCGCTCACCGCGTACGCCGGCGGTGATCTCGACGAGGTGACCGCCTGGGCGGTCGAGGCACACCTGGAGTCCTGCCCGGACTGCCTGGCCCGGCTCACCGACGCCGCCCCGGCTGACCTGCGGGATCTGCTCGACGGCGCCAAACAGCGGATCGACACCGGAGTGCTGGACGGGCCGGTCCCGGTGCGGCGCAGCCGGTGGCGGCGGCTGGCCTGGCACGGCGCGTCCTGGTCGCTGCCCCCGGTGGCGGCGGTGACGGTGCTGGCGGTGGCAGCGGCGTTCCTGCTGGAGCGGGTGTTCCCGAACCGGCCGTCGCTGGTGCTGCTGTTCGCGCCGGTGGCGCCGCTGGCCGGACTGGGTTTCGCCTGGTCCCGGCACAGCGACAGGTCGTGGGAGGTGGTCGCGGGCACCGCGCGGGCCGGGCTCGAGCTGCTGTTGCGCCGCACCGTCGCGGTCCTGCTCGGGGTCCTGCCGCCGCTCGCCGTCGCGGGCTGGTCGCTGGACCGGGAACCGGCGCTGTGGCTGCTGCCGTGCCTCACCTTCACCGCGGCGACGGTGCTGCTCGGCAGCCTGATCGGGGTGTCCCGGGCGGCGGCGGTGCTCGGCGGCGGCTGGCTGCTCGCCGTCGCGGCCCCGGCCGTGGCCGCCGCCGCGACACCGGTCCTGCTGCAACCGGCGAGCACGCCCGGCTGGGCGATCGCCGCACTGATCATCACCGCTCTGGTCCCGCTGCGCTCCGGCGCGCTGGCCAGGGTCGACAGCTGGAACTGAGAGGGAGACCCGATGATTCGCGCGGTCAGCGCACATGAGGTACGGCCCCGGGCGTACGCCTGGGACGTCGAGGCGGCACGACTGCGGCTGAAAGCCGGCCGGCACCTGGCCGTCGACGGCCTGGACCTGTCGTTGGGGCCGGGCGTGCACGGGCTGCTCGGCCCGAACGGCGCCGGCAAGACCACCCTGATGCGGGCCCTGTCCACGGTGGTCAAACCGGCCGGCGGCACCCTGCGCCTGCTCGGCGCGGACGTCACCGACCGGCGGGGCCTGCGCGGGCTGCGCAGCCGGCTGGGTTACCTGCCCCAGGACTTCGGCTACTACCCGCGGTTCACCGTGCGCGACTACGTGGAGTACATGGCCTGGCTGCGGGAGATGCCGAAACCGTCGATCCCGATGGCGGCGCAGCGGGCCATCGACCGGGTCGGCCTGACCGACCGGGCCGACTCCCGGCTCAAGGCGCTGTCCGGGGGCATGCTGCGGCGGGCCGGGATCGCCCAGGCCATCGTCAACGACCCGGCGCTGCTGCTGCTCGACGAACCGACCGTGGGCCTGGACCCGGAGCAGCGTGTCGAGTTCCGCAACCTGCTGCGCGAACTCGGTTCGGACAGCTGCGTGCTGGTCTCCACCCACCTGGTCGAGGACGTGGTGGCGGCCTGCTCCGACGTGGTCGTGATGGACAAGGGCACCCTGGTCTTCCAGGGGCTGCCCACCGACATCGTCCGGCTGGGCGAGACCGACCCGGACGGGATCGGCGACAGCCCGGCCGAGCGCGGCTACTCGGTGCTGCTCAAACGCCACCGGAGGACGGCATGACCAGCCCTCTGCTGATCGAACTGCGCCGGGGACCGGGCAAGGCCCTCGCGCTGACCGTCGCCGTCGTCGGCGCGCTGGCGCTGGCCACCCACAGCGGCCCCTGGCTGCTGTACTGGAACGTGTTCACCTTTGCCGGCTCGTCGGCGATGTTCCTGCTGGTGCCGATCGCCCTGGGTGGCGGTGCGATGCTGGGCCGCCGGGACGGGCACACCCGGGCCGCCGAGCTGATGGGCAGCACCGGCCGCCCGCTGTGGCAGCGGATGCTGCCCGGCGCCACCGCGCTGGCCGCCGCGGTCATCGGCGGCCACCTGCTGCTGCTCGGCACCGGCGCCGCGGTGATCGCGGCCAACGGCGGTGCGCTGGCCGCGCGGGGAGTGCTGTCGGTGCTCGTCGACACCGTGCTGCTGGCCGGTGCGGCGTGGACCGGGATCGCCGCCGGGCGGGCCTGGCCGTCACGGATCCTGCCGCCGGCGCTGGCCACCCTCGCGCTTGTGGTGCAGCTGGCCGCCGAGATCGAGGTGACGGCCGGCGAGCCGAACCCGATGCGCAGCCTCAACCTCAACGGCCAGCCGCCGGGCGCGCACTGGGAGGTGCTCACCGATCAGGCGCTGATGGGCCGGCTGAGCCTGGCCCTGGGGCTGCTGCTGGCCGGCGCGGTGTTCTGGCTGAGCCGGGTCGGGGGCGTGGCGCTGCTGGTGGCCGGGATCGCGGCCACCGTCGCGATCACCCCGGACACCCAGCCGGACCGCTACCGCATCGACCTGGCCGCACAGCGGCTGGTGTGTGCCGACGGCACCCCGGAGGTCTGTGTCACCGCCGTACACGCGCATCTTCTTCCGTCGGTGACCCCGCAGGTCCGGGCCGCTCTGGAGAGACTCGGCCGGCTGCCGGACGCCCCGACCCGGGCGGTGGAGTGGCGTGCCGAGAAGGTCGCCACCGGCGACGACCTCGACCACACCGGCGCCACCCCGAGGATCGAGCCGGGCACTGTCGCGTTCCGCCTCGACGTGGACACCCGGGACACCGACCCGGACCTGGAGGCCAGCATCCTGGCCGGCGCCGGGACCACGGCCAACGGGTGCGAGCCGCGGGACCTGGACGCGCTCTGGGCGGCCGGGGCGTGGCTGTCCGGCCGGGACACCCTGGAGGTGACGGACTACGTGTTCGGGATGTTGCCGGCCGACGACTCCTATCGCAAGATCCTCGCGGAACTGCGCAAGGCCACCCCCGAGCAGCAGGTACGCCGGGTCACCGCCCTGCGTGACGCCGCGAACCGCTGCGAGCAGCGGGATCTGACCGCGATCCTGACCGGGCAGCGTGCGTCGTGAGCCGGTGGCTTCCGCTCTACCTGCGCTCACGGCGGGTTCCGCTCGCGGTGACCGTGTCCGCCGCGGCGGTCACCGTGGTCGGGGTCACCTGGCGTGCCTTCGCCGGGCGTCCCGAGGTGCACACCAGTCTGGCGGTGCTCACCGCGGTCCTGGTGCTGGCCCCGCTGATCTCCACGATGAGCGGTGACGACGACGAGCTGGAGTCGACGGCCGCGCTGCGCTGGCCGCCCCGGCGGGCCCTGCACCTGGCCGGGATCGCGCTGGTGACGTTCGTGCTGATCGCCGGGGCCGGGCCGGCCGGGGTGGACCTCGGTTCCGCCGGGCAGATCCTGCGCAACAGCGCCGGGCTGGCCGGGCTGGCCGGGATCGGGGTGGCGCTGGCCGGGGTGCAGTTCGCCTGGCTGGCCCCGGTGGTGTGGGCCGGTGTCCAGGCGATGGGTTCGCCGGGACACGAGATGTGGAGTCAGATGGTGTTCTGGCTGCTGCAGCCGGCGGCCAGCCGGCCGTCCGCGCTGCTGGCGGGTGCTCTGGCGGTGACCGGGCTGATTGCCTACGCCGCCCGGATCGGCCGGGTGACCGGTTGACCCGTGGTGATTTCCGGCGCGGAGCGCCCCGGAAATCACCACACGGTTCAGCCGGCGTCGGCGGGGCCGCTTCCGCTTCTGCCGGCGGCGGTCAGGCGGGCGGCGAGGCGGGCGATCTCGTCGCGCAGCGCGTCCGGGGTCTCCACGGTGAAGTCCCAGCCCAGGCCGGCGAGCATCTGGGCCATGCCGTCGAGACGCTCGGCGCGGGCGGTCAACCGGACCCCCGACGGGGTACGGGTGAGCGTCGCCACCGTCGCCGGGATCCGCCGGCGGGCCTGCTCGAGATCGGTGTCCAGCAGCACGGAGATCTCGTGCCGCCAGTTCCCGGACGCCAGCCCGGCCGCGACCCGCTCGCCGGGGTCGAACCCGGCCGGCACCTCGAACGTGCCGTCGGTGACCTGGACGGCACCGATCCGGTCGACGCGGAACGTGCGGACCGCGCCCCGATCGTGGTCGTGCCCGGTGACGAACCACCGGCCACCGTGGAAGACCAGCCCGTACGGATCGAGGCGCCGCCCGCCCGGCCCGGCATCCGGCTTGGTGTAGGTGAACGCGATCGGCCGCCGGTCGCTGACCGCCCCGGCCAGGGTGAGCAGGGTGCCGGCCGGGGTGTGCGGCGGCTCCGGCCGGTCGGTGGCGAACCCGGTGGTGGCCAGCAGCGCGTCGATCCGGGCGCGCAGCGGGGCCGGCAGCACCCGCTGGATCTTGGCGAGGGCGGTCTCCCCGGCGGTGGCGGTGCTGCCGAGCCCGGTCCGCCGGCCGGCGACCAGGCCGAGCAGCACCGCCACCGCCTCGTCGTCGGTGAGCATCAGCGGCGGCAGGCGGTATCCGGGGGCCAGGGTGTAACCGCCGTACCGCCCGCGGCGCCCCTGCACCGGGATGCCCAGCTCGGCCAGGTGCAGGGCGTAGCGGCGGACGGTGCGCTCGTCGACGCCGAGCCGGGTGGCGAGCTGCCCGACGGTGTGACCGGCGGGGCTGGCCTGGAGCAGTTCGAGCAGACCGAGCACCCGGCCCAGAGACTGTGGCATGAGCCACACTTTATATCGGGCGTTTGCTGTCCGGTATAGCTCGTAGCGTGGTTCACATGACGACATACGTGCTGGTACCGGGATTCTGGCTGGGTGGTTGGGCGTGGGACGAGGTCGCAGCCCGGCTGCGCGCGGACGGCCACGAGGTGCACGCGGTCTCCCCGTCCCTGGCCGCCGGCACCACCGTAGAGGACCACATCGAGCATGTCACCACGCTGCTCGGCGGGCTGGACGAGGTGGTGCTGGCCGGGCACAGCTACGGCGGGCTGGTGGCCACCGCGGCCGCCGACCGGATGTTCTCCGCGCCGCGGGAGTTGGCGGGCCTACTACTGTCGGCGGGATGCGTGATCTGATCCGGCCGCTCGTCGTCGCCCCGATGGCCGGTGGGCCGTCCACCCCCGCCCTGGTGGTGGCGGCGGCCCGGGCCGGGGCGGCCGGGTTCCTCGCGGCCGGCTACAAGACACCGGAGGCGGTCGAGGGCGAGCTGCGGGCGGTGCGGGCCGAGGGGGTGGCGTACGGGCTGAACATCTTCGTCCCGGCCGCGCCCCCACCGGATCCGGCGGCGATCGACCGCTATCGGCGGCTGTTGCAGGCCGAGGCCGACCGGTACGGGGTGGACCTCCCGCCGGTGCGCCTGCGCGACGACGACCACTTCGCCGCCAAGATCGAGCTGGCGGTCACGTACGCGCCGCCGCTGGTCAGTTTCGCCTTCGGGGTGCCGGACCGCGGCGTGGTCACGGCGCTGCGGGCGGCCGGTTCGGCGGTGGCGATCACGGTGACCACGGCCGCCGAGGCGCACCGGGCGCTGGCCGCCGGGCCGGACCTGCTGATCGCCCAGGGCGGCACCGCGGGCGGGCACTCGTCGACCACCAGCCCGGCCGGCTATCGCGGGGACACCACGGCCGGGCAGATCCTGGCGGCGGTCCGCGCGGTCACCGGCCTGCCGGTGATCGCGGCCGGTGGCACCGCGAGCGCGGCGGACGTGCGGGAGTTGCGCGCGGCGGGGGCGGTGGCCGTACAGGCCGGAACGTTCTTCCTGCTCGCCGCGGAGGCCGGGACCCGGCCGGCGCAGCGGGCCGCCATGCTGTCGCGCGACTTCCAGGAGACCGTGGTGACCAGGGCGTTCACCGGCCAGCCGGCGCGGGCGCTGCGCAACCGGTTCACCGACGGGTACTCCGGGGCCGCCCCGGCCGGCTATCCGGCCCTGCATCACCTGACCGCACCGATCCGGGCGGCCGCCGCCGAACGGGGCGACGCCGGCGCGCTGAACCTGTGGGCCGGCACCGGATTCGCCGCCGCCCACCCGGGCAGCACCGCCGAACTCGTCGCGGAACTGTCGCCCACCCCGGCGTAGCCCAGGGCGTCCACGACCACAGCGACGTCGTCGAACGCTCCCTCAACCGGCTGTCACCGCTTCGGCACCGTCGAGGAGGGCCGGGCGATCCGCCGGGCCGTCGCCGCCACGCGCCGCGAGGTCACCGGGCCCGGCTACCACGCCGACGACCCCGAACCGTACCTGGACGTCCCCCTGCTCCGGCCGATCCGCTGGCCGGTCCGAGGGCGCCGGCGGGGGAACACGACCGCTGGACCGTGCTGCCCCACCGGGCGCGGGGCGTCTGTGCCCGCGTACGGCCCGGTCGCGTGCGGCGCGACCGGGCCCTCGTCGCCGGTGTGTCAGGGACGGTCGGACTCCAGTACCCCGCCGTTGGCCACGTCCTCCCGTTCGATCTCGTCGAAGCGGATGCGCACCGAGGCTCTGCGCGCCTTGAGGATGTCGACCGCGGCGGCGGTGACGGCCTCGGCGAACTCCCGTCTCTGGTCCAGCGTCCGGCCGGACAGTAGTTCAACGGTGATGTTGGGCATCGATCCTCCCGGTTTTCATCGACAGGAACATTGTTCCGGCACATAGAACGCCGTCAACCCCTGGTGCATGGACGAACATCTTTGTGTTCCGTGTATTGACATGATGTTTCATGTAGCAGAACATCCACGCAGCGCAACATTCCGGTAACCCACGCCACATCTGGAGGGGGAGCTCGTGACCGCGCTCGACTGGTCGGTTCTCAGCGCATATTTCCTGGTCATGATCGCTATCGGCCTGTGGGCCAAGAGCCGCGTCCACAGCGTCGCCGACTTCTTCACGGCCCGCGGCATGATCCCGTGGTGGTTGTCCGGGATCTCGCATCACATGTCCGGCTACAGCGCGGTCATGTTCGTCGCGTTCGCGGCCGTCGCCTACAACTACGGGCTCGCCATGTACGTCTGGTGGGCCCTCACCATCGGCATCGGTGTCGGTATCGGCGCGTTCGTCTTCGCCGCCCGCTGGAACCGGCTGCGTTCCAAGTACGGGGTGGCCTCGCCGCTGGAATACCTGGCCCGCCGCTACAACGTGCCCACCCAGCAGGCACTCGCCTACAGCGGCGCGGCGCTCAAGGTGGTGGACATCGCCGCCAAGTGGGTGGCCATCGCGGTGCTGCTGCGCGGTTTCGCCGGGGTGCCGATCCTGTGGGGCATCCTGCTCACCGGCGTGGTCACCCTGATCTACATCACCGCCGGTGGACTGTGGGCCGACGTGCTGACGGACTTCGGGCAGTTCGTGATCCAAGGTGTGGCCGGCATCGCGATGTTCTTCGCGTTCCTGGCCCATCTCGGCGGGGTGTCGGCACTGTGGACGATGTGGGGCGACCTGCCGGAGGGCCACGGCGATCCGTTCAGTGGACCGTACACGTTGACGTTCTTCCTCGCCCTGTTGTTCATCAAGACGTTCGAGTACAACGGCGGCATGTGGAACCTGGCGCAGCGTTACATGGCCGCGCCGTCCGGGTCCGCGGCCCGGCGCTCGGCTCTGCTGTCCAGCGGGCTCTGGCTGGTCTGGCCGCTGATCCTGTTCCTGCCGATGTTCGCGGCGCCGCTGATCGTTCCCGGACTTGCCAACCCCGAGCAGGCGTACGTCGAACTGGCCAAGATCCTGCTGCCCCCCGGTGTGATCGGTCTGGTCCTGGCCGGTTTCTTCTCGCACACGATGGCGATGGTGTCCTCGGACGCCAACGTGATCTCGTCGGTGGTCACCCGGGACATCGCCCCGCGGATCGTCCGGCGGGTGCGTGACCTGAGCGAGAGTGGTGCGCTGACGTTCGCCCGGATCACCACGTTCGCGTTCGTGGCGATCAGTATGGTGATCGCGATCAGCACCGAGGGTCAGGGCGTGGTTCTGAAGATCGTGGTCGATCTGGTCGCGGCGACGATGGGCCCGATCTCCATCCCGCTGATGCTCGGGTTGCTGCCCTGGTTCCGGCGTAGTGGGCCGACCGCCGCACTGGTCTCGTGGGCCGCCGGGCTGGGTGTCTGGGTGGTGGTCAAGTGGATCATGGAAGAGACCAGCCAGACCATGGTGGTCGGTGTCCCGCTGGTCACCTCGCTGGTGCTGTATGTGGTGATCGGCCTGCTCAAGCCGGAGCGCACCGCTCAGCGCGACGACCTCGTCGACTCGCTGGAGACCGATCCGGGACCGGACACCCGCCCGGTCACCGCATCCGCCGCCGAGGACCGTTGATGGTGGTACGCCGGGTGCCGCCGGAGCGTCGATGGCGGCCGGCGTCGCGCCCAGCCGCGGGGCGGAGCTGCCGGCGGGTGGCGTCACGCCTGGTCGTGGCGCCGGGCGGCCGGTGGTGGCCGCGGCCCGATCCGCCCGGTCAGTAGGCTGAATCCGTGGTCCGGGAAGGCAGTTCCATCGACAAGACGCTGGCGGTGCTCGAAGCGCTCGCCGAGCACCACCGCGTGACCGATATCGCCGCGGCGACCGGCGTCTCCAAGTCGACCGTGCACCGCATCCTGCAAGCGCTCGTCACCTGGGGTTTCGCCCGCCCGGACGGGCTCGGCACCTACGAGCCCGGCCCCCGGATCCTCACCCTGGCCGGCCGGGTCATGCACCGTTTCGATCCGGCCCGGCAGGCTTCCGGAGCGTTGCTCGCGCTGCGTGAGGCCACCGGCTTCACCACCCACTTCGCGATCCGCAGCGCCGACGAGGCGGTCTATGTGGACAAGCAGGAGGGCCGGCGGCCGTACCAGATGCCGTCCCGGATCGGCATGAGCATCGCGCTGCACACCACCGCCATCGGCAAGGCCGTGCTGGCCGAGATGAGCGACGAGGAGGTCCTGGCGATCTGCCGGCGGACCGGACTCGCGGCGCGCACCCCGCGCACCCTGACCAGCGAGGAGGACCTGCTCACCCACCTGGCCCGGGTGCGCGCCCTCGGCTACGCGGTCGACGACGAGGAGAACGAGCCGGGCATCCGATGCGTCGGTGCGGCCGTCTTCGATCACACCGGTCAGGTGCTGGGCGGCATCTCGGTGTCCACTCTGGCGATGGACATGGACATGACCGGTCTGGCCGGCCGCGCCCCGGACGTGGTGGCCGCGGCCCGTGAGGTGTCCGCCGCGCTGGGCGCCGCCGCTCCGTCGGCCGCCCCGCCATCAATCGCCGACCTGCCCGGCGGCCGCTGATCCGTTCCGGTCGCGGGGGACGAGGCCGGAGTCGCGCACGGCGAGCACCGAGAGGCGCCCTTGCTATGCAACTCGGTGCATAGCAGGATGCGGGGATGGCCCTGGAACACGCGATCCTCGTCTCGCTGCTGGAGCAACCCGGTTCGGGGTACGAGCTGGCGCGACGGTTCGAGCGCTCGATCGGCCGGTTCTGGACCGCCACCCACCAGCAGATCTACCGGGTGCTCAAGCGGATGGAGAGCGACGGCTGGATCGCCGGGCGCGACGTCGGGCAGGACGGGCGGCCGGACAAGCGGACATTCTCGGTCGGGCCGCTCGGGCGTGACGTGCTTGTCGAGTGGCTGCGGGCGCCGGTGCAGCCGGAGGCGGTGCGGCACGAGCTGGCCGTCAAGATCCGGGGTGCGGCGTTCACCGGCGCGGCGGGCCGAGCCGAGTTGCTGGCCGAGGTGGAGCGGTATCGGGCCGACCACGAGGCGCTGCTGGCCACGTACGTGAATGGTGAGAAAAGGGATTTTCCTGATCTTGAGCGGCTTGATGCCGGGGAGCGGCTCCAACATGTGGTGCTGCGCGGCGGCATCGCCTACGAGCGGATGCTCCTCGACTGGCTCGACGACGTCCTCGACACGCTCCGGGCACTCTGAAAGGACCTGCTGTGCTCTTCAACCCGCACACCTACGACCCCACGCACCTGGACGCGGAGTCCCGGCGGCTACTGCTCGCGCTGATCGCCTTCTTCGAGGACCGGGGCAAGAAAACCCTGATCAAAAACTACATCGACCGTACGTGGTACGACGACTTCCTCGCCTTCTCCGCCAAGCAGGGCCTGTTCGCGACGTTCCTGACCCCCGCCGCCGACGCCTCCTCCACCGCCACCGCCGTGTCCGATCCCGCCTCCTCCCCGGCTGTCCCGGACAAACGCTGGGACACCGCCCGCAACGCCGCGCTCAGCGAGATCCTCGGGTTCTACGGACTCGACTACTGGTACACCTGGCAGGTCACCGTGCTCGGCCTCGGACCGGTGTGGCAGAGCGCCAACACCCATCAGCGCCGCCGGGCCGCCGAACTGCTCGACGACGGGCACGTGATGGCGTTCGCGTTGTCCGAACGTGGTCATGGCGCCGACATCTACGCCACCGACATGATCCTGACGCCGACCGGGGACGGCGGGTTCACCGCGAGTGGCACCAAGTACTACATCGGCAACGGCAACGTCGCCGGTCTCGTCTCGGTCTTCGGCCGCCGCTCGGACATCGAGGGCCCGGACGGCTACGTGTTCTTCGCCGCCGACAGCAGGCACGAGAACTACCACCTGATCAAAAACGTGGTCGACAAGCAGATGTACGTCAGCACGTTCGAGCTGGCCGACTATCCCGTCGATGCGGCCGACGTGCTGCACACCGGCAAGGCCGCCTTCGACGCCGCGCTCAACACCGTCAACGTGGGCAAGTTCAACCTGTGCACGGCCGCGATCGGCATCTGTGAGCACGCCATGTACGAGGCGGTCACCCACGCCCACCGGCGGATGCTCTACGGCCGGCCGGTGACCGCGTTCCCGCACGTGCGGCGGGAGCTGACCGACGCGTACGCCCGGCTCGTCGCCATGAAGCTCTTCAGTGACCGGGCCGTGGACTACTTCCGCAGTGCGGGACCCGAGGACCGCCGCTACCTGCTGTTCAACCCGATGACGAAGATGAAGGTGACGACCGAGGGGGAGAAGGTCGTCGATCTGATGTGGGATGTGATCGCGGCCAAGGGCTTCGAGGCGGACACCTACTTCGACAAGGCGGCGATGGACATCCGCGGCCTGCCGAAGCTGGAGGGCACCGTACATGTGAATCTCGCGTTGATCCTCAAGTTCATGCCGCAGTACCTGTTCAACCCGGACGTGTTCGAGCCGGTGCCGACCCGGCACGACCCCGCCGACGACGAGTTCCTGTTCCGGCAGGGGCCGGCGCGCGGGCTCGGGGCGATCCGGTTCCACGACTGGCGGATCGCCTACGACGCCCGCGCCGATCTGCCGAACGTGGCCCGCTTCCGGGAACAGGCCGACGGCTTCTGTGACCTGCTGCGCCAGCACGCCCCGACCGATGAACAGCAGAAGGACCTGGACTTCCTGCTGTCGGTCGGGCACCTGTTCGCGCTGATCGTCTACGGTCAGCTGATCCTGGAGCAGGCCGCCCTGGCCGGGATCGACGACCGGCTGCTGGACGAGATCTTCGCCATCCTGGTGCGCGACTTCTCCGGATTCGCCACCGAACTGCACGGCAAGGCGGCGACCACCCCGGAACAGGCGGAATGGGCACTGACCCGGATCCGCCGCCCGGTGGCCGACACCGCCCGCGACGCTGCCGTCTGGGAGCAGGTGCTGTCCCTGGTGGGCGCCTACGAGATGACCCCCTGACCCGTGTGGTGATTTCCGGCATGCTTCGCGCCGGAAATCNCGTTTTGTGGTCGGTTTCGCGCCGCAAGTCGGCACGGTGCCCGTGCCCCCAGCCCGTGTGCCGCTTTCCGGTCGCTCCCGCACCGCAAGTTGGCACGTTGCCCGTGCCCGTGGTTCGCGTGCCGTTTTGTGGTCGGTTTCGCGCCGCAAGTCGGCACGGTGCCCGTGCCCCCAGCCCGTGTGCCGCTTTCCGGTCGCTCCCGCACCGCAAGTTGGCACGTTGCCCGTGCCCGTGGTTCGCGTGCCGTTTTTTGGTTGGTTTCGCGCCGTAAGTTGGCACGTTGCCTGCACCGCCAGTTCGCGTGCTGTTTTGTGGTCGGGGAAAGCTCGGATCTGGAAAGCGTTGTCCGATCTAACCGGCGACCACCGGACCGCGCTGGAAGGACCGCCGTTGAGCAGCACCGAGCCCGCCGGGCGGCCGGTCGACCACCTGCGCCGTGACCCGGTGCTGCGCGGATTGATCGCGATCACGCTGGTCGGCTGTGTGCTGTTCGTGCTCTTCAGCGGTAATCCGGCACGGCAGACGCAGATTTTCTGGATCTTCCAGGTGCCACTCGACGCCGCGCTGGCGGTCGGCGGCTGGCGTCTGCGCCGGATCGCCCACGAACGCTACCGCCGGTTCTGGTCGATGATCGCTTTCGCCGGGGCGTCGTTCACCGTCGGGGACGCGTACCACTCCCTGTCCATCCTGATCTTCCCCGCCGAACCGTCACTGAACGGCAATCTCGTCCAGACGATCTGTTTCACCGTCGGGATGAGCAGCAACGTCATCGCCTGCCTGATCTTCCCGCAGGGCCTGCGGACCGGCCGGGAGAAGTTCATCTTCTGGCTGGACGCCGCCACCGTGCTGGTCGGCGGCGGAGTGGTGGCCTGGTGTTTCGCGTTCAACCCGATCGGCGGTTCACCCAACGACCGGCTGACCGCCAGTGTCACCGCCGCGCTGGTGCTGGTGGCGACGTTCTCGGCCACCAAGGTCGCGCTGATCAAGGACCCGCCGATGGCCCGGATGGCGGCCTGGCCGATGGTCTGCGCGGCGATGGTCCAAGGCGTCAGCACGGTGCTGCCGGGTCACTTCCAAACCCTTGACCACGCGTACGTGTACGTCATCCGCCTGCTGCCGTCACTGTTGATCGCAGTCGGTCCGTGGATCCAGATCATCGTGCTGCGTGCCGGCGACGCCCGCTACACCGCCAAGCGCCGGCCGTACAGCCTGCTGCCGTACGGCATGATCCTGGTGACCTTCGTGGTCTTCTTCATGATGCTGCCGATGTCCGCGTCGTCCCAGCTGGTCGGGGCCACCATCGGCGTCGTGGTGATCACCTGCCTGGTCGCCGGCCGGCAGCTGGTCGCCTTCCACGACAACATGAACCTGATCGACCGGCTGGACGTCGCGCTCGGCGAACTCCGCGATCAGGCCCTGTTCGACGGATTGACCGGTCTCGCCAACCGGACCCATTTCAGTGCCGAGACGGTACGTCTGCTGGACGCCGAATCGACGTTGCTCCTCATCGACCTCGACGACTTCAAGACGATCAACGACACGATGGGGCATGCCGCCGGTGACGCCCTGCTCATCACGGTCGCGAGCCGGCTCCGCGGAGCCCTGCGCGAGACCGACCTGGTCAGCCGGCTCGGCGGGGACGAGTTCGCGGTCCTGCTGCCGCACACCACCGGCGCCGACGCGGACCTGATCGTCAGCGGGATGCTGGGCGCGCTCGCCGAGCCGATCATGCTGCTCCAGCACACCGTGGTCACCCGGGCCAGTGTCGGCGTCACCACCGCGTACCCCGGTGACGACCCGTCGACACTGCTCTCCACCGCCGACATCGCGATGTACGAGGCGAAGCGCCGGGGCAAGGGCATGTCGGTGTCGTACACCGATGAGATGGGTTTCCGGATCTCCGCCGAGGCGGTGCTGATCCGGGAGATGACCCGGGCCATCGACGAAAATGAGTTCGTGCTGGTCTATCAGCCGATCGTGCGGCTCTCCGACGGGACGATCAGCGGGGTGGAAGCGCTCATCCGGTGGAACCATCCGACCCGCGGGCTGGTGTCGCCGATCGAGTTCATCCCGGTCGCCGAGCGCACCGGGCAGATCGTGGACATCGGTCGCTGGGCGCTGCGCGAGGCGTGCCGGCAGGCAGCGGCGTGGATCGGCGAGTTCCCCGGCCGTACCCCCATCTATGTCGGTGTCAACGTCGCCGGCCGGCAGTTGCGGGACCCGAACCTGGTCGCCGACGTGTCCGCCGCGCTGGCCGCGTCCGGGTTGCCCGCCGACGCGCTGCTGATCGAGGTGACCGAGACCGCGGTGCTGGACGACGAGCAGTCCCACGCGACCATGGAGGCCCTGCGTGATCTCGGGCTGCGACTGGCCCTCGACGATTTCGGTACCGCCGCGTCGTCGCTCGGCCTGCTGTTGACGTGCCCGGTCAACTCGCTCAAGCTGGACCGCTCGTTCGTCGAGTCGATCACCACGGTGAGCCGTCAGGCGGCGGTCGCCACCGCGGTCAGCCAGATGGCGGCGGCGCTGGAGTTCGCCTCGGTCGCCGAGGGCATCGAGACCGAGGAGCAGCGTGACCTGCTGCACCGGCTCGGATACCAGTACGGTCAGGGCTACCTCTACTCCCGCCCGGTCCCGCCGGCCCGGATCTCCGCGATGCGTGCCGCTGAGTTGATCAGCGCCTGAGGCCGTTCAGCGCCCGGCCATCCCGGCGGCGGGCATCGTGCTCTGCTCACTCGTACGGCATGGTTAAGGTTTTGATCGTGCCGCGCGTCTCCGAAGCTCACCTCGCCGCCCGCCGTCAGCAGATCCTCGACGCTGCCGCGCGGTGTTTCACCCGCAACGGCTTCCACCAGACGTCGATGCAGGACGTGATCAAGGAGGCAAGACTGTCGGTCGGTGCGTTCTACCGCTACTTCAGGAGCAAGAACGAGCTGATCACCGCCATCGCGACCGAGAAGATCTCCGCGGTCACCGGCGTCCTCGACGAACTCCTCGAAGTCGAGCCGATGCCGCCGATCGCCTCGGTGCTGGAGCAGGTCCTGGAGATCGTCGACGGCGCGGTGGACGAGGGCGGCCCGATCCAGATCGCCGTGCAGGTGTGGGGCGAGGCCGTCCACGATCCGGAGGTGGGCGCGATCGTGGCGGACATCTACGGCCGGGTCCGCGACCGTGCCGTCCGCACCGCCGAGCGAGCCCAGGCCACCGGCCAGCTCCCACCCGACGCCGACCCGGCCGGGATCGGCGCCGCCTTCTTCGGCCTGGTCCAGGGCTACATCCTGCAGCGGATCCTGCTGGGCACGGTGGATCGCCGCCTCTACATGAACGGCGTGCGAGCCCTCCTGGCCTGAACTCTGCCGGCCCGGCCCGTCCAGTCCCGATGCCGCCCGTCCCGGCCCTCCGTGTGTCCCGATGCCGCCCGTCCCGGCCCCCCCGTGCGTGCCGACGCCGTCCGTCCCGACCTCGAGCGTCCCGGCCGCGCCCGGCCCCGCGCGTCTCGGCCCCGAGCGGCCCCGCGTGTCTCGGCCACGCCCGGCCCCGAGCGGCCCCGTGCGTCTCGGCCCTGTGCGTCCCGGCCCCGTGCGTCCCGATGCCGTGTGTCCCGGCCCCGCGCGTCCCGACGCCGTCCACGCACGGCCTGCTTCCACCCGCGGTTCGGCCCGGCCGTGCTGTCGCCTGGCCTGTCCGCGTCTGGCCGCCGTCCTGGCTGTCCGCGGCCGGCCGTCTGGCAGCCTTCCGCCGCGGGCACTGTCCGGTTTCTGCCCGTACCGGCGAGGGCGGCTCAGGCGGTTGCCGCCGCGACCAGGATCAGCGTGCTGGCGGCGATCTCGATGAGGCCGACCTGTTTCGGCGACAGCGGGCGGCCGGGCAGCGCCCACGCCCGGACCAGCAGCAACGCGAAGACCACGCCGCTGACCGGGCCGATCAGCGCAGCCCCGGCGAGCGCGGCCAGGTGGTAGCCGACCGACGCCCGGCGGTAGGCGACACTGCCACGTTCCCTGATCATCGTCTTCACGTAGAGGACCGTGCCGGTGAAGTACAGCAGGACGATCAGGAACGGCTCCCACCGAGGCTCGGCCCCGGCGATCACCGTGACGACCGGGATCATCAGGCAGCTCTGCACCACCGAGGCGAGGTCGTTGAGCAGGGCACGCTCGTCACGTCGCCAGGCGAACCAGGCGTTGACACCGAGCAGAACGGCGTAGGCGGGTGCGAACCACATTAGCTCGGGCCGGACCGCCAGCACAGTGATGCCGAGTACAACGGTGACGGGACCATAGAGCTGGATCTGCGTACGAAATCGGGTGATCCTGCGGGTTTTGATCGCCTGGAACAGGTAGTAGGAGAGCAGGTAGCCGGACAGCCAGGCGCCGAGCAGCGGCAGGTCCGGCCAGCGGAACCCGGCGACGAACAGGCCGGCCAGGTAGGGGACCAGCAGCATCGCCCACGCCCCGTGCTGTGGCGGGACGAACTGCCGGACCGTCCGCCGGCGTGTGGTCGTGCTGGTCACGGGGTCACCTCGATCTGGCCGTGGGCGCCGCGCTCGGCGTCCACCATGACATGACTGACGAACGGGTAGTGCCCGGCCTCGGGCAGCACCGTCTCCACATAACCACCGGCGGCCGGGCTCAGGTCGAGCACCTGGGCGCCACCGGGGTCCGACGGGCCGAGCCGGCGGCGGCCCTCGGCGTAGACGGTGTCGAACTGGGCTCCGACCACGTGGAACGAGCTGCCGCGATTGGGCCCGGCGTTGAGCACCCAGAACCGGACCCGCTCGCCGGTTCGTGCGGTGAGCGGCTGGTGATCGTACTGATTCGCCTGCCCGTTGAAGGTGACCGCGGTCGGTGTCTCCGGATCGTCGCCGTAGAACTCGGACTGGACCAGCACATACTCACGATCGACCGGGGGCAGGTCGGGTGGATCGATGATGACCGCGCCGTACATCCCGTTGGCGATGTGCAACAGCATCGGCATCGTCGAGCAGTGGTACATCCAGATCCCGGCCTTGGTGGCCGTGAACCGGTACGTCAGTGTCTCGCCGGGGTCGATCGGGCGCATCGGGCCGTCCGGTGCCAGTGCGCCCGCGTGGAAGTCGACCCCGTGGTCGACACTGCCGTCGTTGGTGAGCGTGACCTCGAAGGTGTCGCCGACCTTACCTCGCAGAACCGGCCCCGGCGCGGTGCCGTTGTATGTCCACAGGCTCCCGTTCACCTCCTTGACAACCAGGCCGATCTTGTGGAGACGCCCGGCCGGGGTGACCGGAGCGGTGGCGTCCCTGCTGGTCGTGGTGGGTGCGGTCGTCTGATGTGAGGTGTGCGAGCCGGCCTCGGTGGTGATGGTGAGAGTCATCCCGGCCGTCCGGTGCCCGGCGAGCGAACACCAGCCGTCCACAGGCGCCCCGGTGATCCCGGCGTCGAGGCGTACGGTTTCTCCACGAGCGACCGTCCCGGTCTTGGCACCGGTTGCCAGGACCAGGTCGTGCCGGCGTTCGTCGTTGTTGGTCAGCTCGATGACCAGGCGATCTCCGGCCGGCACGGTGATCGTCGACGGGGTGAAACGCATCTTGTCGGCGGTGACCGCGACGGTCGTGGTGTGCCCGGTCGGCGTCACCGTCGTGGTCTCGGCGGTGACGGCGGAGGGTGTGGACGCGTGCTGGACCGCCGTGCCGGTGAGCACGGCCAGCAGGACGAGTGCGATGCCGGCGGCGAAACCGCCCTCATGCGGGGACACGGGGTTGCCTCCGGTCGGTGATCAGCAGCCGCAGCGCCGGCACCAGGAACTGGAGGAGCGCGATGAGCAGCAGGAACGAGGTGGTGATGCGGGCGTGGGAGCCGACGGGGAGTTGCATGGCGAGCAGGGCGCCGTTGGTCATCGCGATGCGTTGCGGCCAGTGCCGGTCGAGGACGGCGTTGCGTTCGCGGACCAGTGACGGTCCACCACCGAGAACCATCGGCAGGAGGTAGGCGAGCGACCCCAGCAGGATCTGTGCGACCGCCCCGGCGAGTAGGGGGAACAGCACGTTCGCGAGCTGGTCGCTCCCGGTGATCAGGGCGTGTGCGTCCAGGACGAGGGCGACGAGGAGCCAGCCGGCTCCGGCGGCGATCGACCACGCGGCGAAGGACTCGGGTGGGCGGTTGCGGGCGGTGCGGGCGGCCGGAAGGAGGGTCAGCAGGACGGCGACGGCGAAGACGGCGACACCGGTCGCGGCCACCATCGGCCATGCGGCGAGGACACCGATGGAGAGCGCGACGACACCGGTGATCGCGGTGGGCAGCGCGGTGCGGGCCGCGGCGATGGCGCGGGGATCCATTTTGGTACGGAGAACGGTCGGCCAGAAGGTGAGGAGGGTGCCCAGGACGGTGAGCAGGATCCAGCCGAGCAGGTTCACGTGGGCGTGGAACAGGACCAGTCTCGGGCGGAGTGCGTCGTCGGTGACCAGCATCCAGGCACCGACCGGGATGCCGGTGAGCAGGGCGGCGGCCGCGGCGGCGTAGTAGTGGACGGTGATCGTGAAACGGGAGGGCAACGCGGTGCGCAGGCGAACGACCAGCCAGCGGAGGTGGAGTGCGACGGCGGTGAAGACGAGAGCGGCCCCGGCCACCCCACGGTGACCGCCGGTCAGTACGAGGACGATGCCGGTGTTGAGCAGGAATAACCGGACGGTCTCGGCCCGCCGGTTCGGTGGTGCCGGGACACGCAGGATCGCGGCGGTGAAGTGGGAGCTCCAGATCAGGATCGCGTTGGTGGCGCCGCCCAGCAGCAGGATGTGGACGGCCAGCCAGCGCCACTGCGGCAGGAAGGGGTGAGTGAACGCGAGAACGACGAGCGCGGCGAAGTAGGCGAGAGGCAGAAGCCCGGCACGGCGGTGCCAGGCGGCACGACCGGTCATGACAGCACCCCGGTCCGATCAGTGGTGCCGGGCGTCCGGGTCCGGCGGATCGAGAGGGTGACCGCGCAGGCGGCGAAGAGCAGGAGGGACAGGACGTTGACGGTTCCGGCCCAGCGCCAGACCGGCTCCAGGCCGGCGGCGTCACCGAGGACGACACGGACGAGCAACGAGAGGTGCAGCAGGGCCAGCGGCAGGTAGAGGACCGGATGGTAGGGGAGTGGGCGCCGGAGGACGGCGGGAAGGATCACCGGGGCGTGCACGAAGATCATCGAGATGACGAAGCCGAGGAAGACGGCGTGCAGAGTGGCGTCGTAACGAGCGCCGTCGTGGGCCGGGCCGGCACCCGCCCACAGCAGGCCGGCCAGGGCCAGCCAGGCGTACCCGGTGAGGAGACCGGTCGCAGCGTACCGCGGTAGGCCGGTGGCGCGGACGGTTCGCCGCGCCACGTCGAAGACGGCCAGCCAGGCCGTCACGGCGAGCAGGCTCAGACCGAAGACATGAGTGCCGGCCACCGGGGCCACGGTGGTGGCGGTGGCGGACAGGACGAGAGCGAACAGAGCGATCCGGAACCAACGCTCGGCGTCACGGCCGAGGACGACGACGTGGGCGAGTTCCAGGCGTTCACCGGCGATGGTGGCCACCACGAAGGTGGCCAGCCACGGGACGATCTCCGGGATCGTGAAGGCGGCCAGCCAGAGGAGGGCGGCCGCGTACCAGGCGAAGGCGCCCGCCGCCTGGGCGAGCAGTGCCAGTGTTCTTTGACGATTCCATAGCGCGAGGTACACGCCGAGGAGAGCGGCCCCGGCGATGACCATCAGGAGCCGGCCGGGCCAGACCGGCCCGGCGGCCAGCAGGACCACGGCACCGAGCGCCGACGACGCCGGCGCGAGCAGGGCCCAGCGGCGGCCCAGTGCGACCGCGCGTTCCAGCGCGATCAGGGTTCCGGCGAACCCCAACACCATGACCGGACCATGGACGTCCTCGACCGGGCTCGGCGGAGCGAGGACCGGCACACCGAGCAGCAGAAGCGCGGCATAGAGGCCGCCGAGCAACGCCACCGCCGCCCCGGCCATGGTCGGCAGCCGCCATCGGACCGGGACGCCCGCGGTGGTCATGACGCGGCCCGGCCGGCGGGCCGCAGCGTGGGCGGGAGATGGACCACGCATGCCGTGGAGGTGCCGAAGGGTTCGAGGACCGTGCCCTCGCTGTCGGCGCCCCGCTGATCGAGGACACCGCGGACCATGCCGGCGTGCAGGCCGCACATCGCGTCGGGGTTACGGCCGACGAGATCGAGGAAGGGGCAGGTGCGCAGCAGCACCCGTTCGGGGGCGTGGGGCGCGGACCGGTCGCGGACGGCGGCGAACCCCAGGCCGTCGAGGACATCGGTGACCGCGTCGGCCGGGTCGGCAGCGGTGGTGTGGACGGCGAGCCGGCGACCCCAGTCCCGGCCGACGCGGGCGGCGCCGTCCCGGTCACCCGACTGCAGATCCTCCAGCAGAGCCATGGCCAGAGCCCGGTACGGGGCCGGCGCCGGATCGGTGGCGGCGGCCCGGAACCGCCAGGCGGGCCGGCCGGGCATACCGCCGCTGGCCCGTGCCTTCACCAGCAGCCCGGCTGCGACCAGCCGGTCGAGGTGGGCCCGGGTGGTGGACAGGTGCTGACCCGTCTCCGCGGCCACCTCGGCGGCGGTCAGCCCACCCCGCTCCGCCCGTACCATTCGCATGATCGTCGCCCGGCTCGCTGAGCCGAGGGCCCGGTGCTGCGGGGTTCCCATCGTGTCCACGAGCCGGACGTTATGACGGTGAACGACGTGCTAACCAGGGCGACAGGTCCCGCCGGTTCGGGCCCTACGGCCGGGCCCTACGGCCGGGCCCTACGGCCCCTGAACGGCCCGCCGGTGATCGGCTAGCCTGGCCGGTATGAGTGAGCGGGAGTCCCAGCGACGGTTGGCCGGTTACCGGTTCGCCGTGCCGATGGCGGGCCCGCACGTGCGACGGGTGTTCGACGAGCGCTGTCCCAGCCCGCGCTTCTGAAACGCCCCGCCTCCGGCGGCCCTGGGCCGGTGTGTCACGGTTGCCCTGGCCGGGGCCGGCGTTGTTCCCGCCTCCGCCCACTCGTCACCTGAGGAAGACCCGTGCTGGAAGACATCCGCGCCTACTGCCGGCGTGACCCCGCCCTGTATGGGCCGGCGGTGGCCGAAGTACTGCTCTATCCCGGGCTGTGGGCGCTCTGGGGTCATCGAATAGCCCACCTGCTGCACCGCGCCCGCGTCCCGTTCCTGCCCCGTCTGGTGTCCCAGCTGATGCGGCTGTTCACCGGGATCGAGATACATCCGGGCGCGGTGATCGGCAGACGCCTGTTCATCGACCACGGCGCGGGTGTCGTCATCGGTGAGACGGCGCGAATCGGCGACGACGTCACCATGTATCACCAGGTCACTCTCGGAGGCCGGGGCTGGCAGCGGGATGCGAAGGGCAGCCGCCGGCATCCGGAGGTCGGCGACCGGGTGGTGCTGGGGGTGGGCGCCACGATTCTCGGCCCGGTCCGGATCGGGGACGATGCGGAGATCGGCGCGCTCGCCCTGGTGTTCTCCGATGTGCCCGCGGGTGCCCGGTTGCGGGCGCCTGCCGCCGAACCCGTGCCTGTCCCGTCAGCTTCGGAGAACCATCTCACCACCACCGCCGGTGTCAACACAGGAGCGAGGAAATGATCTACAGCGATGTCACCGAGCTGATCGGCCGGACCCCGATGGTGCGGCTGAGCCGTTTCGAACCGGGCCTGCCGGCTCGGCTGATCGCCAAACTCGAGTCCGCCAACCCCGGCGGCAGTGTCAAGGACCGGATCGCGCTGGCCATGATCGAGGCCGCCGAGGCCACTGAGGAACTGCGCCCCGGTTCCAAGATCGTGGAGGCGACCAGTGGGAACACCGGCATCGGGCTGGCCCTGGTGGCCGCGGCCCGCGGGTACGGGCTCACCCTCACGATGCCGGACAGCATGAGCGCGGAGCGACGGGCGCTGCTGCTGGCGTACGGCGCGAAACTCGTCCTGACCCCCGCGGCCGAGGGTATGAAGGGCGCCGTCAAGAAGGCTCTGGAGATCGCCGAGGAGCAGCGGGCCTGGCTGCCGATGCAGTTCGACAATCCGGCCAACCCGGACATGCACCGGCGTACGACGGCACTGGAGATCTGGAACGACACCGACGGGCAGATCGACCTGTTCGTGGGCGGGGTGGGCACCGGGGGGACGCTGACCGGAGTCGGTCAGATCCTCAAGGAGAAGCGTCCCGAGCTGAAGGTCTACGCGATCGAGCCGGCCGAGTCGCCGGTGCTGTCCGGCGGAGAGTCGGGACCGCACGGGATCCAGGGCATCGGTGCCGGGTTCGTGCCCGAGGTGCTGGACCCGACGATCTACGACGAGGTGGTACGGGTGGACGTCGAGCAGGCGCGGGAGGCCGGCCGGCAGCTCGCCCGTACCGAGGGGATCCTGGCCGGGGTGTCCAGCGGTGCCGCACTGCACGCCGCGCGCGAGCTGGCCTGGCGCGCCGAGAACGTCGGCAAGACCATCGTGGTCATCCTGCCGGACACCGGTGAGCGCTATCTGAGCACGCCGCTGTTCTCCGCCTCCTGAGGCGGGTGCCCCCGGAAACGGGACGTCCCGGCGCGGATCATGCGCCGGGACGTCATCATCGGACTCAGAAGTTGGTGGTGACGCCGGCCGCCTTGCAGGCCGCGTTGAGGTCCTTGCCGGCCTTCGTCGCCGCGTCCTCGTCCAGGGCCTTGGACGGGTCGGCGGCTGCGGCGGCCTCGGTCGACTGGGTGGCGATGAGCTTGACGGCCGCGCCGGCCTTGCTGTCCGAGCTGCCGGCCGCCTCGTTCAGGCTCTTGGCGAAATCGGTCAGCAGCAGCTTCATGTCGGAGGGCGGGAGGTCCTCGGCACCGTTCTGCATCAGGGTGAGCATGGCCTTCTTGAGGGAGTCGCTCGCCTTGTTCGCGGCCTCACAGACGGCCTTGTCATCGGGCGCGTCGGCGGCGGGGGCGGCCTCGGTGGCGGCGGGCGCCGCAGCGGAGGTGGTGGTCGCAGCCGGCGCGGCGGCGCCCGACGTGGCCTCGTCGCCGCCCCCGCACGCGGCCAGACCCATCATCGAAACACCGGTGAGCACAACAGTGGCAATTCGCACAGAAATCACACAGCGAGACGGTAGTTGATCATATGTTTCATGATCAAGTTGGCTGATCGATCGATAGTGGACTCATCCCGGCGGCTCTTCGAGGAGACCGAACGGCCTATCTGCCCGGGGCACTCCGCGCACCGGACAGAGCGATCGTCACCGCGGTGTCCGACGTCGACAACTCGACGCACGTGGCGCTCGTGTCGAGCAGCCAGCCCATCGGCCGGCAGGCCTGATCCGGCAGTCCACGCACCTGGAGGTGGGCGCGCACCTCACTCAGCAGGTCGGCTCCGGACTGTCCGGGGCGGCCGGTCACGGTGATCGTCCGGGTGCACGAGCCGGAGCCGCAGATCCCCTCCTCGCTGGACGAGGGAGTGGCCGTCAGGCCGTCCGGCAGGGGCAGCACCAGATCCGTCGCCGGGACGAACGGGCCCGGTCGCAGCAGCACACCCAGCCCACACAGCACGATCAGAAGCCACCCGGCGAACAGGTTGGCGGACCACCGAACCGGAGCCCGGCCCACGCGCCGTCGCTCCGTCCACCGGCCGGTGATGACCGACGAGCTGCCGAGCACCACGACGGCGATCAGGATCTCCCACAATGCGCGCGGCTGCCACAGCGCCAGCAGGCCGCCGAGGACGCTCAGTGACGCGAGGACCGCGCCGACCGTCCACCGGACCCCGGACAGCCGTGACATGAACAGCCACAGCAGGAACATCGGGCCCGCCACGATCGATATCAGCAGCACGGTGACGATCATGCACGCCCGGCGCCGGTTCAGACATGCCCGTCCCCGCCGACCGGAATCGCTGGGGACAGGCAGCGCGGGCGAGGGCCGAGGCTGAGCGAGCGCCGTGGAACGTCACCGGGGATTGCTTTCCGGAGAAGCCGGCTACCGGGAGCCGTTGTCCGGCGGGGTGTCACTCGGGGAGTGGCGGGAGGTGGCCAGCTCATCGGCGATCAGCAGGTCGCGGCGGAACAGGCCGGCGCGGTAGGCGGTCCGCCCGACCATGTGGGCCGCTACCGGAGCCGTGACCAGCTGGAAGATGCCGACCAGGACGAGCGTGGTGATGTCCACGACCGTGCCCAACCGGATCGCCGTCCCGGCCAGGATCAGCAGCAGGCCGAGGACCTGTGGCTTGGTGGCCGCGTGCATGCGTGACAGCAGGTCCGGGAAGCGCAGCAGACCGACACCCGCGGCCAGACTGAGCAGCGCGCCGCCGATCAGGCACGCACCGGCGATGGTGTCCAGAACTCCGGTCAGCGTCATGCCCGGCCGCCCTTCTCCGAGTCGTCACGGTCATCACCGGGTGCTTCGTCCTCCCGCGCGGATGCGGTGGTGTCCAGACCGGCCGATGGTGGGTCGTCGGTGCCCGAGAGTGGGGTGGCGCCGGGTTCGGGCGGGGGCGAGCTGCCCGGGTCCGGGTTTGCGGCGTCGCCCAGCCCGGAGTCGAGCACCACGGGTTTCGGCGCGGACGTCTGGCTCGGCCCGGAGCCTGAACGGTCTCCGGACGCAGCGGCCGGGCCGGTGGCGTCCGCGGAACCGTTGCTGCCGGAGACGGCGTCCGCCGAAGCGTTGTCGCCGGGCGACGTGTATGGAGCGGACACGGCGAACGCGCCGGTGGTGGCGCCGGCCCGGCGGGCGGCCGGGTCGGCGAAGCGGGCGACCGCGATCGAGCCGACGGCGCCGAGCAGGGACAGGCCCAGCAGGATCGGCAGGCCCGTCGCGTCGCGGCTGTAGGCGACCTCGGTGGCGATCGCACCGACCGTGATGGCCAGCAGCACGTCGGTGCCGACGATCCGGTCCAGAGTCGACGGGCCGCGGATGATCCGGACCAGGGCCATGCCGGCGGCGGCGGCCAGGAACACCGCCACCACCACTGCGATGACGATCATTTCGGTCCCCCTTCGCCGAGTCCGGCGGGAACGGCCGACCGCTCCGCGCCGAGGTGGGTGAGCAGGGCGATCTCGGTGTCCGAGCCGACCGCCCGGATGATCCGCTCCTCGACGTCGCGGACGTCCTGCCGGAACTTCTCGGTGTCCTCGGGGCTGTGCACGTCGAAGACGTGGATGTAGAGGATGCCTTCGGCCCGGTCCATGTCCACGATCAGACTGCCCGGCACCAGCGACACCGCCTCGGCGCACAGCGTCAGGTTGAGGTCGGAGCGCACCGCCAGCCGGACCGCGAGCACCGCGCTGTGCGGCACCCGCCGGGAGCCGATGGCCGTCCAGGCGAGCTGGGCGCTGGCCACCACCAGGTCGGTCATGAACCGGATCGCGAACCGGAACAGGCCGGCCGGCCGCAACCGGCCCGCGAACGTCACCGGCGGCAGCGGGAACACCGCCAGCACCAGCGCGGACACGAGCAGCCCACCGGCGAACGTCAGCCAGGAGAACACGCCCCACAACAGCATCCACGTCACGGTCAGGGCGACCAGCGCCAGGAAACGATCTCGGGCGCGGGCGATCACGGCAGCACCGCCTCGACGTAGGGCGTACGGGCCAGCAGGTCACCGGCGACGCTGTCGGACAGTGCGTACAGCGGACCGGCGGCCAGGGTGATCGCGGTGCCCGCGATGACCAGTGCGGCAGTCGGCGAGACCATCAGCTTCGGCGACTTCAGCGGCGCCGCCGGCACGCTCTCCGGCGGGCTGCGCCAGAACGCCAGGTTCCAGACCCGGGCCAGCGCGTACAGCGTGAGCAGGCTGGTGATCGCCGAACCCGCCACCAGCATCCAGGACAGCACACTGCCGTCGGCCACACCGGCCTGGATCAGCCCGAGCTTGCCGAGGAACCCGGAGAACGGTGGGATCCCCGCCAGGTTGAGCGCCGGCAGGAAGAACAGCACGGCCAGCACCGGAGCGGTCCGGGCGAGACCACCCAGCCGGTCCAGGGCGGTACTGCCGCCACGGCGTTCGATCAGGCCGGTGACCAGGAACAGCGTCGTCTGCACGACGATGTGGTGCAACGTGTAGAACACCGCCGCCGCGATCCCGGCACGGGACGCCAGACCCACCCCGAAGAGCAGGTAGCCGATATGGCTGACCAGGGTGAACGACAACAACCGTTTGATGTCGGACTGAGCCACCGCACCGAGGATGCCGACCACCATGGTCGACAGCGCGGCCAGCATCAGCAGGTCACCGACACGGCCGCCGGGGAACAGCAGCGTCTCGGTGCGGATGATCGCGTAGACGCCGACCTTGGTGAGCAGGCCCGCGAACACCGCGGTGACCGGAGCCGGTGCGGTCGGATAGCTGTCCGGCAGCCAGGCCGACAGCGGGAAGATCGCCGCCTTGATGCCGAACGCCAGTAGCAGCATGCCCTGCAGCACCATCCGGGTGCCGTCCGGCAGGGCGTCCAGCCGCTCCACCAGCTGCGCCATGTTCAGCGTGCCGGTCGAGGCGTAGACCAGGCCGATCCCGCTCAGGAAGATGACCGAGGAGAGCAGACTGACCACCACGTACGTCGTACCGGCGCGGATCCGGGTCTCGGTCCCGCCCAGGGTGATCAGCACGTAGCTGGCGGCGAGGAGGATCTCGAAGCCGACGTACAGGTTGAACAGGTCACCGGAGAGGAACGCGTTGGTCACCCCGGCGGTCATGATCAGATAGGTGGGGTGGAACACCGAGAGCGGGTTCTCCTCGTCACCGTCCGCGCCGCCCTGACCGATCGAGTAGAGCAGCACGCACAGGGTCACCGCGGCGGAGACGACGAGCATCAGGGTGGCGAGCTGGTCGGCGACCAGCACGATCCCGAGGGGCACCGGCCAGCCGCCGACCGCCACGACCAGCGGGCCGTTGGCCGACAGGACCAGCAGGAACGCGGACACGGCCAGGGTGGCGACCAGCACGCTCACGCTGATCACCCGTTGCACCCGGGGGCGCCGGAACATCAGCAGGGTGGCGGCCGCGCCGATCAGCGGCATCATCACCGGCAGGGGCACGAGCCAGGTCATCGGCGGGCCCCCTCGGTCTCGGGCTCGCTGTCGGTCTCCTCGGCGTCGGCCTCTTCGGCGTCCGAGCCCTCGTCGCGTTCGGCCAGTTCCCGCACGCGGCGGTCCTCGGCGTCGTCCTGCACCTCGTCGTGGCCGGACAGGCGCCAGCTGCGGTAGGCGACGGCGAGCAGGAACGCGGTCATCCCGAGGGTGATCACGATGGCCGTCAGGATCATCGCCTGCGGCAGCGGATCGGTCATCTCGGACGGGTCGGCGGTGCCCACGATCGGTGGCGCGCCCGCCTCGGCGGCGGTCAGCACCAGCAGGTTGGCGCCGTTGCCGAGAAGCATCACGCCGAGCAGCACCCGGGTCAGGGTGCGTTCCAGCAACAGGGTCGTGCCGGCGGCGAACAACACGCCGACCGCGATCAGCAACACGACGCTCGGTCTCATACCAGTTCCTCCTGAGGCCGCTTCTCGTGTGTCGGGACAGTGGGCTGGGCGTGCCTGTCGATCTCCGCGCCGAGGCTGCGCAACACGTCCAGCACCAGGCCGACGACGATCAGGTAGACCCCGATGTCGAACAGGGCCGACGTGACCAGATGCAGGTGACCGAGCAGCGGGATGTGCAGGTCGATGATCGCGCTCTGGAGGACCTCGCCACCCAGCACGAGCGCGCCCACACCGGTGCCGACCGCGGTCAGCAGTCCCGCGCCGAGCACCGCGCCGGCGTCCACCGGAGCCGCGGCGGCCAGCTCGAATCGGCCACCGGCCAGATAGCGCACGGTCAGTGCCAGCCCGGCCACCAGCCCGCCGGTGAAACCACCACCCGGGGTGTTGTGGCCGGTGAAGAGCAGATAGACGGAGAGCAGGATGATCACGTGGAACAGCAGCCGGGTGACCACCTCCAGCATGGTCGAACGGCGGCCGGCCTCCAGCGTGTGCCCGGCCATCAGCCACACCGGCTCACCCGGTGGCGGATCAGTCGGGGTGCCGACCGGGCCACGCCGGTGCAGCTCACCGGCGTGCCGGAAGGTCAGGCTGGCCACGCCGGTGGCGACCGCGACCAGCACGGCGATCTCACCCATGGTGTCCCAGGCGCGGATGTCGACCAGGATCACGTTGACGACGTTGGTGCCGCCGCCGTAGGTGACCGCCAGCTCCGGGAAGTCGATCGAGATCGGGACCGCCTGCCGGGCCGCGACCGCGAGGTAGCCGACACCGGCCATCACCGTGCCGACGGCCAGGCCGATCCCGACCCGGACCCGGCGCCGCCACGATCCCGGCCGCTGCGAGAAGTGGCTCGGCAGCCGCCGCAGCACCAGCACCACCATGACCAGCGTGACCGTCTCCACCAGGAACTGGGTCAGTGCCAGGTCGGGCGCGCCGTGCAGCAGGAAGATGCCGGCGTTGGCGTAACCGGTGATGCCGACCAGGATCACCGCGGTCAGCCGCCGCCGGGCCGGCACCGCGAAGATCGCGGCGACCACCGAGACGGCCACCGGCAGCAGGTGCAGCGGGGTGTCCCAGAGACGGAACTCCGCCCCGGACGGCCAGCCGGCGATCATCGCCGGGCCCGCCGTCGCGATCAGCACGACCAGGATCGTCGCCAGATAGAACGGCAGCGAGCCGCGCTGGGTCGCACCGGTCACCTCGACGGCGAGCCGGTCCATCCCGGTCATGATCCGCTCGTACACCCCGCCGCCGGGTTTCGGCCCGGCCTTGCCGGCCGGCATCAGCCGGAACAGCGCGAGACCACCGGCCACCACCAGGACCGACAGCAGCAGCGGCACACCGAGTCCGTGCCACAGCGCCAGGTGGGCGGTGGCCGGGCCGTTCCAGAACTCATCGGTGTACGGCGCCAGAAGGTGATCGACGGCCCCCGCCGCGACACCGGCCCCGACACCGGCGACCGCCAGCACGACCGGCGCGAACAGCAGGGAGCCGGCCCGCTCGGGCTCGGTCCGCTCGCCACCCTTGTCGGCGAAGGCGCCCCACAGGAACCGGGTCGTGTAGGCCACCGTCATGACCGAACCGGCCACCACGCCCGCCAGCACGATCCAGCCGGTGGTCCCGGAGTCGAGCAGCGCGGCGAACACCGCCTCCTTGGCGACGAAACCGATCGCCGGGGGCAGGCCCGCCATCGACGCGGCCGCCAGCACCGCGGCGGCCAGCAGCACCGGGGCGCGCCGGCCCAGCCCGTTGAGCTGCCGCAGGTCACGGGTGCCGGTCGTCTTGTCGACGACCCCCACGATCAGGAACAGCGCGGCCTTGAACAGCGCGTGCCCGAGCAGCATCGCCACCCCGGCGAGAGCCATCTCCGGGGTGCCGAAGCCGAGCACCGCGGTCAGCAGGCCCAGCTGGCTGACCGTGCCGTACGCCAAGAGCAGTTTCAGGTCGTGCTGGAACAGCGCGGTCCAGCCGCCGATGAGCATGGTGACCAGCCCCAGCCCGACGGCCAGGGCCTGCCAGGTCACCGCGGCGGTGCCGCCCGCGGCGACGATCGCCGGGGCGAACCGGGCCACCAGGAAGACCCCGGCCTTGACCATGGCGGCCGCGTGCAGATAGGCGCTGACCGGGGTGGGCGCGGCCATCGCGGCCGGCAGCCAGAAGCTGACCGGGAAGATCGCCGACTTGGAGAGCGCACCGGCCAGGATCAGCACCACGGCCACTACCAGCGGGGTGCCCTCCGGCAGCGCCGAGGACATCTCGGACCAGCGGTAGCTGCCCGCGTGCTGGCCCAGGATGACGATGCCGACCAGCATCGCCAGGCCGCCCGCGGTGGTGACGATGAGCGCCTGCAACGCGGCCCGGCGGCCCGGGCGGGCCGTGCCGTTGTGGCCGATCAGCAGATAGGAGAAGACCGTGGTCAGCTCCCAGAACACATACATCAACAACAGGTCGTCGCTGACCACCAGGCCCAGCATCGCGCCGCCGAAGCCGACGAACACCGCCGCGAACCGGCCCAGCCCGGGGTCACCGGTGGAGAAATACCGAGCGCAGTACGCCAGGACCAGGGCACCGACCCCACCGACCAGGGCCACCAGCAGCCAGGACAGCGTGTCGACCCGGAACGCCAGGCTCAGGCCGAGATCGGGCACCCAGGGGACGACCCACTCCCGGGGCGGGCCGCCGACATTGGTGACCGACCAGCCGAACACGGCCAGCGGCACGAGCGCCAGCAGGTAGAACGCGCGCGCGCCGAAAACCCGGACCAGGGCCGGGGCCAGCACCGCCGCGACGAGGTGCACTCCGAGCAGGATCAGCACGGCGCCGCCAGCAGGTCGTGCAGCCGGGCCAGCGCGGGGGAGCCGCCGACGGCGATCAGCACGTCGTCGGGCAGAAGTTTGAGGGTGGGGTCCGGGTGGGGGAGCACCCGGGTCCCACGGATCACCGCGACCACCTCGACACCGTGGGGGGTCGCCAGCGGCCGGTCGGTGAACGCCGACCCGGCCGGCACCCGGATCCGGACCGCCTGCACCCCGCTCGCGGGCTGTGCCGGGCCGTCGACGTGGTCGAGGGTCACCGTCGCGTGCAGCACGTCGGCCACCAGATGGGCCTCATCCGGGCCGAGCACCACCGACCGGGCCACCCGGTCCGGCTCGGCCGGGTCGTAGAAGGCGATGTCCCGGCCACCGTCCGGCCGCGCCACGATGCCCAGCCGCTCCCCATCCCGGGTGGTGAGCAGGTGGGACACGCCGACTCCGGGCAGACCGATCCGTTCCAGTGTCATAGCGGCACCTCCCACTCTCGTTTTCCGCACCTCCCCAATCCAAGTCTGGGGTGCCGCCGGTGACCATCCGGTCAGCTCTCCATTTCCCGTGCGGGTAGCCACCCATTCCTAGTGCGGACAGCCGAACCTTTAATGGGTGGCTGCCCGTATGGACGTGCGGTGCCCTGATCAGGGACGCTGGGCCGGACAGAGGTGATGATGGGCGGGATGATGCGAGAAACACAGCGGTTGTCCCTGTTCTGGCGGATATTCCTGCTCAACGCGGCGGTCGTGACGGTGGCGTTCGCCTTCCTCATGTTCGGGCCCTTCACGGTGTCCGCCCCGGTCCTGATGACCGAGGCGGTGCTGCTCAGCGGGGTGCTGGTGGTGATGCTCATCGCCAACGCCGGCCTGCTGAGGCTGGGGCTCGCCCCGCTGGTGCGGGTCGCCCGCACCATGGCCACGGTCGATCTTCTTCGTCCTGGTCATCGGCTCGCGGTCACCGGCCGCAGCGGCATCGCAGACCTGATCAGGAGCTTCAACACCATGCTCGACCGCCTTGAGGCCGAACGCGCCACCAGCGCCGCCCGGGCGCTGTCGGCGCAGGAAGCCGAGCGCAAACGCATCGCCCAGGAGCTGCACGACGAGGTGGGGCAGACCCTCACAGCCGTGCTGCTGGAGCTGAAACGAGTCGCCGACCACGCCCCCGAGCCGGTCTCCGGCGAGGTCCGCCAGGTGCAGGAGACCATCCGCAACGGCCTCGACGAGATCCGGCGCATCGCCCGCCGGCTGCGGCCCGGCGTCCTCGAGGAGCTGGGGCTGGCCAGTGCCCTGAAGTCGCTGGCCGGCGAGTTCTCCACGGCCGGGTTGACAGTGCGCCGCAATATCGACGGTGACCTGCCCGATCTTGGAAAGGACACGGAACTGGTGCTGTACCGGGTGGCGCAGGAGTCGCTGACCAACACGGCCCGGCACTCGGGTGCGCGTCAGGTCAACCTGTGCCTGTCGCACGTTCCCGGTTCGGCGGCCGGTCCGCCCCTGATCGAGCTGCGGATCCGTGACGACGGCACCGGCGTGGGTGCCGCCCCCGAGGGGGCCGGGATCACGGGCATGCGTGAGCGTGCTCTTCTGATCGGTGCCGAACTCACCGTGGGGCCCGCCCCCGGGAGGGGCACGGAGGTCATGCTGCGTGTGTCACTCGGCGGAGAGGAACCCATCCATGAATGACGGCAGTCCCGCCCGCATCCTGCTGGCCGACGACCACGCGCTGGTTCGCCGCGGGGTCCGGCTCATCCTCGACAACGAGCCCGATCTGACCGTGGTCGCCGAGGCTTCCGACGGGGCCGAGGCGGTGGCACAGGCCCGCGCGGAGACTCCCGACCTGGCCATCCTCGACATCGCCATGCCCCGGCTGACCGGGCTGCAGGCGGCCCGTGAGCTGTCCCGGCAGATGCCCGACCTGCGCATTCTGATCCTGACGATGTATGACAATGAGCAGTACTTCTTCGAGGCGCTCAAGGCCGGCGCCTCGGGGTACGTGTTGAAGTCGGTCGCCGACCGGGACCTGGTCGAGGCGTGCCGGGCGGCGGTGCGGGGTGAGCCCTTCCTCTACCCAGGGGCGGTCAACGCCCTGATCCGCAACTATCTGGAGCGGGTCGCCGACGGGGAGGACCCATCCGGGCGGGCCATCACCGACCGGGAGGAGGAGGTGCTGAAACTCGTCGCCGAGGGGCATTCCTCGAAGGAGATCGCCGACCTGCTGGTGATCAGTGTCAAGACGGTCGAGCGGCACCGGTCCAACCTGCTGCAGAAACTGGGTCTGCGGGACCGGCTGGAGCTGACGAGGTATGCGATTCGGGCCGGTCTGATCGAGCCTTGACGGGGTGTCCGGTGAGTGACGCGTCCGCCCGGCGGTCGCGCTGACGGCCGGGACCAGGCAGCGCCTCGCGCGGACGACGCGGGACGAGTGGTTGCGGTTGAGGAGATCCTGGACCGTACGGGAAAGGGAATGGGGTGTTCGGTGGTTCGCCGAGGAAGGCCGCGCCGATGCCGACGATCGCGGCCGTTCCCGCGCCGCCTCACCGCAGGGCGAGAGCGAGGAAGCCCACCCCCATCGCCGCGCACAGCGCTCCCAGGCCGATGACCAGCAGCGTCACCTGCCATGCCTGATATGCGCCGAGTAGCGCACCGCGCAGGGTCTCGCCCATGAACGCCATCTCCCGCAGCTTGCCGAGACTCTCGTCACCCTTGTTCTTCTGGGCCTCGGCGGAGATCTCCGCGTAGGTTCGGCCACCGGTCGCCGAGACCACGTGGTCGGCGATCAGATCGGAATACGCGCGGGCCTCGATGCCGGTGCGCACCGGACGGCCCGCGTAGGCGCACAGGGCCGCCGGGAGGCCGGACGGCGGGAACGAGATACGCTGCTGGACGAGCTCACGGGTGACGTTACGGCGGCCGCTGACGCCCTGGAAGATCATGATCGGGGCGGCGACCAGCAGAGCCACGCCGACCAGGCCGAGGAGTGTCTCAATCATGCCGCCGAGTCTGGTGCGGCGATGGCCCGTGCGGGCAGGGACGGACGTCCCGGATGTGAGTGGCAACCGGTCCCGGCACCTGCGTCAGCCACCGGGTCGGGCACACGCGGCGCCCACCGACATCTCCACCGTGGCCTGCTCGTTTCCGGACACGATGTGGATCGGGACACAGTCGGCCTCGGCCACCCACGTGCCGCCGGCGAACACCGACCATCCGCCGCCACCGGTCCCGGGTGGGCAGGCGGTCAGTTCGATAGTGGTGACCGGGCCGGTGCCGCCCCAGCCGATCCGGGCGCGCCCGGCCCAGTCCGGGGACAGGCTCAGCGTCGCGGTCGAGCCGGTGCGGAGCAGCAGGCCCCACTTGGCGAACATCCGCACCGGACCGTCGCCGGTGGAGTTCGGCAGGGCATCGAGCAAGTCGTCCCCGGGTGGGAGGGCCACGTTCCCGGCGACGATCCGGTAGCCGTCGGAGGGCTCGGCCACCTGGTCGATCGACGCGGTGCAGTCGGTGCGGACGCTCGCTACGGGGGTGCTCGGCGTGGTGGGATTCCGTGCTGGACTGCATCCGGCGGAGGCTGCGGCCAGGCTCGTCGCCACCAGCGACAGGGCGGGTATCGATTTATAGATCGACATGGGGCAATTCTGTCAGAGGGGGTGACTAGGGTTTGCGGCATGGATCTCGTGCGCCGTGGCCGGATCGCCACCTCCCTGGTCTTCCTGCTGTTCGGGACGGCTCTGGGCGTGTGGACGGCCCGCATCCCGGCGGTGAAGGAGAAGCTCGGCCTCGACGACGGGCTGCTCAGCATCGCGCTGCTCGCGTTCGCCGCCGGGTGCATCTGCGGGATGGTGCTGATCGGGCGGTTGACCGACCGGTTCGGCAGTTCCCGGGTGATGATCCCGGCCGCGCTGCTGGAGGGGCTGCTGCTGATCCCACCGGGGTTCAGCGATGGGCTGGTGGTTCTATGCGTCGCGCTGTTCGCCTTCGGGGCGGTGCACGGCACCCTCAACATCGCGATGAACGCCAACGCGGCCGAGGTCGAGCGGGCCGCCGGGCGGCCGATCATGTCGTCGTTCCATGCCGTCTACAGCATCGGCGGGTTTCTCGGTGCGGTCCTGGGCAGCTTCTTCGCTCGTGCCGGGGTGGGTGTCGGGCTGACGTTGACGGCTGTCGGGCTGGCCGCGCTGATCATGGCGGCTGGGGCTGCCGTCTGGGTGCTGCGCTCCGTGCCGGGTGCCACCGGGCCCGCTGCGGGCGAGCCGGGGCGGCCAGGCCCAGGCGGCGCGAGGTCGGATGATGGGGGACCGGCCGGCGTGGGATTGGACTATAGGGGACCGAACGGGGCGGGGCGGGGCGATAAAGGGCCGGGCGGCGCGGGGCGGGGCGATGGCGGGCCGGGCGGCGCGGGGCGGGGCGATAAAGGGCCGGGCGGCGCGGGGCGGGGCGATGGCGGGCCGGGCGGCGCGGGTTGGGGTGGACGGCGGGGCCTGCTGGTGTTCTACGGGTTCGTGGTGCTCTGCACGCTAGTCGGTGAGGGTGCGGCCGCCGACTGGAGCGCGGTCCATCTGCACGACGAGTTGGGCACTTCGGAGAGCATCGCGGCGTATGGGTATGCCGCCTTCGCGATCCTGATGACCCTGGGCCGTTTTGTGGGGGACCGGGCCGCCAGTCGTTTCGGGCCGCTCGCGGTGATCCGGGCCAGTGGGCTGATCGCCGCGTTCGGTCTCGGTGCCGGACTGCTGGTGGCGCATCCGGTCGCCGCGATCGCCGGGTGGGGGCTGCTCGGGCTCGGGCTGTCGTGTGTGGCCCCGCAGTTCTTCACCGCGGCCGCCGGGAGCGATCCACGCCGGGCCGGGCAGGCGCTGTCGACCGTGGTGAGTATCGGTTATCTCGGGTTCCTGCTGGGCCCGATCGCCATCGGCGCCGCCTCGACTGTCGTCGGGTTGACCGCCGCGCTGTGGATTCCGGTGGTGCTGGCGCTCTTCGTCGCCGCCAGCGCGGGCAGCATCCGGCTGGCGGCTCGACCACAGGTCGGCGCGAGGTGAGACACGCAAGGCCTGGAGTCGAGGCGAGAGGCTGGGCGGGGCGCGAGGCGAGAGGCTGGGCGGGGCGCGAGGCGAGAGGCTGGGCGGGGCGCGAGGTGGACTGCAGAGGGGCCGAGAGGCGCGGGGCAGGGCCGGGCGGAGACGCCGGGTGGCAGGCAGGGGGTGTGAGGCGCGGGTCAGGGCCGGGTGGGCTCACCGGGCGAAAAGCGCGACCGGTGAGCCTGGCGGATCGCCGGGTGCGAGGCGAAACCGGTGAGCCTGGCGGATCGCCGGGTATGTGAGCAGGTATGACCAGCCGTATCGCCACTATCGCCATCGACGCTGTTGATCCGGAGCGGGTTGCTGAGTTCTGGACGGCCGTCTTTGGATGGCGGATTCTGGAACGCGACGACGAGGTGCTGACCATCGGCAGTGAGGCCGGGTGGCTGACCGTTGACGTGGTCCGGGTTCCGGAGCTCAAGAGTGGCAAGAACCGGCTTCACCTGGACCTGCGGGCAGACGGTTCCACCCAGGAGATGGAGGTCGAGCGGCTTCTCGGACTGGGGGCGCGGCGGGCCGACGTGGGGCAGGGGCCGGACGTGTCGTGGGTGGTGCTCGCCGACCCGGAGGGCAACGAGTTCTGTGTGCTCAGCCGGTCGGTCCAGGACGTCTCGTAGGTATACCTAGGCCCCCGGCGTACCGCCGATAAGTAGGTCTTGAACTGCGAATATAGGGAACCGCTCCGCATGTGGCGGTGGTACCTCAGGGCGCAGGATCGAACCATCGGAACGACGATGGGAGACGGGCCATGTTGGTACACCCGAGCGTGTTGATGGATCTGGCCGCCGACCGCAACCGTGAGCTGATCGCCGACGCGGACCGGGACCGGCTGTTCACCCTGGCACGGCGGTGGAGAGCGAAGAAGGGAGGGGCGGCGAGGGGAGGAGCCGCAGCATGGGTAGAAGCGTCGGCGAGTATCGGACCGGCGGCGTGGGGACGCTCCACCGGTACCCTGGCGTCGTGCGAACCCTCCGCGGCGGTGCCGGCCCGGTGATGATCGGACGGGAGAGCGAGCTGCGTCGATTGGCGCGGCTCGCTTCGTCGCCCGATCCGGCGGTCGCGATCATCGCCGGCGAGCCGGGGATCGGGAAGACCCGGCTGGTGCACGAGTTGCTGGCCACGTTGCCGGCGACGACGGTGGTGCTGGTCGGGCAGGCCGAGCCGGGGTCGCTGTCCCGGCCCTACGAGGTGCTGCTGGACGCCGTCGACGGCTTCGCGACGGACGTGAGCGAGGAGGCCGGGCGGCTCACCGACGCGCGGCTCAGCCCGGTCGAGCGCCTGCACGCCGGCCTGGCGCTGGTGGCCGACCTGATCGGGGAGGCGCCGGCGGTGATCGTCTTCGAGGATCTGCACTGGGCGGACTCGGAGAGCGCGGCCCTGTTCGAGCGGCTCGCCGACCAGCGTGGCCCCCGGCTGCTGATCGGCACCTACCGGCCGGAGGAGGTGACCCGCCGTCAGCCGGTGGCGGGACTGCTGGCGAGGATGGAGCGACGGCACACGGTCTCAC
Source organism: Actinoplanes sp. G11-F43 (assembly GCF_050589265.1). NCBI lineage: Bacteria > Bacillati > Actinomycetota > Actinomycetes > Micromonosporales > Micromonosporaceae > Actinoplanes > Actinoplanes sp. G11-F43. The sequence goes on from NZ_JBNZCE010000014.1 coordinate 193,822, forward strand.
ACGTACGGCTGGATCGTCTGTCGCCGTCGCAGACCGCGGCGTTCCTGGCGGCCGCGACCGGCGCACCGGCACCGCTGCGGGCCGCGACGGCGCTGCATCACCGGACCGGCGGTAACCCGTTCTTCCTGGAGGAGCTGCTGCGGGCGCTGCCTGGTCTGGGGCTGGAGGAGCTGGTCGAGCAGCCGTTGCCGTGGAGTCTGGCCGAGGTGCTGCGCCGGCAGGTCGACGACCTGGAGGCGGTCAGTCACCGGATCGTCGAGGCGGCCACCGTGCTCGGTCACCGGATCCCGTTCGATCTGCTCGCCGATGTGACCGGGGCGGGCGAGGACGAGCTGATCGGTGTGCTGCGGGACCTGGTGACCAGGGGTGTGCTGGTGGAGGCGGGGGAGGACGAGTTCGCGTTCCGGCACGCGCTGGTCCGGGAGGCGATCGCCGGGCAGATGCTGGGCCGGCAGCGGCGGCGGTTGCACGAGGCGGCGTTGGACGTACTGCTGCGGGGTGGGTCGTCGGATCCGGCGATGGTGGCGCATCACGCGCGGGGGGCCGGACGGTACGACGACATGATCGCGGCGGCCCGGCGGGGTGCCGCCCTGTACCTGTCGATCGGGTCGGCGTATCAGGCGTTGCAGCTGGCCGAGATGGGTCTGGACGAGCTGCCGGACGATGTGGAGCTGCTGGCTCTGGCGGCCCGGTCGGCGTGGCTGGCGGGCCTGATCGACGACGCGATGCGCTACGGCCGGTGCTGGCGTGACCGGGCCGGCAGCGCGACGGAGCGGGCCGAGTCGCTCTACCTGCTGGTCCGGGTGGCCTGGGAGAGCCGGGCGACGGATGAGATGGCGGCGCTGACCAGGGACATCGAGACGATGGTCGCGACGCTTCCGCCGGGCGCCGACCAGGCACGGGCGATGACCGCTATCGCCCAGTCGGCGTATCTGTGTGACGACTTCGGCACGGTGGTGTCGTGGGCGGACCGGGCGCTGGCGCTGGCCGACGAGTTCGACCTGCCGGGGGTGCGGCTGGCCGCCCTGGTGGAGAAGGGATCGATGCTGATCGACCGGGGCCGGACCACCGTCGAGGGCCGCCGGATCCTGTCCGGGCTGGTCGGCGAGGCGGAGGCGGCCGGCGAGTGGGTGCTCGCCGCGCGGGCGCTGCACGCCCTGGTCGACGGGGAGCCGCCGACCTCCCCGGCCGAGCACGCCGCGACCCTGGAGCGGATGCGGGTGAACGCCGAGCGTGCCGGTTTCGAGTCGCTGGCGGTGGCCACCTACTACCGGGGCCGGGCCCGGCTGGCGCTGCGCACCGGCGATCTGACCGCGGCGATCGAGGCGCTGGAGGAGGGGCGGGAGCGGGATCGCAACTACCGGCGGCGGGGCCGCTGGGCGGAGTACCACGGTGTCTTCCTGGCCGGTCTCTACCTGGAGGCCGGCGAGCTGGACCGGGTGGAGCGGCTGCTCACCGACCTGGCGGCGGTGCCGAACAATCCGCCGGCGGTGATTCCCGGGCTGGAGTTCCATCTGGCCTGCCGCCGGGGTGATCTGCCGCGCGCCGAGCGCAGCCTGGACGAGTTGCTGGCGGCCCTGCCGGGGCAGGCGTGGCGAAGTGGCGAGCAGGCGCACGACCTGGTCTCGGCGGCGCTGGAGCTGGGGCTGGCGCCGGACCGGATGGACCGGCTGGCCGGCGCCCTGCTGGAGATCGAGGTGTGGGATGCCCACCGGGTGCTGGTCGACGCCCAGATCGCCGAGTCCCGGGGCCGGCACGCGGAGGCGCGGGACGGCTATCTGTCCATCGCCGAGGCGCACATCCTGGGACCGGTGGTCCGTGGAACGGTGCACGTGAACGTCGCGCGCTGCCTGCTGGCCACCGGCCGTCCCGGCGAGGCCGCCGATCACGCGGGGGCGGCGGCGTCACTGCTGGCGGACTGGGGCGGCTGGCGGGTGGCGGAGCTGGCCCGGGTGCGGTCCCGGCTGGGGATGACCGAAACGGAACAGGCGGTGTCCGGGCCGGCGGCGCTCACCCCACGGGAGCGGGAGGTGGCGGTGCTGATCAGTGACGGGCTGACCAACAACGAGCTGGCGCGCCGCCTTTACATCTCCCCGAAGACGGCGGCCGTGCACGTCTCCAACATCCTGCGCAAACTGGGCGTCTCCTCCCGTACCGAGGTGGCGGCTAAGACCGGCTGACCAGCACTTCCAGGTAATGCTTGTTGAACATGACGCCGAGGATGTTGCCGAACGGGTCGGTGACCGATGCCGTCACGAAGCCGGGGCCGCGTTCGGTGGGCTGATCGTGTTCGGTCGCGCCCAGGTCGAGCAGCCGCTGATAGGAGGCCTCGACGTCGTCGACCGCCCAGTAGACGAGCGCTCCCGGCGCGGGGGTGTGCGGGGCGAACCGGGTGTGCAGGATGCCGAATTCGTGCTGGTAGTCGCCGACCCGCCACTCCAGGTAGGCCGGTTCCCGGACGAAGTACGGCTCGGCGTCGAACACCTTGGTGTACCAGGCGCGGGCCGCGTCCAGGTCGTCGGCGAAGAAGGTCACCGTGGTGAATCCGCGAAGTGTCATGCGTACAGCGTCGGCGGTTAAGTGCTCACCTTCTGAGCACTTTTCCTGGCAATCTCGGGGCATGCGCGCTGACCGTCTCGTCGCCACCCTTCTGCTGATGCAGGCCCGCGGCCGGGTCACCGCCGCCGAACTCGCCGCCGAGCTGGAGGTGTCGGTGGCCACCGCGCGGCGTGATCTGGAGGCGCTGTCCGCGGCCGGTGTCCCGGTCTATCCGCAGCCCGGACGGCACGGCGGCTGGTCGCTGGTGGGCGGCGCGCGTACCGACCTGAGCGGCCTGTCGGCCGACGAGGCGCGGGCGTTGTTCCTGCTGGCCGGGCCGGTCGCGGGGGTCTCGCCGGACGTTCGGGCGGCACTGCGCAAGTTGGTACGGGCCCTGCCGGCCCCGTTTCGTGCCGACGCGCAGGCCGCCGCCGGGGCCACCCTCGTCGACCCGGCCGGCTGGGGTGCGAACGTCAAGCCCCGCCCGGAGATCGTCGACCGGCTGCAGGTGGCGGTGGTGCAGCGTAGTCGGGTCCGGTTCACCTACCGTGGCGAGCCGCGCGAGGCCGATCCGTGGGGTGTGGTCGGCAAGGGCGACGTCTGGTACCTGATCGCCGGCACCGAGCGGGGCCGCCGCACCTTCCGGGTGGACCGGTTCGCCGGGCTGGAGCCGACCGGGGCCACGTTCGAGCGGCCGTCCACGTTCGACCTGGACGAGGTGTGGCGTGAGGTGGCCGGCGCGGTGGAGGAGAAACGGGCCCGGACCAAGGCCGTCCTGCTGATCGAGGAACGGTTCGCCTGGGTACTGCGCGACCACTTCGGACCACACTGTGAGCAGCTGGAAGTGCTGCCGGACGGGCGGGCCCGGGTGCGGGTCGGCGCGCCGGAACCGAGGGACATCGCCCGTACGCTCAGTGGCTGGGGTTCGGCGGTGGAGGTCCTGGAACCGCCGGCGGTGCGGGCCGAGCTGGCCCGGATCGGCACCGAGCTGGCGGGGCTGTACGCCGCTGGTTGAGGGGACCTTGGTCCCGAATTCCGCGGACTCCGGGCCCAGGCGGGACCCGATTGTGCTCGGTCAGGGTGGAGGGGTGCCGGGCGACCGCCCGGACGGCCGCCGACCAGTCGAGGACTTTCACCGTGGCACAGGAACTGTTGGGGGCACGGCGTTTTCTCACCCGTGCGACGGTCGGCGACCACGGTCGTACGCTGCACCAGGTCGACGACAGCCAGTGGGACTCGTTCTACCGGGACCGCTGGAAGTACGACAAGGTGGTGCGCTCCACCCACGGCGTCAACTGCACCGGCTCCTGCTCGTGGAACGTGTTCGTCAAGGACGGGCTGATCACCTGGGAGCACCAGGCCACCGACTACCCGACGACCGGGCCGGACGCGCCCGACTACGAGCCCCGCGGCTGCCCTCGGGGAGCGAGTTTCTCCTGGTACGAGTACTCGCCGTCGCGTGTTCGTCACCCGTACCTCCGCGGTGTTCTGGCCGAGATGTTCCGGGAGGCGCGGGACCGCCTCGGTGACCCGGTCGCCGCGTGGGCCGAGATCGTCGAGACCCCGCTGAAGGCGCTGGCCTACAAGTCCCAGCGCGGCCGGGGCGGGTTCGTGCGCGCGTCGTGGGACGAGGCGATCGAGTTGATGGCCGCCGCGCACGTTTACACGGTCAAGACGTTCGGCCCGGACCGGGTGGTCGGGTTCTCGCCGATCCCGGCGATGTCGATGGCGTCGTTCGCGGCCGGCACCCGCTATCACGCGCTGCTCGGCGGCACCCTGCTCAGCTTCTACGACTGGTACGCCGACCTGCCGATCGCCTCGCCGCAGATCTGGGGTGACCAGACCGACGTGCCCGAGGCCGGCGACTGGTGGAACGCCACCTATCTGATGATGTGGGGATCCAACATCCCGGTCACGCGTACGCCTGACGCGCACTTCCTCGCCGAGGCCCGATACCGGGGCACGAAGGTCGTCGCGGTGTCGCCGGACTACGCCGACAACGTGAAGTTCGCCGACGACTGGCTGGCCCCGCATCCGGGTACGGACGGGGCCCTGGCGATGGCGATGGGGCACGTGGTGCTGCGGGAGTTCTTCGTCGAGCGCGAGGTCCCGTACTTCAATGATTATGTCCGTCGTTTCACCGACCTGCCGTTCCTGGTGACCATCGTCGACGGCAAGGCTGATCGTTTTCTGACAGCCGCCGACTTGGGCTCGTCCGAGGGCGAGCATCAGACGGTGCTGATCGACTCCCGGAACGGTGAGCTGGTCGTGCCCAACGGATCTCTGGGCTTCCGGTACGCCGAACCCGGCAGGTGGAACCTCGACCTCGGTGACGTGGTGCCGGCCCTCGGTATCGACGGGGACGAGTCGGTCGAGATCGAGATGGCCCGGTTCGACATCGGTGACACCGAGGGTGGTGCCACGATCCGGCGCGGCGTTCCGGTCCGCCGGGTCGGCGAGCACCTGGTCACTACGGTGTTCGACCTGGTCATGGCCACCTACGGGGTGCGTCGCGGCGATCTGCCCGGGGAGTGGCCGAGCGGCTACGACGACGCCGACTCGCCGAACACGCCGGCCTGGCAGGAGAAGATCACCGGCGTACCGGCTTCGCTGGCGGCCCGGATCGGCCGGGAGTTCGCCCGCAACGCCGAGCGCAGCAGAGGCCGGTCGATGATCGTGCTCGGGGCCGGGGCCAACCAGTGGTTCCACTCGGACATGACCTACCGCGCGTTCATCTCGCTGGTCACGCTCACCGGCTGCCAGGGGGTGAACGGGGGCGGCTGGGCGCACTACGTCGGCCAGGAGAAGGCCCGGCCGGTCACCGGCCAGCAGCACATGAGTTTCGCCTTCGACTGGCAGCGGCCGATGCGGCACCAGGCGTCGACGCCGTTCTGGTACCTGCACACCGATCAGTGGCGGTACGAGCGGGTAGCGGCCGACGAGCTCGCTTCCCCGCTGGGCGCCGGGCGGTTCAAGGGCATGTCATTCGCGGACACGGTGGCCGCCGCGCAGCGGATGGGGTGGAGCCCTGGGCACCCGTTCTTCAACCGGAACCCGTTGGACATCTCCGACTCTGCCCGGATGGCGGGCAAATCGGTCCAGGAGTACGTCGTAGCGTCGTTGCGGGACGGGACGCTGGGCACGGTGGCCGAGGACCCGGACGACCCGGCCAACTTCCCGCGCTGCCTCACCCTGTGGCGGGCCAACCTGCTCGGCTCCTCCGGCAAGGGCAACGAGTACTTCATGCGGCACCTGCTCGGCGTCGACTCGTCGGCCGGCGCCACCGAGTGCGGCCCCGGCGAACGGCCCCGCGACGTCACCTGGCGCGACGAGGCCCCGGCCGGCAAGCTCGACCTGCTGGCCACGATGGACTTCCGGATGACCAATACCGGTCTGCACTCCGACCTGGTCCTGCCCGCCGCCACCTGGTACGAGAAACACGACATCTCGACCACCGACATGCACCCGTTCGTGCACGCGTTCAGCCCGGCCGTCGAGCCGCCGGCCGACGCGCACACCGACTACGACACGTTCCTGGCTCTCGCCGACAAGGTGAGCGAGCTGTCCGAGGTGCACCTGGGTGTCCGCACCGACGTGCTCGCGGCGCCGCTGCAGCACGACACCCCGGACGAACTGGCCATGCCCGGCGGGCGGGTCCGGGACTGGAAGTTCGGCGAGACCGCCCCGATCCCCGGGCGGACCATGCCGAAGCTGATCGAGATCGAACGTGACTACACCCGGATCGGGCACAAGATGCGGACCGTCGGGCCGCTGATGGACAAGCTCGGCACCACCACCAAGGCGATCACCGTCGATGTGAACGCCGAGGTCGAATACCTCAAACACCAGAACGGCGTGATCGACGGCCGGCCGTCACTCGCCACCGCCGACCGGATGTGCGAGGCGATCCTCGCCTTCTCCGGAACCACCAACGGCCGGGTCGCGCACGCCGGATTCATCGAGCTGGAGAAACGTACCGGCCAGGGTTTCGTGGATCTCATCGAAGGACACGAACAGGACCGGATCACGTACGCCGAGACACAGCTGGCGCCCCAGCCGGTGTTCACCAGCCCCGAGTGGTCCGGGTCGGAGAAGGGCGGCCGTCGCTACTCCCCGTTCACGATCAACGTCGAGCGGCTCAAGCCGTGGCACACCGTCACCGGCCGTCAGCACTTCTTCGTCGAGCACGACTGGGTCGCCGAACTGGGCGAACAGCTCCCCGCGTTCCGGCCGCCACTCAACATGGCCCGGCATTTCGGGCAACCCGGCGAAGCCGTCGACGGGGGAGTGACCGTCCGCTTCCTCACCCCGCACGCCAAGTGGTCGATCCACTCGATGTACCACGACAACGAGCTGATGCTCGCGCTGTCCCGGGGCGGTCCGGTGATCTGGATGAGCGTCCAGGACGCCGCCAAGATCGGGATCCGGGACAACGACTGGATCGAGGCCCACAACCGCAACGGTGTCGTCGTCGCGCGGGCCGTGGTCAGCCACCGGATGCCCGAGGGCACCGTCTTCCAGTACCACTCGCCGGAGCGGACGGTCAACGTACCCAAGGCGGAGAAGTCGAAGAAGCGCGGCGGCTACCACAACTCGATGACCCGCCTGCTGATCAAACCCAGTCATCTGGCCGGCGGGCACGCCCAGCTCACCTACGCCTTCAACTACTACGGCCCGATCGGCAGCCAGCGCGACGAGATCACCGTGATCCGCCGCCGTACGCAGGAGGTGGAGTACTGATGCGGATCCGCGCACAGGTCGCCATGGTGATGAACCTGGACAAGTGCATCGGCTGCCACACCTGCTCGGTCACGTGCAAGCAGACATGGACCAACCGGGAAGGCACCGAGTACGTCTGGTTCAACAACGTCGAGACCAAACCCGGCATCGGTTACCCGAAGTTCTACGAGGACCAGGAACGCTGGAAGGGCGGCTGGAAACTGGACGGCAGAGGCCGGCTGGTGCTGCGCTCCGGCGGCCGCGTCAAGCGCCTGTCCCGGATCTTCGCCAACCCCGACCTGCCGACCATCGACGACTACTACGAACCGGCCACCTTCGACAAGGACATCCTGGTCAACGCCCCGGCCGGGCTGACCGACACCCCGGTCAAGCAGCCCTACTCGGCGCTCACCGGCGAACCGATGGCGATCACCTGGGGCGCCAACTGGGAGGACTCCCTCGGCGGCGACTCGATGGCCGGCGACCCGAACCTCGCCGGGCTGGCCGACAAGGTCAAGTTCGAGTTCGAGAAGACGTTCATGTTCCACCTGCCCCGCATCTGCGAACACTGCCTCAACCCGGCCTGCGTGTCGGCCTGCCCGTCCGGGGCCATGTACAAGCGCGAGGAGGACGGCATCGTCCTCGTCGACCAGGACCGGTGCCGGGGCTGGCGGATGTGCGTGTCGGCGTGCCCGTACAAGAAGGTCTACGTCAACCACGCCACCGGCAAAGCCGAGAAGTGCACCCTCTGCTTCCCGCGCATCGAAGCCGGCCAGCCGACCATCTGCTCCGAGACGTGCGTCGGCCGGCTCCGCTACCTGGGCATCCTCTGGTACGACGAGGACGCCGTCCTGGCCGCCGCCTCGGTCCCCGACGCGGAACTGCTCGACGCCCAACGATCGGTGTTCCTCGACCCGTTCGACCCCTCAGTCGTCCAGGCCGCCCGCGACGCCGGCCACCCCGACGAGTGGATCCAGGCCGCGCAGGCCTCCCCGGTGTGGAAGCTGATCAGCGAATACCGGATCGCGCTGCCGCTGCACCCGGAATACCGCACCCTGCCGATGGTCTGGTACGTGCCGCCGCTGTCACCGGTCCTCGACGCCGCCGGGGCCGCCGGGCGCGACGACACCGACGCCGACGACATCTTCCACACCATCCAGGACCTGCGGATCCCCGTCGAATACCTGGCCTCGCTGTTCACCGCCGGCGACACCGAAGTGGCCGGGGGAGTGCTGATGAAACTCGCCGCCATGCGGTCCTACATGCGGGCCCGCACCCTCGACGGCAGCGTCGCCGAAGAACTCCTCGACGGCATCGGCATGACCGGCGCCCAGGTGGAGGCGATGTACCGGCTGCTCGCCATCGCCAAATACGACGAGCGGTACGTCATCCCCGCCGCCCACGCCCGGGACGCCGCCGCCCTCGAAGCCCAGGCCACCGCCCAGGACTCCTGCTCGCTGGACTGCGAAGGCGGGCCCGGCGGCGGATTCCACATCACCGAAGACGTCCGGTTCCGCCGTACCGACGGGCGCCGCGGCCTCAACCTCAACCCCACCAGCCGGGGCCGGTCATGAACCGTTCCGACCTGTTCCAGCTCGCGTCCCTGCTGCTCACCTACCCCGACCGGGAGCTGATCGACGCCGGTCCCGCGCTGCGGGCGGCAGCCGACGGCGTCGAGGAGTACGAGCGGTTCCTCGACTGGCTGCTCACCGGCACCCTGATCGAGGCGCAGAGCCACTACGTGCAGACGTTCGATCTGCGCCGCCGGTCCGGGCTCTACCTCACCTACTATCTGCACGGCGACACCCGCAAACGGGGCATGGCGCTGCTCATGCTCAAACAGCGGTACCGGGCGCACGGCCTCCAGATCGCCGACGGTGACCTGCCCGACCTGCTGCCGATCGTGCTCGAATTCGCCGCCGTCGCCGGCCCCGGCGACGGCGAGGCCCCGCTGCGCCAGCACCGGCAGGGCATCGAACTGTTACGTGCCGCCCTGCACGAGGCCCGGACCCCGTACGCGCTGATCCTCGACGTCGTCTGTGACGCCCTCCCGCAGCTCACGGACAGTGACCGGGCCGCACTGACCTCCCTGGCCGTGGACGGCCCACCGGAGGAGACCGTCGGTCTCGGCCCCGACATGTCCCTCGTCTCCTGCACTCCCACCCACTCCTCTGGGGTATCGCGATGAACACCCTCATCTGGATCGTCCTGCCCTACGCCTGCCTGGCCGTCTTCGTCGCCGGTCACGTGTGGCGGTGGCGTCGCGACCAGTTCGGCTGGACCACCCACACCAGCCAGATCCTGGAGAACCGCCTCCTCCGGCTCGGCTCCCCGCTCTTCCACCTGGGCGCCTTCGGGGTGATCGCCGGCCACGCGATGGGTCTGCTCATCCCGGCGTCGTTCACCGCCGCGATCGGCATCGACGAACACACCTACCACCTGGTGTCGGTGACTGGCGGCGTGACCACCGGAGTCATGCTGGTGGTGGGCCTGGCCCTGCTCATCGCCCGCCGTTTCGTCAGCGGCCGCATCCGCCGGGTCACCACGACCATGGACCGGATTCTGTACGCGTCCCTAGCCGCCATGGTCGTCCTGGGGATGTCCGGAACCGTGCTGATCAACCTCTTCGGCGAGGGCTACAACTACCGCGAGACGATCTCCGTCTGGTTCCGTGGCGTCTTCTATCTCCAGCCCGACCCCGCCCTGATGGCCGACGCTCCTCTCGTGTTCCAGCTGCACGCGATCGGCGGCTTCCTGTTCCTGGCCCTGTGGCCGTTCACCCGCCTGGTCCACGTGTGGTCGGCTCCACTCGCCTACCTGTGGCGTCCCTACGTCGTCTACCGGGGCCGCCGCAGCCCGGCTCCCGCCCCGCAGCCCGCCCCGGCCGCTCTCCGGACCGTCGCCCCGCCCGCTCTCCGGACCGCCGGCTCGCCCGGCCCGGCCGCTCTCCGGCCGGTCGGCTCGCCCGGCGCGGCGGCTCTCCGGACCGTCGGCTCGCCCACGCCCTCCGCAGCCTCTCCGGGTGCCGGAGCCGCTTCGCCCGGAGATACGGTGAACCGGTGATCCACATTTACATCCGCGACAACGAGGTGAACGCGACGTCATGACCAGCACCGACAACCTCTGGCTCCAGAAGATCGCCGCTGACCCCGGCCACTCCCAGTGGTATATCGAACGCTTCCGCACCATGGCCGCCCGCGGCGACGACCTCGGCGGCGAGGCCCGGATGATCGACGCCATGGTGCCGCGCAACGCCCGGATCCTCGACGCCGGCTGCGGCACCGGCCGGGTCGGCGGCCACCTCGCCGCCGCCGGCCACCGCGTCACCGGTGTCGACCTGGACGCCGAACTCATCGCCGAGGCCCGCTCCCAGCACCCCGGCTCGCACTGGCAGGTCGGTGACCTGAGCACCATCAACCTGCCGGACCGCTTCGACGCCATCGTCTGCGCCGGCAACGTGATGGCCTTCGCCGGCCCGTCCCAGCGCGCCGACATCCTGCGGCGCTTCGCCGAACACCTCACCGGCGGCGGCCGTGCCGTCGTCGGTTTCGGCGCCGGCCGTGGCTACGAGTTCGACGACTTCATCGCCGACGCCGAGAAGGGCGGCCTCTTCCCGGACATGCTGCTGAGCACCTGGGACCTGCGCCCGTTCACCCCGTCCGCCGACTTCCTGGTAGCCGTGCTCCGCGCCGCCTAGACCGAGGCCGTCCCGTTCGTCGTCCGAGCCTCCCCGGTCCGCCCTTTTCACGCCGTCCGCGCCGCCCGGGTCCCCTGTTTCGTGCCGCCTGGGTCGCCCGTTTCACACCGCCCGGAGCGCGCGTCCGAGCCGCCCGGGTCGGCCGTTTCAAGCCGCCCGGGTCGCCCGGGTCGCCCGGGTCGCGCCGCCCGGGTCGCGCGTTCGAGCTCGCCCGGGTCGCCTGTCTCACGCCGCCCGGGTCGCCTGCCTCGCGCCGCCCGGGTCGCGCGTCCGAGCTCGCCCGGGTCGCCTGCCTCGCGCCGCCCGGGTCGCGCGTCCGAGCCCGCCCGGGTCGCGTGTTTCGGGCTAGAACGAGATCTCCGGGTGGTTCTCCAGCGCCCGGACGAGCGCCCGGCACACCATGTTGAAAACCCGGTGATCGGGGTGCTCGTAGATGACCACCAGCACACCCCGGTGCCACGCCCGCAGCCGGTAACCCCGGGGCCGCCGCGCACGCCACCACGGCCCGTCCAGCGTCTCCGTGGTGACGTCGCGGATCTCGCTGATGGCGTACACCGCCTGACCGTCCGCCGTGTGGTGCACGAACCGTTCGTTCGTCACCTCGGCGGTCGGCCCGCGGTAGTACACCACCCTTCGCACCAGGTCATGGTCACACGGCCGTAGACGGTGCTCAATGTGTCGGGATTTCAGGTCCTGTCACGTCGGGTACAAGGTCCCTGCCGCCCGGGGTTCCGCGGGCGAATGCTGAGGTCGGCATCGGAAACCGGATCTTGGAGTGGATCATGAGCACACCGCAGCACCCAGCCACCCGCCGAGGTGGCCCAGCGGGACTGATGCTCGCCCTGGCAACCGTCGGGTTCGCCGTGAACTTCTGGGCGTGGGCCCTGCTCAGCCCTCTCGCCACGAAATTCCAGGCGGCCCTCGGTCTGTCTCCGTTCCAGCAGGCGCTGCTGGTCGCGGTGCCGGTCGTGGTCGGCTCGCTCGGACGCATCCCGGTCGGCGCGCTCACCGACCGTTACGGCGGCCGGATCATGTTCCCGCTCATCTCACTGACCACCATCTTCCCGGTCCTCTACCTCGGTCTGTTCGGGCACGACGCGCTCGCCGCACTGCTGGTCGGCGGCTTCTTTCTCGGTATCGGCGGCACCGCCTTCGCCGTCGGCGTCCCCTTCGTCAACGCCTGGTTCCCGCCGGAGCGCCGCGGCCTCGCGGTCGGAATCTTCGGCGTCGGCATGGGCGGCACCGCGATCAGCGCCCTCACCACGGTCCGTCTCGTCGACATGGGCAGCACAGCCACTCCCTTCCTGATCACGGCGGGCGCGCTGGCCGTGTACGCCGTCGTCTCCTGGCTCGTCCTGCGGGACGCCCCGGACCGTCCGGTACCCACCGCCCCGCTCACCCAGCGGCTCGGTGCCGTCCTGCGTCTCAAGGTCACCTGGCAGGCCTCCGCCCTCTACGCCGTCGCCTTCGGCGGGTACGTGGCCTTCTCCGTCTACCTCCCCGCCTATCTGAAGACCGCTTACGGCCTCACCCAGGCCGACGCCGCCAACCGCATGGCCGGTTTTGTCCTCCTCGCCGTGATCATGCGCCCGGTCGGCGGCTGGCTCTCCGACCGCTTCGCCGCCAGCCGCGTCCTGGCCGTCGCCCTCGGAGTGGTCGTCGCCGGTGCCACGGTCCAGGCCTTCACACCCGGGCTGGCCCCGGTCGGCACCATCGCCTTCCTGGCCATGGCGGCTGCCCTCGGCGCCGGCAGCGGAGCGACCTTCGCCCTGGTCGCCCAACTCGCCCCGGCCAATCAGGTCGGCGCGGTCACCGGCGTGGTCGGCGCGGCGGGTGGCCTCGGCGGTTTCGTCCCGCCGTTGGTGATGGGCGCGATCTACGGCCAGTTCCAGTCCTACGCGCTGGGTCTCGCCCTGCTCGGTGTGGTCGCATTGGCCGCTCTCCTCCTCGACGTCTTCTCGGTGGGCCGCCGGTCACCGGTCACGGTCTGACTCGACGTCTTCGCGGTGGGCCTTCGTTGGCCTTTCGTCAGGCTTTATCCGGGCCTCCTCCAGGGGTCGGTCACCGTCCCGGGTGGCCGGCCCATGCGGGGTTGTTCCTCCATCCTGCCGCATTGCGCGAGGGCGCCTGCCGGTTATCCACAATCGACCCCGGAGTGGTCCGGCTGTCCACAGGCTGCCTCGGGAAGGCCCGGTGGCCTCATAAAATAGAACACATGTTCGATACTGTGCTTGTGAATCTTTACACCCGCGACATCGAGGCGGGCATCCACTTCTACCGTGACCTTCTCGGGTTCGAGGAGACCCTCCGCACCCCGCGAGAGGGTGCCCCCGCACACGTCGAGCTTCGGCTGGGCGGGTTCACCATCGGTCTGGGCGCGGTCGAGGCGGCCCGGAGCGCGCACGGTGTCGAGCCCGAGCCAGGCCGGCCGGTGATGGCCATGGCGGTCTGGGCCCGGGATGTCGACGAGGCGTTCGAGCATCTGGTCACTGCTGGCGTTCCGGTGATCCAGCCACCTCGAGACGCCGGCAATGACAATCGCACCGCGTTGCTCCGGGACCCAGACGGCAACCTGGTGGAGATCGTCGCGAAGCGGAGATGAGGGCGAATCCGATCCCGTCCAGCGCTGCGGATCAGGGCTCGATTACAGCGGCCGAGTGTCCGGTCCGACGGGTCGGCTGGTTCGTGGTGGCCGATCGTGCCCGGGTGAGCTGGTTCGTCGAGGTCGGACGTGTCCGGGTCGACTGGTTCGTAGTAGCCGATCGTGTCCGGGTGGGCTGGTTCGTCGAGGTCGGACGTGTCCGGGTCGACTGGTTCGCGATGGTCGGACGTGTCCGGGTCGGCTGGTCAGGGCTGGATCTCGGCGGCCAGGATCCAGGTCTCCCACTCCTCGGTGCTCACCGAGGTGGCTGCCCGGCCGTCCGGGGCGAGGGCGACGAAACCGATCGACTGGCCCGGCAGGCCGAGGCGGCTGGCGTGCGGAGGAGTGGTGCCGACCCGGGCACGCAGCCAGGGAAGGCGACCGGCGCCCTCGACCGAGAGCAGGACTGTTCCGTCGGCGGCGATCGTGCCGTTCTCCCGGCTCACCCGGAGCCATTCGCGGTCGAGGTGACGGTTCGGATGAGGTTCGTGGTCGGGCACCCGGACGACGGGCACGGCTCCGGACCGGATGAACGGCCGCCACACGGTCATCGGGTCCGGCCGGTGTTCGGGGTCCACGAAGTCCTCGACGGTGAAACCTGCCCGGGCCACCACGGCCCGTACCGTCTGCGGGTCGGCCATCGATGCTCCTCATGCCGCCATGGTCGAGTCCGTAGCATGGTGACATGTCGGACGGTGAACGGCAGGACCCGATTCGGATGGTTCCCCACGACAGCGCCTGGGCGGCCGATTTCGAACGGGAACGGGCGCTGGTCGAAAGGGCTCTCGCCCCTTGGCTGGTGGGGCCGGTCGAGCACATCGGCAGCACGGCGGTCGCCGGCCTGGCGGCGAAACCGATCATCGACATGATGGCGTGCGTCAGCAGCTATGACGCGGGATCGGAGGCGATCGCTGAACTCGACCGGGTCGGATGGGTGCATGCGCCGGAGCCGGACGACGAGGTAGGGCGCAAGTGGTCGTTCTGTCGGCCCGACCCGATTCGGCGCACCCATCACCTGCACGTCTACGAGTCCGGGAGCCTGTTACCGCAGTCGTTGATCGCCTTCCGTGACCACCTGCGGTCACATCCGGAGGACGCGGCCGAGTATGGGCGGATCAAGACCGCGCTGGCTGCCGAGGACGATCGGGACCGGCCGCGTTACCGGGCGGGCAAAGCGCCGTTCATCCGTGCCGTCCTGGCTAGGAGTAGCCGTTGACGTCAGCGCCACATCCCGCTGATTTCAGCGTCGCGTCCCGTTGATGGCAACGCCGTCATCCGGGGTGATGGCAGCGCGGCCATCGGTTGACCGTGGCGACGGGCGGGGGTTCCTTCCGCGGCGACATGCCGGGCCGGCGGGCCACACACGAACGGCGGGCTGGACACGAACCGCAGGGCGGGACATGAACGGCGGGCTGGACTCGAACGGCGGGCGGGACATGAACCGCAGGGCGGGACATGAACGGCGGGCTGGACTCGAACGGCGGGCGGGACATGAACCGCAGGGTGGGACATGAACGGCGGGCCGGACTCGAACCGCAGGGCGGGACATGAACCGCAGGGTGGGACACGAACGGCGGCCCCGCTGAAACCAGCCGGGCCGCCGTCGGTGCGAATGCGGGATCAGATGGTGCGGATCCCGGACGCCTGCGGGCCCTTCTGGCCCTGGGTGATCTCGAACTCCACCCGCTGGTTCTCCTCGAGGGTCCGGTAGCCGGAGGACTCGATCGCGGAGAAGTGCGCGAAGACGTCCGGGCCGCCGTCGTCCTGGCTGATGAAGCCGAAGCCCTTTTCGCCGTTGAACCACTTCACGGTTCCAGTAGCCATGTCCTACTCCTTCGCAGGCTGTTTGAGCTCGCACGGTGCGAACTCGGTTGCCGCGGTGTTGATGACCTGCGCCGGAATCGACACGAGAAAACGAAAGCGCCTGACCGGGTTCAGATAACCCATCAGGCGCCGGCAACGTCTACGGAAATCAAAACAGCAACTGAACCGACCGTAGCACGAGCCCGACCGGACCGGATGCACCGGGCGACCGGCGGATCACGTCAGTCCCCACCAGAGCGACCCGCGCGAAGCCGGAACGCCCTCGCGCGAAGCCGGAACGCCCTCGCGCGAAGCCGTGACGCCCCATGCGCAGCCGGAACGCCCCATGCGAAGCCGGAGCGACCTGTGCGAGCGGGGCTGACCTGTGCCTGGTTCCGCACATCCGGCGCCGCTCACCAGGGCGCCGGATGTGCGGGACGTCTCAGCTCTGGGTTCCGGTGCCGCGGATCGGCTGGACGGCCGGACCGGTGCGCTGCAGGACCTCGATGCGGCCGGATGAGTAGACGGTTCGGAAGCCCATCTGGTCGAGCTGCCGCATGACCTGCGGGACCTCCTTCTTGCCGATCGGGCAGCTCGGGTTGACGGTGTCGACGATCGCCCAGTCGCCCTCGTCGACGTTCGAGCCGATCAGGGTGACCTTGTTGGTCGGCAGCAGGGGAATGACGAGGTTGTTCGTCGCGCGGACGGTCACACCCGGCGGGATCTTGGCCAGCGCCTCGGGGGCCTCTTCGACGATCGGGACGTTGTGGAAGGGCTTGGCCGTGCCCTGGTACCACTGGGTGACGGCCATCTCCTGAGCGTCCTGGTAGGCGAACCAGATGAAGACCGGTGCGGCGATCGCGGCCAGGATGGTCGCGGTTCGTGGCTGCCAACGGCGCGGCGACGGCGTTTCCGACGAACCGGAAATGTCGGAATCATCCGGCGAGGGCGAGGGCGAGGTCGAGGTCGAGGGAGACGGCGACGGCGACGGCGAGGAAGAGGACTGCGAGGGATCAGCCGACCCCTGCGAGAGCTCAGCACGCTCCTCCGAGTCCTCGGCCGCCGACCGTGACAGCGCGGCCGACGTCTCGGTAGATGACTGCACGGTCGGTGGAGGTGACGAAGGCGACCGGGAATCCGGCGCTGACGCCCTGGCTCGCGGGGCCATCGTCGGATCGGGCGCCGGGCCGAGTCCCCGCAGCCGGTCGACCAGGCTCCCGACCCGGCGGAAACCGTCCGCGGCGGCGGCGAACAGGATCGGGATCAGCGGCATGTCGTAGTACAGGGTGGACGACCACTGCGTGTCACGTGCCGACAGCATCCGGCTGAGCATGATCGGGACGATCAACAGGACGAGGGGGGACGTCAACGCCGCGAACCCGACCGGAATCAGCAGTTGTTCCCAGGTCGTCAACTTGACCTCGTTGTCGACCATCAACCCGAGGATCTCGCCGGGATGGGTCAGCATGTACGGGATCCCCTCGAAGATCCCGTCCGCGTGCAGACTCGCCTGATAGTCCCGCGCGTACGTGAATCCGCCCGGGTTGAGGTTCGGGATGATGAACTTCAGCGTCACGACGAACCACAGCGCACCCCACCCGATCAGGAACGCCCCGTGCTTCCACCGGCGGTTGAGCAGTGCGTACGCCCCGAGCATCGCGCACATCAGCCCACCGTCCTCCTTGACGGTGATGAGCAGCGCGAACAGGGCGGTGGCCTGCGTCCACTTCCCGGCGAGCATCCGTTCCAGGCCCCAGGCGAGGAACAGTGCGCCGAACATCACCTCGTGCACCGGGAACTGGATGGTCCCGAAGACGGCGTGGCTGCCCAGGTAGGCGATGAGCATCCCGGAGCCGACCAGGATGCCGTGCCGGCGCCGGAAGATGTGGTAGATAGGTATCCCGGACAGGCAGATCAACACGACCTGCGCGTACACCAGGGTGATCGCGTCATCATGGATCCACACGAGTGGCGCGAGCAGGGCGAAGACCGGCGAGAAGTGGTCGCCGAGCTGCACATACCCCTTGATCGGCACCATCGGCCAGCCGCCGGTCGCCCAGCCCTGCACAGCCTGGTAGAAGATGCCCAGGTCGCAGGCGCCGACGCTGTAGGCCTCGTACTGGGCGCGAGCCCAGCCGGAGAAGAAGTAGATGGCGAGGGCGACGATCCAGCCGCAGGGGGAGAGCAGCGTCCGCCGCACTTTCAGGAGCACGGCCGCACAACCTAGTCGATCGCCGCCAGCCTGCGGAACCCGCCGCCCGTCGGCCGTCCGCCGGGGCGGATCCGTAGGCTGGGCGCATGGGTTTGTTCACGCTCGACGAGGCCCGCACCGAGTTGGCCCGGCTACGACCGGTGATCGCCGAGGTCATCACTCTGCGTGCCGACATGGTGGAACTCTCCGCCGCTCTGGTCCCCGGCGGCGAACCCACCGATCTCGGCGGTCTGCCGGAGCGCAAGGCCGCCGAGGCCAGGCTCAACGAGCTGATGACCGAGATTCAACAGACCGGCGCCGAGCTCAAAGGCGTGGCGCCGCTGCTCCTGGACTTCCCGGCCGATCTGGACGGTGTTCCGGTCCTGCTGTGCTGGCTGGAAGGGGACACCGACATAACCTGGTATCACCGGGCTGATCTCGGCTTCGGCGGTCGCCGTCCGCTGCCGGATTAAACCCTTTTGCGGTACGCCCCACCACAACGCCGACCGTTTCGTCCGCGCGAGATGACGACGGGTCCGGACCGAAACGCGACCGCCGGGCGAATGCGACGCTCACCGGCCGGCGGCCACCGCGTTCAGCCCGGCGGCCGCGTTTCGGTGGTTCGCCGGGACCACCTCGCGGGGACGATGCGGGACCGTTTTGTGGGGCGTACCGAATAAGGGTTCTATCGGGCGAGAGCGGCCAGTTCGCGGACCGGCCGCCGGGTCGCACAACGGACCTCGGGCCAGCGGGCGGCGCGCTCGTAGACCAGCTCGTGGCCGTCGGTCTCGTCCCACTGCTCGCCGATCTGGCGGAAACCGAAACCGGTGGCCAGCGACCGGGAGGCGACATTGTCGGGGGCGATGCTGACCCGCACCCGGGTGACCCGGGGATTGCGGATCGCGCGGGACAGCAGATCGTCCAGCGCGGTGCGGGCATAACCGTTTCCGCGGTGCTCCGGATCGATGCCGTAACCGATCTCCACCACCCCGGAGGAATCCGGCGGGCCGTGGAATCCGGCGGCGCCGACCGCCTTGTTCAGCGAACCTGCCCACACCAATCCGGTGACCCAGGCCGCGGCGCGCGGATCGGCGTCACATTGAACAGCGCGCATGCGCCAGACCGGGCGGCAGTCGTCGCCGAGCAGATAGGGGGTGACCGGAACCGGAATGACCCGGGCGGCGGTGGCCGCGTCTCCGTCGGCGAGCGCGTGGAACGCCGCGGGGGTCAGGTGAAGGATGCGTACGTCGGGGTGTGACTGTGGCACCGGGGAAGAGTGCCACAAACCCACCGGAGATGACCTTTCCCATTAGGAGCGTCACAGTCATCCACGTCACATCCGGTCCTCGGCGGCGTGATACGTGACCGCGACCACGTCGGTTCGGCGCTGACCGAGATACCAGTCACCGGAATCGGCGAGGTCTATCGTGCACCGCAGCACGCCCGGACGGCCCGCCGGCAGTTCCGCCACCACGACACCGCGCGGATCCACCACCATGCTCGGGCAGTGCTGATCGGGGTGTGGAATGTTCGCCGACAACACGAAACGCTGATTCTCGGCCGCCCGGCTGATCAGATGACTGCGCCACACGCCGGCCGGCTCGCGCGGGTTGGCGGCGTTCGTCAGATAGGCGAAGAACCGCGCGCCCTCGGATGCCAGGAACTGCCACTGCTCGGGAAACCGGATCTCGCGGCACAGCTGAATACCGGCCATCGTGCCGGTGACGGTCAGGCTACCGCCCGGAATCAGCCGGCCCCGTTCGTTCATCGCCAGATTGATTTTGCGGTAGATCTCCGGTTTCCGGCCGGGGGACAGGTGAACGGCGGCGTTGCTCCAGCCCTCCGGTTCCGGGTGCAGAGTCCCGAGGAAGACCTCGACCCGTTCGGCGGTGGCCGTTTCGGCGAGACGGAGAACGGCGTCGGAGACCTCGGCCGGATCCATTCGGTCCAGCGGTGTCAGGTCCTCCCCGTAACCGGAGAGCATGCCCTCGGGAAAGAGCACCACATCACCCGGTTCGGTCTCGTCCAGGACGTCCCGGACCGTCCGCAGGTTGGTGGCGACGTCCCACACCGCGGGAACCTGGGCGATCACAACGTTGATCCGCACAGGGTGATCCTGCCCCACCTGACCGGGTGAACCTGTCCCCGCCGTCGGCAACCGTGGCGTCTAGGATCCTGGCGTGACATCGCGGGAGACGGCACTGGCCACCATGACGGAGCGGTTTCCCCTGGTCGCGGAGCGGGTGCGGCAGGTCTTCGGGCTCCGCCTGCCCCGGCACGTGGCGGTCTTCGCCGCGCTGTGGGCCAGCGACTCGTGCGCGGTCGGCGAGCTGACGCACTCGCCGTGGGGTGTCACCGATTACTTCGCCGACGGCGGCCTCGACCTGATCGGGCGGGACGGCCTGGACGAGCGGTTGCACGCCCGGTTCCGCTGCGACCCGGCCGAATTCGTGACCGTGATGAACGGCGGCACCGACGGGCTGCACTACGGGCTGTGGTACGACGATCCCGCTGAACTACCGACCGTCATCGTGCACAACTACGCTCGCGACTCCGCCGAGACGTGGGTCTCCGGGCCGGACAGCCTGCTGGGCGTACTCCGCCGGGAAGTGGCCGACTTCCTCGCCGACTACGGCGACGAGGAGGAGGACGCACGACGGGTCGATCCGCTGCTCGAAGCCCTCGACTGGTACGCGGCCGCCGACGAGGAGGCGCTCCGCCGGGACGGGCCGCCGCGCTGGGCCGGGACGCCCCGGGCGTACACGGCGGTGTCGCTCTTCCCGATCCTGCCCGCCTCCGCCGGGGATCCGCGGCTGACCGAATCCGACATGCGCCTCACCACCTATCGCGACGACCCGGCCGGCACCGGCGCGTGGATCGCCGACGCCGAACGGGAACTGGCCGCCGGACGTCCCGCCCTGGCCCTGGCGATCGGCGGTGAACTGCATTGGTTCGATCATGACGACTACCGGACGGCCGGACGGGAGCTGCTGGTCGGGGCGTACCGGGCGCTGGGCCGGGACGCGCTGGCCGAGATCGCCGAACTGCATGCCGGGCATCGGGATCTGCGTTCGGTCCAGATCCTCGCTCCAGGTCCTCGCCCCGCCGATACTCCAGGCCCTCGTCCCGCGGATGCTTCAGGCCCTCGCCCGGCAGATACTCCAGGCCCTCGTCCCGCGGATGCTTCAGGCCCTCGCCAGGCGGATGCTTCAGGTCTTCGTCCCGCGGATCCGGGGCGGCCGTGACGGCCGGACGACGAGTGGTGATCACCGGGGCGGGTCGTGGTTTCGGCCGTGCGCTCGCCCTGTGCCTCGCGAATCAGAGCTGGGACGTCATCGCCTGCGTCCGTTCCGGAGCCGTCTCGGGCGCCGCCGCTGGTTCCGTCTCCAGTGCCGCTATCGGTGCCCTTGACGTTGCCAGCGCTGGTGACACCGGCCTTGTCCGCAACGGATCATTTGATCATCCGCGCATCCGGACGGTGATCCATGATGTGCGCGATCCGGTCGATGCTGGTTTGTTCGGCGACGGCCCGATCGACGTACTCGTCAACAACGCCGGCATCGGCGCCCCGGCCCAACCGCTCGACTCCACTGATCCGCAGACGATCCTCAACGCGGTCGACGTCAACGTGGCCGGGCCGATGCGGATGGTCCAGTCGATACTCCCTCAACTGTTGACGGCCCCCGATCCACTGATCGTCAACATCACGTCCCGATTGGGGTCGCTGAGCGCGCAGGCCGAGGGCCGGTTCGCGGACCGGCGAACCAGCTACGCCTACCGGATCTCCAAGGCCGCCCAGAACATGCTGACGATCGCCCTGGCCCAGGAGCTGGCCGGCCGGGTCCGTTGCTGGGCGGTGCATCCAGGCGCCCTGACAACCGCGATGGCCTCGGTGGACGCCCACACCTCACCAGAGGAGGCAGCCGCCCGCCTGGCAAAGCTGATCGAGCGGGGCGGCCCGCCGTCCCCGAGCTACCTGTCGTTGGACGGCCCCGACCTGACCTGGTGAACCATCCCTGATCCCACAGCCCCGGCAAACCATCCCTGATCACACAGCCCCGGCAAACCTCGACAGCCGCGTCGTCGCCCCGCAGCCGACCTGAAGGTTTGCCACCGAAGAGAGCCTTGTTCTCGACCGCCCGACCATTCGCGGTCATCCTTCGCGCGAGCGACTCGCCCAGCGGCGATCTTGGCGGATTTGCCACCGGAAAGAGTCTTGTCCTCAGCTGCCTGATCACTTGCGGTCAATCCCTCGCGCGGGCGCCCTGCTCAGCAGAGATTTTGGTGGATTTACCACCGGAAACGGTGGTAAATCCACCAACATCGGCCCGGGTGGGGCGGGGAAGCGGACACTCGCGCGGGGAATTGGCCGCGAGCGGGCCATCAGCCGAGAAGAAGCGTCTATCCCGTGGAAAATCCTCCAAGATCGGCCAGGGCGGGGCCGGAAGGCGGGCACCCGCGCGGGGAATTGGCCGCGGACGGGCCTGCAGCCCAGAGAAAGACTCGAAAAGGTGGTAAAAACACCAAGATCGGCCAGGGATGGAGCCGGAAGTGCCCACTCTCGCGGGGAATTGGCCGCGAGCGGGCCGGCAGCCGAGAACAAGACTCAAAACGGTGGGTGATCCTTCACGATCCCCGCTGGGAGGGTCACTCGGGCAATGGCATCGAGGGCCGGCGAGCGAGACGAAAGGCTTGCGACGGTGGGAACCGGCAGCGGTCCCGGTGGGGCGGAGCGCACGGTAGGTCCTGGTGGGGCGGAGCGCACGGTAGGTCCTGGTGGGGCGGAGCGCACGGCAGGTCCCGCCCGGGCGGAGCGCTCGTTCAGGGGATCGGCCGCGTGCGGGGCGGAAGGCCTACCGGGCGGCCGGGTTGATCAGGATCTTGGGGGCTGGCGAGCTGCCGGCGGGGCGGCGGCCGGCGAGGATGTCGGCGGCGTGGTCCAGGCCGACCGTGCCGGCCACCAACGGCCGGGGATCGACCGCGCCGGACGCGAAGGCGGCGATGGCCGGGGCCAACCCGGCCGAGGCGCCCAGGATTCCGACGGCCGTGACGTCCTTGAGGACCGCATCCCGGGTATCGATCATGCTGGGAGTGCCCGAGAGCCCGATATAGACCACCCGCCGACCGGGTTCGACAAGGGACACCGCCAACCCGGGCAGCGAAGGGCCGTTGGACGCGTCGACGACCGCGTCCCAGGGCAGCTCCGGCAACTCGCCGCGGGTCCACGTATCGCCGAACCCGAGTGACCGGGCGAACTCCGGCCGCTCCGCCAGCAGGTGCACCTCGATCCCCCGTGCCCGGGCCAGCATCGCGGTGAGCAGGCCGATCGTGCCGGTCCCCAGGACCAGCAGCCGTTCGCCGGTAGCCAGCGCGGCGGCCTCCACACAACGCTGGGCGTTGCCGGCC
Organism: Actinoplanes sp. G11-F43; assembly: GCF_050589265.1. Taxonomy (NCBI): domain Bacteria; kingdom Bacillati; phylum Actinomycetota; class Actinomycetes; order Micromonosporales; family Micromonosporaceae; genus Actinoplanes; species Actinoplanes sp. G11-F43. The sequence goes on from NZ_JBNZCE010000014.1 coordinate 216,817, forward strand.
GGTTCGACGAGGGCACCGGTCCCGGCGTCGACGGTGTCCGGCAGCGCGTGCAGGTAGGCGGCCGGGAACGCCAGCTTTTCGGCCAGCGCACCGGCCAGCCCGTCGCGGATGCCGAGTTCGTGCCGGTCCGGGCAGACATGGTGGCGACCCGCCACACAACGCCGACAACGTCCGCAGCCGATCATCGTGTCCCCGGTGACCCGGCGCCCGGTCCACGACGGGTCGACTCCGGGGCCGACCGAGGTCACGGTGCCGGACCATTCGTGGCCGGGGCGCAGCGGGTACGACGAGACCCCACTGTGCAGGTAGCTCATCTCGCCGGTGAACAGCTCGACGTCGGTACCGCAGACTCCGGCCCGGTCGATATCGACGACGACCTGGCCCGCGGCCGCGACCGGAACGGGGACCTGCTGAACCTCGGCCTTACCGGGCCCGGTGAGGACCAGCGCACGCATCATGATCACGATCTTAGGACGCCTTCCCGGGTACGCCCGGCGGCTGCCCCCGCGACCGTCTGCAGCACGCCGAGGACGACCACCATGACCAGCGTCGCCCGCCACGCCCCGGTCCGTTCGGCCAGGAATCCGGCCGCCACCGGCCCGCCCGCCGCGAGCAGGTAACCGAGTGACTGGGCCATCCCGGACAGCCGCGTGGTCTCAGCGGCGGTCCGGCCACCGAGGCTGATCAGCGTCAGCGCGGTCACCAGCGCGGCGCCCTGCCCGAGCCCGGCGATCGCCACCCACAGCACGGCGAGTCCCGGTGCGAGCAGCAGCCCGAGCACCGCGATGATCACCGGCAGGCTGGCCGTCACGGCGCCGGCCCGTGGCCGGGTGCCGAGCAGTGCCGGGATCGCCAGCCCGCCCAGGATGCCCATGCCCTGGAACAGGAACAGATGCAGCCCGGCGGTCCGCTCCGACACCCCGTTCGCGACTTCGATCGTCGGCAGCCAGGTGACCAGCACGTAGAAACATGTCGACTGCAATCCCATGAACGCGGTGATCAACCATGCGTAGGGTTGCCGCCACAGAACGATGTCGACCGCAGTCGCCGACGGTTCGGGTGCCGGGCCGCCCCGGGCGCGGGGTGCCCAGGCGACCGCGACCGCCAGCGCCGGCGCGGCCCAGATCCCGAGCGACAGCCGCCAGTCCACCGCGTCCGCGATCGGCACCGCGACCGCCGAGGCCAGTGACGCGGCGATGGTGATGAACGCGGTGTAGAACCCGGTGGCCCGTGACACGTTCGCGGCGTAGTCACGCTTGACGATCGCCGGCACGAGCACGTTCCCGACCGCGATCGCACATCCGATGATCACCGTGCCGGCCCAGAGCCCGAGGTGGCCGGTCCAGGACCGCACGAGCGTGCCCGCCGCCAGCACCAGCAGCGCCACCAGCACCGCCCGTTCCATCCCGAGCCGCCCGGAGACCCGATGCACCTGCGGCGACACCAGCGCGAACGCCAGCAACGGCAGCGCACCGAGCAGCCCCTGAGCGACCTCACCGAGCCCTTCATCGACGCTGATCTGCGGAAGCAGCGGCCCCACCGCGGTGATGGCCGGCCGCAGACAGAGCGCGACGAGAAAGATGGTGGCGGCCGGAAGTAAGCGCTTCACGCCCCCGAGCCTCTTACGGCCACATTCACAAAATCAAGATCCCGATGGGGTACGCCGCCCCAGCGCGCCGGCTAGCCGGCAGCCGTGAGGAGCACTGGCATCGGGGCGGCCTCGATCCGGGCGCTTTGCGATGATCCATGTCATGGCGACCGTCGATCGGGTGGATGAGGTGGGGCGGCGGACCGTGGGGGATCGGGTGGCCCTGGTGTTCACCGAGGTTCTGTCGCCGGCGGTGCTGGTGGCTGTGGTGCTGTTCGCGGTGGCCTGGGATTCCGCGGAGTCGCCGATGTCCGCCCTGGTCATGGGGGTGATCGCGGCGGCGGCCGCCAGTTTCCTGCCGATCGCCTACATCCTGCGCGGGGTTCGCCGGGGTGCCTGGACCGACCGGCATGTCGGGGAGCGGGCCCAGCGCACCCTGCCGATGCTCGTGTGCTTGGGATCCACCGCCTCCGGCACGCTGGCACTGGCCGCCGTGGGCGCGCCGCGTGACCTGCTGGCGTTGATCGCCTGCATGGCCGCCGCGCTGGTCGTCGCCACCCCGATCACGTTGCTGGCCCGCTGGAAGATCTCCATCCACTCGCTGGTCGCGGCCGGTACGGCGGTGACGTTCACGGTGGTCTTCGGCTGGGCGTTGCTGTTCACCTGGCCGCTGGCGGGCGCGGTCGGCTGGTCCCGGGTCCGCCTCGGCGACCACACCCAGGCGCAGGTCCTGGCCGGCGCGGTCGTCGGCGCGTGCGCCACGGGCCTGCTCTATCCGACGTTGCGCTGACAACCGCGGCGGTCTGCCCGGCGTAGCGTCGATGCCCGCGCGGGTCGCCCGGCGCCGCGCTGACATCCGCAGCCTGGGAGCCGGCAGGCGTCCGGTGTGGGGAGCCGGCGCATGGCATGACTGGTCAAGTCGTCAATGTGAGCCACAGTGCGGCGGGGATGGCCAATCCTGTCGATGTCAGGATCGATGTGATGGTGCCGCCGGTTCGTAGTGATTCACGGCGGGCCTCGATCATGTCGGCGCGGGTGCCGGTGTTCAGCAGGGTCAGGCCCGTCCGGGACGGGACCAGGCCGCGGGTGGTCACGCGTCCGGTGGCGAAGACCGGGACCGAGCGCGGGACGCGTACCTCGATCAGGCGGAGCCGTTCGGATCTTCGGAGGTCGCCGAGGATCTCGGTGGCGACCATCGGGGGCAGCGGGGCAGGTGCGGACGGCGGTGTTCCAGGACCGTGACGATGGCGGTACGGGGTTCGGCCTGGATCGGGTCGAACCGGGTGCGCGGGGGCGCCACCAGGCGTGGGTCGACCGGGAGGCGGTGGCCGCGGTCGATGATCGTGGGCGCGCGGGTCACCGAGCACGAGCAGCAGGAAGATGCCGGACGCGGCCGTCAGCAGGCCACCGATGCAGAACGCCACAGTCGCCAGGACCATCACACCGTCACGGTAGGGGAGTGTGGCGAACGTGCCGATCTGTGGCTCGAATCGAGCCACAGATCGGCACGCGGGATTCAGGCGACGGGATGTGCCTCTGACGTGGTCCTGGCCCGGTTGAGGGCGGGCGCCAGCACCGCGGCGACCACCAGCAGCGCCAGCACGACGATCATCGCGTAGCGCAGGCCGTAGTGCTCGCCGAGGAAGCCCAGGGCCGGCGGGCCGACCAGGAACGCGATGTAACCGACGGTGGCGACCAGGGAGACCCGGGCGGTCGGGTTGTCGCCGGAGTCGCCGGCCGCGGACAGTGCGACCGGGAAGCCGAGCGCGGCGCCGATGCCCCAGAGCAGGACGGCGACACCGGCGACGATCTGGTTGTCGACGAAGACGACCAGGGCCACCCCGACACCGCCGATCACCGCGCTGGCGCCGAGCACCACGGCCCGGCCGAACCGGTCCAGGAACCAGCCTCCGCCGAACCGCCCGATGGTCATCGCGGCGGCGAAGATGACATACATCGCCGAGCCGACGGCGGCGCCGAAACCGTGCCCGTCGACCATCAGCAGCGGCAGCCAGTCGTTGGCGGCGCCCTCGGCGAGGGCCATCGCGAGCACCACCACGCCGATGAGCAGCAGCGTCGTGTCCCGCCAGACGGGTGCGCCGGATTTCACCGTGGTGGCCTGGGCGGCCGGTTGCTGGATGCCGACCCCGGTGGGCAGCTGGCGGATCGCGATCGCCGCGACCGGCGCGGTGATCAGGCCGATGACGGTCAGGTGCCAGGTGACCGGGAAGGCGAGCGCGGTGAGCGACATGCCGGCGATCGCCCCGACGACCGTGCCGAGACTGAAGAACCCGTGCATCAGCGGCAGGACGGCCCGCTCGATGACCCGCTCGACGTCGGCGCCCTCGACGTTCATGGCGACCTCGCCGCCGCCCACCCCGAACCCGAACAGGAACAGCCCGGCCGCGACGATCGCGCTGCTGGACAGCCCGGCGCCGAGCCCGATGACCGGGGTGCTGACCGCGGTGGCCAGGATGCCCGCGGTGACCACCGGCCGGGTGCCGAACCGGCTGACCAGCACACCGGAGCCGAGGATGCCGATCATCGAGCCGGCCGAGAGGCCGAACAGCACCAGGCCCATCTCGGCGGTGGAGGCGCCGAGCAGGTCGCGGACGTCGGGGGTGCGGGTCACCCAGGAGGAGAGCCCGAGTCCGGGCAGGAAGAAGAGTGCGAAGAGCGCGGTGCGCCGGCGTGCGGTGGCGTGGTCCATCAGGTCCCTTTCCTAGTGCGTACAAACGTACGCACTTTTGGGTGGGTCCTACAATGGGCCGTCCGGGGCGAGGAGGATCACATATGGGTGGGCCCAGGCGGGTGGCCAACGACCCGCTGCGCAAACAGCGCATTCTGGACGCGACCTTGACGGTCATCGCCGAGCAGGGTGTCCACCGCACCACCCACCGCCGGATCGCCGACCAGGCGGGTGTGCCGCTCGGCTCGCTGACCTACCACTTCGAGAGCCTCGGCGCGATCCTCGAGCAGGCCTTCGAGCTGCTCGCCGCCTCGATGTCCGAGAGGTACCACACGGCGCTGACCGGGGCGCCGGACCGGCTCGCCGCCTGCGACGCGGTCACCGACCTGATCTGTGGTGACGAGTACGCCACGAATCAGGAGCTGACGATCATTCATGAGATGTACGCGTACGCCAACCACAATCCGGCCGTCGCCGACGCCTGCCGCCGCTGGATGGGCCGCAGCCGCGACAGCCTGGCCGTGCACTTCACCCCGCGCGCCTGCCGGGCCATCGACGCGCTGATCGAGGGCTGGCCGATGCACCAGGCCTGGGAGCGGGAGCCCCTCGATCGCGCGCTGGTCCGGGCCACGGTGCTGGCGATCGCGGAGCAGGTGCGTTAAAGGCTTCTGGTGTACGTCCGGGAGAAGTCCCGCTGGAGTAGATCCTCCTCGGGAATCCAGATGTCCAGCACACCCGGCAGGTGCAGTAGCCGCCGGTGGCCGTCGTCGCGGGTGACGCCGAGAATCGTGGGCAGCGGGTGGACCGGGCCGTAGTCCTCCTCCAGACCCCAGTTGGAGAAGACCGTTCTCACCAGCCGCCGGTTGGCGCTCTCCAGGGCGTCGGGGAAGGTCCAGACGTCTATGGCGGTGGCGGGTCGCGCGCCGTCCGGGCGGTGATGTTCCGGCTCGTCGTCCTGATCGTCATCCGGCGCCGGGACGTGGATGACCCGGCCGTCCCGGAAGAACCGCAGGACGCCGTCCTCCGGCAGCAGCGTCCAGGGCTCGAAGCCCATCGGCGAACCGGGGAGACCCAGCTGAGCGATCTGCTCCCCGGCACCGCCGTACCAGGTGATCGATTCCGGACTGGTGTATCGATCGGTGAGCAGCACGACGCCCGCCCGTGGTTCGACACCGCTGCCGGCCAGATCGACGAGTGGATGCCGGAGCCACCGATCAAGATGTTCCCGCTCGGGCGGCCGGGGCACCGGCGGGTGGACCCAGAACCGGGCCTCCCGGCGTACGAAATCGTCGGGGTGGGTCTCTGCGATCTCCCGCAGCCGGGCCACCTCGGCCGGGACGCCGACCGCCACCTCCGCCAGCGCCGTCAGCCGATCGACGTGCGCGTTCCACTTGCGCGGGCCGGGCCTGCCGAAGACGTCCCGTTGCCAGTCCGCGAAGACACGCCACCCGTCCAGCAACTCGGTCACCCGGTCCATGAGGTCGATCGTGTCAGGTCCGGAACGTCCCGGTGACGCGGTACGCGATACCACCCGACGAGGATCCGCTGGTCACGCGCTGTGAGGAGAGGTGGAGACGGTTGCCGGCCGGGTGAACACGCGGGCCCGGTCACGGTGGTGCGCGGCGGGGTTCGCCGGTCCGTGTGGCGGACGCCAAATGTCCATTGGAGACGATGGATGAACGGCGGGAATTCGGTGGCTGTCCGTTTCGGGAGCTTTGCCTGGACCGCCGTCTCAATTCGCCGGGAACCGTTGTCGGCCGGCCCCCGGCAAATGAACACTCGATCCCAGACACCGTTTTATCCAGTGGGAGGAAGAGAATGGGCAAGACAATCCCGAAGGTATTCGGAATCGCCGCCGCCGTCGCTCTCGGTGCTGCTGGAATCACGCTGATCCCGGACGCCGACGCGGCCACCGCGTCATTCGCGAAAGGCCCGGCACCGAGCGAGTCCAGTATCTCGGCGGTGCGCGGGCCGTTCGCGATCACGCAGAGCGGCGTGTCCCGCGCCTCGGTCTCCGGCTTCGGCGGCGGCGACATCTACGCCCCCACCGACACCAGCGCGGGCACCTTCGGCGCGGTGGTGATCGCACCCGGCTTCACCGCCCGCAAATCGAGCATGGCGTGGCTGGCCCCGCGCCTGGCCACACAGGGCTTCGTGGTGTTCAACATCGACACCGTGACCACTTCGGATCAGCCCGCGAGCCGAGGCCGGCAGCTGCTCGCGGCGGCCGACTTCCTGACCAGGCAGAGCAGCGTCCGGGCCCGGATCGATCCGAACCGGGTGGCCGTCGCCGGGCACTCGATGGGCGGAGGTGGCGCCCTGGAAGCGGCGCGGAGCCGGCCGGAACTGGCCGCCGCGATCCCGCTGACCCCCTTCAACCTGGCCAAACGGTTCGGTGATGTGACCGTCCCGACGCTTGTCATCGGTGCCGAGGCGGACACTGTCGCGCCGGTGCGCAACCACTCCGAGCCGTTCTTCCAGAGCCTGCCGGCCGCACCCGGCAAGGGCTACCTGGAGCTGAACAACGCCAGCCACTTCGCGCCGAACACACCGAACACCACAATCGCGAAGTTCAGCATCTCGTGGCTGAAACTGTTCGTCGACGGCGACACCCGCTACCAGCAGTTCGTCTGCCCCGGGCCCGGACGTGGCCCGGCGGTGGAGGAGTACACCGCGACCTGCGGCGACTTCACGGTCTGAGCAGCGCCCGCAGAGCCGGCTCGGCCGACTCGAAGGCGATCGGCCCGCTGCCCAGCAGCGGGCCGTACAGCACCCCCTCCAGGGTGCGCACGTAGAGGGCGGCCCGCCGGCGCAGGTCGCCGGGGTCGCCCTCGATGCCGGAGTCCATGAATATCCGCAGCTGAGCGTCGATCGACCGGCTCTTGACCCCGGCGGCCGCGGTGAACAGCACCCGCGCCGCGGCATCCGGCTCGCCGGCCACGAACCGCCGCATCTGCTGCGCCGAATCCAGCAGCTCGGCGAACACCCGGGAGATGCCGATCACCCGGTCCGGCCCGGTGCCACCGGTCTCCCCGGCGGCCTCCGCGATCAGGATCTCCGCGATCGCCCAGAACACCTCGCCGAGCAGGGTGTCCCGGCTGCCGGCCGCCCGGTAGAGCGTGGCCCGGCTGATCGCCAGCTCCCCGGCGAGCATATCCATGTCAATCGTCGAATGCTGGAGAAAATGGTTCGCCGCGCCCCGCAGAAGAACCTCCGGAGCGATGACACGCCGAGCGGTGGGAATGGCTGAACCCCCTCCGTGAGAATGGTGTCCGACCGGGGTGAATACGGGATCGGGGGCCGTTCGGTTCAATCCTCCGGGAAATATCATCCGAATGGGTGGCGAGCATTTATCAAACCCCTCAGAAGCGGACGTACGTGTGTAATCCACAGGTGACCAGATCAGGTAAACGTCTGTGGGCGCGGCTCGGCATCGCCGTCGGAAGCCTGCTGCTGGTGCCGGCCGTGGGCGCCCTGGCCGTGCTGCCCCCGCCCAGCGTCCCGGCGATCGATCCGCACGGGCCGGTCAACTTCCTGCTCGTCGGCATCGATCCACGCGGCACCCACACCAAACCGCTCGCCGACACCATCATGATCGCGCACATCCCGTCGAACCGGCGGGGCGTCTACCTCTTCTCGCTGCCCCGCGACCTGGTCGTCGGCATCCACGCCTACCCCCGCAGCGGCAGTCCCGCCCAGCGCACGAAGATCAACGCCGCGATGGCGCTGGGCAGCCGGGTCGGCCCCGACAAGTACGACGTGGCCCAGGGCTTCGACCTGCTCTCCCGTACGGTCGGATCGGTCACCGGCATCCGCAAGTTCGACGCCGGGGCGGTGCTGAACTTCGAGGGCTTCCGGAAACTCGTCAGCGTGCTGGGCGGCGTCACCATGGTCATCGACCAGGACGTGGTCTCCGAACACCTCAAACCCGACGGGCGGCCCCGTGACCGCCGGCCCGGGTGCCAGGGACACCATAAGTGCCTGCGGCCGTACGTGGGAGTGCAGAAGACGTACCGCAAGAGCCGTGTTCCGGTACGTCTACGGGGCTGGGAGGCGCTCGACTACGTGCGGCAGCGGTACGGGCTGCCCCGGGTCGACTACGACCGGCAGCGGCATCAGCGGCAGCTCGTGAAAGCCCTCGCCGGGCAGGTGGCCCGGGATGTCGTCGCCGACCCGGCCAAGCTGCCCGCTGTGATCGGGGCGCTCGGCGACTCGCTCACCTTCATCGGCGGGGCACACGGCGCGCTGGCCTGGGCCGGCGCGGTCCGGGATCTCCGGCTGAGCACGCCGGTGTCGGTCACGCTGCCCGGCCGGGCGCTCTTCGACGACGGCCGCTACCTGGGCGAGCAGCTCGACCCCGGCGCCCGCGAGTTCTTCGCCGCGGTGAACGGCGACCGGGTGTCGCGCTACGTGACGGACCACCCGTCCATGGTCGATTAGCGAAGGTCTCCGTCCGTGTGCCGGCTCGCGGCTCGAATCGAGCCGGCACACGGGCTGACCACCCGGAGCGCTTCAGCGGCGGCGCCGCCGGGCCGTCACCAGCCCGATCAGGGTGGCGGCTACGGCCAGGACGCCGCCGGCCATCAGCGCGCCGGTGGGGACGCCGGTCGCCGGTTCGTTCTCCTCCCCTGTCCGCACCGCGCGGGTCTCCGGCGTCGTCGCGGTGCGTGCCCCGGTCTCCGTCGCGGCGGGTTCCGTGGTCTCCTTCGCGACGATCGGCTCCCGGTCGCCGAGGGGATAACCGAGCAGGTCGGCACGGTCCGCGCCGCCGGTCATCTCGGAGATGGTCAGCAACTCGGTGCCGTCCGCGGAGTACGTGATCGCCTCGCCCTGGGGCTCGTCGGGCAGGGCGATCGTCCGTGACGTACCGGCGCTGATGGTTTCGATCAGGCCCGCCGCATCGGTCTGGCCCTCGGGGACGTCGAACTCGAACGCGTCGGCGTAGGTCCGCAACACCAGCCGCCGGCCGTCCGGGCTCACCGCGCCGCCGGTCACCACAAGGCGTCCCTTGAAACCGAACGGATTGCTGGTCGCGGTGATCGGGATGGAGAAGTCCCCGGCCCGCCGCAGCGGAGTCGTCGCACCATCCTTCAACGGGCCGTCCGGAACGTACACCCCGGCGCTCAGCGGATCCTTGGTGACCACGATCGGCACGCCGTCCGAGCCGACCAGCAGCGCCTCGGCGTCGTGTGCGCCGTCCGGGTAGGACATCCGGAACAGCTTCGGCGACTTGCCACCGGGCTTGAGCCGCCACACCCCGATGGTGTCGCGGGTGCGGTTGTTGTCCCCGATGTCGCCGACCCACAGCGTGCCGTCGGCGCCCCGGGCCAGGTCCTCGGTGTCGCGTGGCCGGGTGGGGTAGGGGACCCGCTTGACGATCTTGCACTTGCTGTTCAGGAAGAAGATCCGCCGCCCGGCCGGGTCGTCGGCGCCGTCGTTCATCACCACGTAGCCGTCGCCGCCGTCGGTGGCCAGCCCGGAGATCTCGTTGAGCAGCCCGTTCGTGACCGTGCACCGGGTCGCCGGCTTCGCCCTCATGCCGGCGGCCGGCGCGGCCTTCTCCGCGATCGGTGGAATCGGGACGGCGGCCAGGGACACCGCCAGCGCCGCGGAGGTCAGGAACGTCATGCGCCAACCCTGCCATGACGCCACCAGCCGCCGCCCGCACAGTGATCCCACAGGACGCTCATGGGGCGGGCAGAAGAACCGAGGTCAAGCTTTCGGCATGACACAGATGGTTCTCCCGTACGCGTACCGGTCCACCCGTCGCACCGAGCCGCTGCCGGCCCCGCAGTCCCGCTGGCGGCTGTTCGGTGCCGAGTTCACCACCGCGGTCGTCGTCAACCTCGGTCCCGCCGGTGACCCCGTGCGTCAGGTCGATCGAGGCGTCATGATGACCGCGGCCGCGTCGAGTGCGGTGAGCGTCGGCCCGCAGACCCGTCTGGTCGCGGTGCGGCCCTCGATCACCTCGTGGTCGTACAGCTCGCTCATCCGTGGCTGACGATGTGCCATTGGCCGGGACGGCGGTAGAAGCCGACCCCGCCGATCGCGAACTCGATCAGGGTGCCGAAGTGCTTCGGTTCGACGCCGGGGTAGAACTCTTCCAGCCGGGCGTCGATGGGGTCCCAGCCGGCGGTCTCATCAGTCACCGTCAGCACACCAGGGCGTCGGGGGCGATGTCGGCCGAGCCGGTCCGGGCGTACGACGAAAGGCTGTCGATCGTGCTCGTCGCGATGTTGCGGAGCGCGTCCTCGGTGAAGAACGCCTGGTGGCCGGTGATCAGCACGTTCGGGAAGGTGACCAGGCGGCTGAACAGGTCGTCGCCGAGCATCTGGTCGGAGAGGTCCTCGAAGAACAGGTCGGCCTCCTCCTCGTAGACGTCCAGGCCGAGGTTGCCGATCCGGCCGCTCTTCAGCCCGTTGATGACGGCCGCGGTGTCGATCAGCGCGCCCCGGCTCGTGTTGATCAACATGACGCCTTCGCGCATCTGGCCGATACGATCATCGTTGATCAGGTGATGGGTCTCCGGCGTGAGCGGGCAGTGCAGGGTGACGATGTCCGATTCGGCCAGCAGGGTCTCCAGCGGCACGTAGGTGGCGCCGGCCGCGATCGCGTCGTCCGACGGGAACGGATCGGTGGCCAGCACCCGGCACCCGAAACCCGCCATGATCCGGATGAAGCAGACGCCGATCTTGCCGGTGCCGACCACCCCGACGGTACGTCCGTGCAGGTCGAAACCGAGCAGGCCGTGCAGGGCGAAGTTGTGCTCGCGAACCCGGTTGTAGGCCCGGTGGATCCGCCGGTTGAGCGCGAGGACCAGGCCGGCGCAGTGCTCGGCGACAGCGTACGGGGAGTAGCCGGGGACCCGGGTCACGGTCATGCCGAGCTTGCGTGCCGCGGTCAGGTCGACATGGTTGAAGCCGGCCGACCGGAGCGCCACGAGCCGGACCCCGTCCTCGGCGAGCCGCTCCAGCACCGGGGCACTGAGGTCGTCGTTGACGAACGCGCAGACCGCGTCGCAGCCGGCCGCGAGCGAGGCGGTGTCACGGGTCAGCCTCGGTTCCAGGAAGACGAGGTCGTGACCGGAATTGGCCTCGGTGAGGAACCTGTTGTCGTACGGCTTCGTACTGAACACGGCGACACGCATGATCCTCACCCTAACGGGCTCGGCCGTCCGGCACCGCCGGCCGGATCACGGCGCGTTCCGGGTGTGGCGGCCTCGATATGCTGACGCCGTTATTGGAAACAGAACTAGGAGTGGCTTGGTGCGCACGACTGTGCAGGATGTCGCGCGTGCGGCGGGTGTCTCCGTGTCCACGGTCTCCCGGGCGCTCACCGGTGGGGCGGTCAGCCCGGCGACCCGTGAAGCAGTGGTGGCGGTGGCGCACCGGCTCGGCTACCAGCCCAACCGGGCGGCCCGGGGACTGATCACCGGGCGTACCGGCAATCTGGGGTTGATCGTCCCCGACCTGCGGAATCCGTTCTTCGCCGACGTCGCCAAAGGGGTGACCGCGCGGGCCCGGGCGGTGGACTGCGGCGTCTTCATCAGCGACACCGACGAGGATCCGGTCGCCGAGCTGGAGGCGGTCGCCACGCTGCGGCACAACACCGACGGCATCCTGCTGTGTTCGCCGCGGTCGGCCGACGCGCAGATCCTGGCCGCCGCGGATCCGCAGACCACCGTTCTGCTGCATCGGCGGGTGCCGGGGATGACCTCCGTGGTCGCCGACGTGGTGGACGGGATCCGGCAGGCGGTGCGGCATCTGCGGGCGCTGGGGCATCGGCGGATCGCGTTCGTGTCCGGCCCGGAGGACTCCTGGGCGTCCCGGCAGCGGCTGGCCGGGCTGACCGAGTTCGATTCCGACGACGAACTGCAGATCCTGCCGGTCGGGTCGGTGGCGCCGACCTTCGACGGTGGGGTGCTCGCCGCCGATCTGGTGCTGGCGAGCCCGGCGACGGCGGTGCTGGCGTACAACGATCTGGTCGCGATGGGCCTGCTGCACCGGCTGGCGGCGCGCGGCGCGGTGGTCCCGGACCGGCTGAGCGTCGTCGGGTACGACGACGTCAGCCTCGCCGGGATGAGTCATCCGCCGCTGACCAGCGTCGCCGTGCCCAAGGACCGGGCCGGGGCGATCGGCCTGGATCTGCTGCTCGGCCGGGCCGGCACGGTGACGGCCGCGCACGGCGCCGAGGTGATCCTGCCGACCGCCCTGGTGGTACGCGGCTCGACCGGCCCGATCGGGGTTTAGGCCGTGTGCCGATTTTCGGCTCGAATCGAGCCGAAAATCGGCACACGGGTTGACCCCGGACTCAGGTGACCGCGCCGAGCTGCCACGGGACGAACTCGTCACGGCCCAGGTCCAGGTCCTCGCTCGCGGTCATCTGACCGGAGGCGACCGCCAGGACGGCCTCGAAGATCTGCTCGCCGGCGTCGGTCAGGCTCACGGTGCCGGCCACGATGCCGCCGGTGTCGATGTCCATGTCCTCACGCATGCGCTGATAGATGTCCGTATTGGTGGCCACCTTGAGCACCGGCGCGGGTTTGCCGCCCAGCACCGAACCGCGCCCGGTGGTGAACACGACGATCGTCGCGCCGCCGGCGACCAGACCGGTGACCGAGACCGGGTCGTACCCGGGGGTGTCCATGAAGGTGAAGCCGGTGCCGGTGGCGATCGGTTCGGCGTACTCGTAGACGGCGGTCAGCGGCGCCGAACCGCCCTTGGCCACCGCGCCGAGCGACTTCTCCAGGATGGTGGTCAGCCCACCGGCCTTGTTGCCGGGGGAGGGGTTGTTGTCCAGGGTGCCGCCACCGGCCGAGACGTACGTGTGCCACCAGGCGATCCGGTCGAGCAGCCGCTGCCCGACCTCCTTGCTGACCGCGCGCCGGGTGAGCAGGTGCTCGGCCCCGAACACCTCGGGCGTCTCGGCGAGCACGGTGGTGGCGCCCTGGGCGACCAGTAGATCGGAGGCGTGGCCGAGTGCCGGGTTGGCGGTGATGCCGGAGTAGCCGTCGGAGCCGCCGCAGTTCAGGCCGACGACGAGAGCGGACGCCGGCACGGTCTCCCGGCGGCGATCGTTCAACCGGTCGAGGAGGGCACGGATGACGTCACTGCCGGCGCGGACCGTGGCCCGTACCCCGCCGGTGTCTTGAATGGTCAGTCTCTCGACGAGGGTGTCGGAGTCGGCGGGCAGCCCGGCCAGCACCGTGTCCACCCCGATCATCTCGCAGCCCAGCCCGAGCACGAGCAGGCCGCCGATGTTCGGGTGGGCGGCGTATCCGCGCAGCGTGCGCAGCAGGATCTGACCGCCCTCGCTGGCCGGGACCATGCCGCAGCCGGAGTCGTGGGCGAGCGCGACCACCCCGTCGACGTGCGGCCAGGCGTCCATGGCCGGGCCGCGGAACTGGTCGGCGATCATCCGGGCGGTGGAGGCCGAGCAGTTGACCGAGGTGACGATGCCGATCATGTTGCGGGTGCCGACCCGGCCGTCGGCGCGGCGGTAGCCCTGGAAGGTGCGGGTCTCGGCGGCGGGGGCGATCTCGGTCAGCGCGGTGCCGAACTCGTACTCGTGATCGATCGCGGCCATGCCCAGGTTGTGCGCGTGCACATGCTCACCGGCCGGTACGTCGGTGGTGGTGCTGCCGATGACCTGACCGTACTTGTGGACGGGCGTGCCGGCGTCCAGATCACGCAGGGCGATCTTGTGGCCGCGGGGGATCGTGGTGCGGACGGTCAGGTCGTGTCCGTCGTGGCGCAGGGTGTCGCCGGCCGGCAGTTCCCGGGTCGCCACTGCTACGTCGTCGGTGTCGCGCAGCAGCAGTGCCACCTCGCGCAGGTCCAGGTGCGGCATGGGCAGTCCTTGACGATTTGCGGGAACGTTTGCACTCCATCCTGACACGGCCGGCATCGATGGGAAAAGCCGCCGGGACACTTGACGGTGATCGACCCGGGTGAAAGTGTGGGAATGCGCTTTCCTGCTGGTGGAGGGGATTGGAGGAGGGAAATGACTCGTCCGTTTCGCGCCGCGGTCGTCGGCACCGGAGCCATAGCCGGAGCCCACGCCGAGGCCCTGCGAGCCCATGCCGGCCGCATCGACACCGTCGCCGTCCACGACCTGGCCACCGACCGTGCCGAGGCCTTCGCCGAGACCTGGCGGATCCCCACGGTCCACACCTCGATCGATGACATCGTGAAGTCGGGTGTCGACCTGGTCCACCTGTGCACACCGCCGTCCACCCATCTGCCGATCGCCCTGCGATGCCTGGAAGCCGGGGTGAACGTGCTGGTCGAGAAACCGCCGACACTCTCGCTGGCCGAACTCGACCGGCTCGCCGCGGCCGCCGCCGGATCGGGCGCGCACCTGGCCACCGTCTTCCAGCACCGGTTCGGCTCCGGCGCGGCCCGGCTGCGAGCCCTGATCGCCGCCGGGGACCTCGGCCGGTCCCTGCTGGCCACCTGCCACACGCTGTGGTTCCGCGACGACGCCTACTTCGCGGTGCCGTGGCGCGGCAAGTGGGAGACCGAGGGCGGCGGGCCGACCATGGGCCACGGCATCCACCAGTTCGACCTGCTGCTGTCGGTGCTCGGTGACTGGGAGCGGGTCACCGCGGTCGCCGCCCGCCGCAGCCGCCCGGTGCAGACCGAGGACGTGTCGATGGCGCTCGTCGAATTCGCCGACGGCACCGTCGCCTCGGTGGTCAACTCGGTGGTGTCACCCCGGCAGACGTCGTCGCTGCGGTTCGACTTCGAGCGGGCCACCGTCGAACTCGATCACCTCTACGGGTACGACGACACGAACTGGACGATCACCCCGGCGCCCGGCTCGGCGGCCGTCGACTGGCCCGCGGGGACTGTCAGAAGCGGTCACGCCGATCAGCTCGCGGCGGTGCTGGACGCCCTCGACGCCGGGAGTGAACCGCCGGTCGGGATCGCCGACACCCGGCGGACCATGGAGTTCGTGGCCGCGCTGTACGCCTCCGCGGCCACCGGGCAGCGGGTCCGGCGGGGCGAGATCGGGGCGGACCATCCCTTCTACCGCGCGATGAACGGAGACCGATGGACCTTCGCGTAGACCACCGGCTGGACCATTCGATCACCGTGTCCGCCGGCGCCGTCCCCATCGCCACCTATGTCTACCGGCCGGACACCCCGCGGCTGGAGTCGCCGAAGCCCTATCTGCACCCGTTGCGAACCCTGGCCGGGGAGGAGGTCTCGCTGTTCCGGCCGCACGATCATGTGTGGCACAAGGGGATCGCGTGGTCCCTGCCGTATGTGGGGGAGCACAACTTCTGGGGTGGGCCGACGTATGTGCACGGCAGCTTTTACGTACAGAAGCCGAACAACGGCACCGCGTCACACCGTACAATAATAAATGCAGATTTGTCTGGTTTTTCGCATGCTTTGGACTGGACCGCTCAGAGCGGCGAGCCCGTCCTCACCGAAGAGCGAGCCCTGGGGTTCCAGGTGATCGACGACGTCAGCTGGGTCCTCACCTTCGACACCACCATGCTGAACGTTTCCGGACACACCCTCGCCTTCGGCTCCCCGACCACGAAGGGCCGGGAGAACGCCGGCTACGGCGGCCTGTTCTGGCGCGGCCCCCGCTCGTTCACCAACGGCGTCCTGCAGTCCCCGGCCAAGACCGGCGGCGACGACCTGCGCGGCACCCGGGCCGAGTGGTTCGCCTTCCGCGGCCGGCACGACGGCACCGACGCCGCCTCGACCGTCCTGATCGTCGACGATCAGGCCAACCCGCATCACCCGCCGCAGTGGTTCGCCCGCACCGAGGAGTTCGCCTGCCTCAACCCGGCGCCCTTCTTCAGCGAGGAACTCGATCTGCCCGACGGCGCCAGTGTCCGATTCCGGTATGCCGTGGTGATCGCCTCCGGTGACCACGGCGAGGCCGGGACGGCGGCGCTGGCCGCACACGGCCGGACGGCGCTGGCGTGACCCACTTCCCCGGCGGGACGTCGGTCACACGCCTCCAGGTGTACGCCGACGGCGGCGGGACCCCGCACATGCACACCGTCTCCACCGAGGCGTACGTGGTCATCGGCGGTAAGGGCAGCCTGCAGACCCTGGACACGTCCGGCTTCCGGGAGACGCCCCTGGAGACGGGCAGCACCGTCTGGTTCACCCCCGGCGTGATCCACCGTGCCGTCAACCACGGTGATCTCCAGGTCGTGGTGGTGATGTCGAACGCCGGCCTGCCCGAGGCCGGGGATGCCGTGATGACCTTCCCCAGCGAGATCCTGTCCGATCCCGATCGCTACCGGGAGGCAATCGCGCTCGGACCCGACCCGGCCGCATCGGTGCACCACCGCCGCGCTCTCGCCGTCGACGGCTTCCAGCGCCTGATCGACGACCCCGCCGCGCTCGCCGAGTTCTACCGGCTGGCCGCCGCCCTGGTCCGGCCCCGGATCGAGCAGTGGCGCCGGATCTGGTCGCACACCGTCGAACCGGAGACCCGCCGGACCGCCGCCATGCTCGACGCCCTCGGCCGCGGCGACTTCCAGCACCTGAACGAATCCGGACTCCGCACCGCCGACCCGGCACCCGGCACCGCCTGGGGCATGTGCGGCCACCTCCAACCCCTGGAAGGACCCTCATGAGCCGCCGGTACGGCATGGTCGGTCTCGGACACCGCGCCCAGCTCTACGTCGACGCGCTCGCCGGGGACTGGAGCGACACCGGCACCCTCGTCGCGCTCTGTGACACCAACCGCACCCGGATGAGCTACTACAACCCCGGCAACCGATTGCCGGTGTACGGGCCCGACCAGTTCCCCGACATGCTCGCCGGCATCGACGCGCTGATCGTGACGACGGTCGACGCCACCCACGCCGACTACGTGTGTGCCGCGCTGGACGCCGGTGTCGACGTGATCGTGGAGAAGCCGCTCACCGTCGACGAGCCGGGGTGCGCCCGGATCGCCGAGGCCGCCGCCCGCGGTGCGGCCCGGCTGATCGTCACGTTCAACTACCGCTACTCGCCCCGCAACACCGCGGTCCGGGAACTGCTCGCCTCCGGCCGGATCGGCCGGGTCACCGCGGTGCACTTCGAATGGCTGCTGGACACCATCCACGGCGCCGACTACTTCCGCCGCTGGCACCGCCGGCGCGAGCACTCCGGTGGCCTGCTCGTGCACAAGTCGACCCACCACTTCGACCTGGTCAACTGGTGGCTGGGCAGCCGCCCGTCGCTGGTGTTCGCGCAGGCCGGGCTGCGGTTCTACGGGCCGGACGGCGCCGGGGTGGGCAGCGGCCCGTTCGGGCTCGACCTGCGGGCCGACCCGCGGCTCAAGGCGCTGTATCAGGACGCTCGGCACGAGGACGGGTACGTCCGCGATCAGGATGTCTTCGCCCCCGGTGTCGACATCGACGACACCATGTCGGTGCTGGTCCGCTACGCCGATCAGAGCGTGCTCACCTACTCGCTGACCGCGTACGCGCCGCGGGAGGGATACCGGGTCGCCTTCACCGGCACCCGCGGCCGCCTCGAACTCGAGGTGTCCGAGCGGGCCTGGTGCTCCACCGACGCCGCCCTCGACCCGACCGCGGGCAAGAGCGAGGAGGAGACGTACGAGCGGCTCACCGTCCAGGAGCACTGGAAACCGGCTGAGGAGATCACCATCACGCGGGGTGCGGGCGGTCACGGCGGTGGTGACGCGCTGCTGCTCGACGACGTGTTCCGGGGTCCGGGCGACGACCCGCTGGCCCGGCAGGCGGGCTGGCGCGACGGCATCCACAGCGTCCTGACCGGGGTGGCCGCCGACCGCTCGGCCCGTTCGGGTCAGCCGGTCCACTTCGCCGCCGACGGGTTGTCCCTGACCGGGTGACTCCGGATTCCTCCGGAGTGGCGGTGCTTGCCATCCGGCTGTGCCATCCTTACCTTCGTGCAAATGAAAATCGCTTTCACTGGCAAGGGTGGCAGTGGGAAGAGCACCATGGCCGCGCTGTTCGTCCAGCACCTGCGTGCCGCCGGCCACCGGGTGCTCGCCGTCGACGCCGACGTCAACGTGCACCTGGCGCCGCTGCTCGGTGTCACCGCCGGGGCCGGGTCCGCGCTGTCCCACCCGGACAACACCCGGCGGGTACGCACCCACCTGCTCGGCGCCAACCCACTCGTCGACGGGGTCGAACACTTCGTCGCCACCACCCCGCCCGGACCCGGCTCACACCTGGTCACCCTGGACGCCGCGGACCCCGTCCTGGCCGGGCACGCCACCGCGCTGGACGAGCGCACCCACGTCATGCACGTCGGCACCTACGAGGCCAAGGACATCGGATCCGGCTGCTACCACGGCCACCTGGCGATCCTGGAGAACCTGCTGTCCCACCTGGACCCGGCCGGCGACGGCTGGGTGGTCTGCGACATGGTCGCCGGAACCGACGCCTTCGCCAACTCGCTGCACGCCCAGTTCGACGTGATCGTCGTGGTCGCCGAACCGACACCCGAATCGGTGTCGGTGGCCAAGCGTTACCGCGAACTGGCCGCCGCCGCCGGAGTCGCCGACGCGGTCGCCATCGTCGGGAACAAAGTCGCCGACCAGGTCGACCTCGACTACCTGACCCGCGAACTCGGCGTGGCCCCGATCGCGGTGCTCGGCGCCCAGACCGGACTGCGCCGCGCCCGCCAGGCCGGAGTCCCGCCCCGCCCCGCCGACCTCGACGACCCGTCGGCACTGGCCGCGATCGAGGCGCACGCCGCGGTCCGCTCCCTGCCGCACGCCCAGCGCGCGACCCTGATGCGGTCCCTGCACCTCAAACTGGCCGGCAAGGGCTGGGTCAAGGCCGCACACGGCGACGTCACCGGCCAGCTCGTCGGCTAGGGGATCTACCTTTCGGCCGATCCCCCTCCGCTCGCGGAGTGATGTGAGCCGGCCACCCGGGAGTCGATCATGAGGGCATGCCCGACCTCCAGACCGAGATCCCCGCGGTGCCCGTCCTGGTCCCGCTCGCCGCCGTGCTGCTGCTCGCCGCCTGGCTGACGATGCGGGACCGGCTGCTCCCCGCGGTCGCCGGCGCGCTCTACCTGACCGGAGTGGTGGCGGTCACCCTGCTGCCACTCCAGATCGCCACCGGCCTGTACGCCAACCAGGTCCCCTGGTACGAGAAAGCCAGCTACATCCCGATCATCACCATCGACCTTCGTACGTTCGTACTCAATATCGTGATGCTCCTGCCGTTCGGTTTTCTCCTGCCGATGCTGCGCCGGATCGACTCGGTGAAACAGATCGCCTGGCTGTCCCTCGCCTTCAGCGCGACCGTCGAACTGATCCAGTTCGCCACGAACGTGCTGGTCAGCAGCGGCCGCACGCCCGACGTGAACGACCTGCTCGCCAACACCCTCGGCGGCGTCCTGGGCTTCCTGGCCTGGCGAACCGCCCGCCGTGCGCTGAAGCCCGCGATGAGCAGCTAGTGCGGTGTCCGCGAACGTTCACCGCGACGGCGACGCCACTGGTTGACTCCAGGACGCACGCCCACACGTCACCGGCCGACCGGAGCAGATCGAAACAGCGTTGCCGCCGGGCGCGGGTCAGGCGCAGGCCGAGCCGGGCGGTGCGGTGCATCACTCGAACTGCTCCCACCGTCCACCTTCTAGGCATGCGACCAGTATGCGCGCGACACTGGATGCCAGGCAAGGGATTTGACACGCACCCACCCGACCCGCCGAACCTTCATGGTCAACGCACTAGCATATGCCGCGATTCTTCCAGCGGCTGAAGCGAGGCGACATGCGGTGGTTCCGGTTCGGATCGAGTAAACGCGACGAGCAGGATCCCGGCCGTCAGCAGCAGATCTACCGGGAGCTGCGGCAGCGGTACGCCCCGGTGCCCGGACAGCACAACGAGGCGCGGGCCGCCGAGGCGGTCCAGCTGTTCGACGGCGACGACGGCATCGTGGTGGCCACTGTGGTCATTCGGGAGTACGCGGACAGCGTCCATGCCGCCCTCGCCGCCCAGGGCTTCCAGGTGGAACGCCGCGACTACCGGTGGAGCTGGCAGGGTGCCGGGCCGCGCCTGCGGTCCCCACTGGTGGCCGGCACGGCCAGCGGCCTCGACCCGTTCGTGCAGGTCGCCGCCGCGGTGACGGTCCTCGGCGCGCACGCCAAACAGGCGGTGAAGATCGTCAACCCGGTGCCCACGCTGGAACACGTCCTGGAGATCCTCGACATGGTGACGTCCGGCTGGGAGTACGGCGGAGTGCTCGCCGACGTCGACGCCGCCAACCTGGCCGCCGGCCTGATCTCCGCAGCCACCGCGATCCGGGCCGCGATGTCCGACGAGCCGCCGCTGCCGTCGCCGATCCGGGAGCAGATGCGCCGCAACAACACCGTCCAGGTGTGGGACCCGATCAGCAACCGGGTGGTGGGCGGCTTCAACCCCGGCCGCGAGATGCGCGAGGCCCTGCTCGCCTGAGACCTCAGACGCCGGTCCGGCTCAGCGTCGCGGCGAGCCGGCCGGCCTCCGTCTCGGCGTCGTAACGCCACACCGTGTGCGGTTTGTGCAGCCGCAGCGAGACGATCCCGTGCAGGCCGGTCCACAGTCGCTCGACCTCGTCCTCGCCGCCCAGCAATTCGGCGGCCAGCGGCAGCAGCCGGTCGGCGACATCGCTGATCGAACTCTCCTCGTCGAGCTGGTCCTTGCTCTCGAACAGCAGCTGGTACATCCCGGGCTGGGCGAGACCCCAATTGACGTACGCCCGGGCCATCGCCCGCAGTCGCTCCGGCCCGGTGAGCGTGGGGTCGTCGTGATCCAGCACCGACTCCTCGAACGCCGCGTGCACCCGGAGCAGCAGGGCCCGGTTGAGGTCCGCCTGTGACGGGAAGTGCCGGTAGACGGCGGTGGCCGACACGTCGCACGCGCGGGCGATGGCCCGCAGCGAGGGGATGGTGACCGGCCGTGGTGCGGATGCCAGCTCGGTGGCCGCCGCCAGCAGCTCGCCGCGTAGTTGATCGCCTTCGCGGCGTGCCTTCGGTGCCATGTCGCCATTCTCTCCTGCCGGTGGGGCGTTCGGTGTGGTTAACATGTGTTCACCAGCTTTGGTGAACACATGTTAACTAGGGAGCCGTCCATGCGCTACGACACCCAGACCGCCCTCGTCACCGGCGCCAGCTCCGGCATCGGGCGACAGTTCGCACTCGACCTCGCCGCCCGGGGCAGCGACCTGGTCCTCGTCGCCCGCCGCGCCGACCGGCTCGACGAACTCGCCGACACCCTCCGTCGCCGGCACGGCGTCACCGTCACCACGATCCCGCTCGACCTGGCCCGCCCCCATCCCGGGCAGGACCTGCGCTCCGAACTCGACCGCCTCGGCATCACGGTCACCCTGCTGATCAACAACGCCGGATTCGGCGCCACCGGGCCGTTCACCGACCTCGACCCCGCGCTCCACCGGGAGATGATCGCGGTCAACGCCACGGCGCTCACCGACATCACCGGCGCGCTGCTGCCCGGTGTGCTGGCCGCCGGCGACGGGGCGATCGTCAACGTGGCCAGCTTCGTCGGACACCAGCCCGGACCGGGCATGGCGGTGTACGCGGCGACCAAGGCGTACGTGCTGAACTTCGGTGAGGCCCTGGCCCACGAACTGCGCGACCATCCGGTCAAGGTGCTCACCCTGTCCCCGGCGTCCACCCGCACCGAGTTCTACACGGTGTCCGGCACCAGCGAGAAGAACGCCCGCTTCGAGACGCCTCAGCAGGTGGTGGCGACGGCGTTGCGTGCGCTGGACAGGACCCGTACTCCGGCCCGGGTGGTCTCCGGCCGCAGCAACCGCCTCGCCCTGGCCGTGCTGCACCGCCTGCCCCGCCGCGCGATGCTGACGCTGATGGCCGCCGCCAACCAGCGCTCCGCACACGCCTAGCCGCGGTCCACTTCGCGTGGCCATTTGCGGCTCGAATCGAGCCGCAAATGGCCACGCGGTCTGACCTCGACGGCGGTGGCAGCGCCCGGTCGACACCCGGCCGGGCCGGGTGATAGACCTTCGCTCGTGTCCGACATCGACTTCCGCGCCGGTGACGTGCTGACGATCGCCTGTGCGTTCACCGAGGCGACGGTGGCCGGCGTCGCCCGCTCGCACGTGTCGATTCGCTGGCCCTGGTGGCGGCGCGACCCGGACGCCGAGGGCTTCGACTGGAACGGGAACGTCGCGATCACCGACGAGGCCGCGGAGCTGTTCCGCACCGACCCTCCGGCCGGCCGCCTCCGGGCCGGGCAGGCGTGCCGTGTCGGCATTCCGCCCACTGTCGTGCACGTGATCGCGGCGCAGACGTTCGACCCGCCGCTGGAGACCGGCTGGCTGCCGCGGCCGGCCCGCGAGATCGTGGTTCTCCGCCATGGCGAGTCCGAGGACGCCAGCGCGGTCGAGCAGGGGACCGGCCTGAACCCGGACGACGACATGCCCCTGACGATCAGCCTGCTCTTCCGCCCGTTCGCCTTTCTGGACGCCGGCGCGGGCGGGAGCGCCATATCCGATGCCGGCGGGGGCGTCAGAGCCGACACTGGCGGGGGCGCCAGAGCCGATGGCGGTGGAGGTGCCGGCGTCGATGGTGGCGGGTATGCCGGCGTCGATGTCGTCGACCGCTACGAACGGGCGTGGCACTTCACCGGACCGTGGGGGTGGCACGCCTACGACGGGCGGGGCGGCGCCCCGGCCTGGCCTTTGACCCTGCTGGCCGACGGCGGCGGCCCGGCAGTCGCCGAGCGGACGGCCCGGGTGGCCGCCGCCACCCGGACGGGCTCCCACGAGGCCGAGATCGAGCGGTGGTGCCGAGCGTCCGGTGCGGAGCCGCTGATCCGCTGAACCCGGGACTCGCCGTCCGTCTTCGGCCGGCCGCGAGCCCGGGTCGTCGGGGCTTGAAACGACCGCGCGGCGCTCTGCCGAGAATCAGCGGCGATGCACGCGCCAGCCGAGGTTGATGTAGCCCTTGCTCTCCGAGTTCACGCGACGCACCGCGGAAGGATCCCTGAAACTGACTTCGAACCGGCCATCGGTACGGCTGGACACCTCGGCTTGCGCGACGGTCACCGCGAAGTCCGACAAAACTTGATCTCTGGTGTGCAGCGTCTCGTTCATCCGGATCGCGGTGGCAAGGATGAGCAGATCGTTCAAGGAATCCCGGAAATCGTTTTTCAGATTGTATTCCCGAGTGAACCGGGGGAGCAGGGACAGGGCGACATCGACCGTTTCCGTGGCCAGTGCAACGTATCTGGCAGAGCTCGCCGACAGGCTGCGGTAGTGGGTTCTGACATTGGCGAAAGTGGCTTTTGTCAGTGCGGGCCGAGCATGGGCTGCGAAAACCTGGAAACCGGCGTCGAGGCGTCGGCGACTGAGTTCGAGAAGCCGGCACGTCGCGGAGTGGCTGTACTCGACGACTGTCGGATGGTCGGCGGCAAAATTGATGATGAGGCGGTCGGTGTGTGGGCGGATCCTCCTGCGGTCGCCTTTCCGCTCGGCATGAAGATGCGCGTAATGATGTAGCTGATATTCGTCCTTCATCAAAGGCAGGTAGAACCTGTTTCTGGTGTTTCCCGCTCCCTGCATGCCGAATATCTCCTGCAAAGTGGTCGAGGTGACGGCGACACCATCCGGCACACCGCCCGCCCGGAGATGCTCCGAGGTCACCTGCGTATCGAAGACCACCATCAGGCTCTCCTTGTCAGAGCGCGTGCCGACGCTGTCTCACCACCGGCCGGGCCTCGCGTCCCGCTGCCGCCTCGCGCCCCCGCCGCCCAAAGCGGTCTCGATGATGACGTGTGCCCAGCGTAGGGTGCAGCGGTGATGCCGTGGTGGCCCGCCGGTGTGGCGCCTCACGCCAGCCGCAGCTTGCGAGGGGCCAGGCCGATGCGGACGCGCTGGCCCCAGGAGAGCTCGAGCGCGTCGGACTCCAGGCCGTCGGCGAAGACGACCAGGCGCTCGGACTCGCTGGTCAGCTCCAGCTCGGTCCCCTCGGTGAGCAGGCCGGACGTCTGCGTCACGCCGGTCGCGGGGGAGGGCCAGGCCTCCCGGACGAACCAGCACAGCGCCGGATCGTCCGGGGCCGGCAACGGTGGGCTGCCGGGGCGATCACGGGCGATCGACGCGCACCAGCCCGTCGCGCCCGTGCCGGTGCCGACGATCAGGCCGGAGGAGGACTGGCGCTCGCGGGTGCCGTCGGGGGTGGTCAGGACGTAGCGGGCGGACTGGTGGCCGGCGTGGCCGATGTAGACCTCGTTCAACCCGGACAGCTCCTGGCCGTCGTCCAGCCTGGCCGCCACCATCGTGCGCTCCTGGACCGCCTGCGGGCCGGAGCGCAGGCGGGCCGCCAGACTGCCGGCCCGGTGGCGGGAGAGGACACCCGGGTTGCGGCCCGGCTCCGGGTCGATGCCGATGACCGGCTGGCCGTCCAGGTATTTCGCGACGTTGGCGACCAGGCCGTCCTGACCGACGGCGACCACCACGTCCTCCGGGGCGAACAGGAAGCGGGGCAGGTCGGCGCGGTCGACGTGGCCGCGCCGCCAGTCCGCCGGGACCGCCGCGCCCACCTCGGTGAGCGCGGCCCGCAACGCCTCGTGCCGGGCGGTCACCTCGGCCATGTCGCGGCCCCGCTGGCGCAGGAAGTAGGCGGCGGCGCCCATCGTGCCGTGCCGGGCGAGCAGCTCGTCCAGCTCGCTGCGCCGGGAGACGATCACGATGCGCGGGGCGAGAGTGCTCATGAGCCGAGCTGCCTGACCGTCATGACGCGCGGGCGGAGGGTGCTCATGAGCCGAGCCGCCCGACCAGCTTGGTCAGCACGTCGGGGGTGATGGTCAGCTCGTTGACCTGGGGCAGCTGGCCGGCCAGCTCCTTGAGGGCCAGCGCCTGCAGGACGGCGGGCGGCAGGTCCTGATAGGCGGCCAGGCGTGCGGCCTCCGCCTCCGCCTCGGCCAGGCCGACCAGGCGGGCGCCGGTGGCGCGGGCGTCGTCGCGGACCCGGGTGGCCTCGGCCTCGGCGAGCGCGGCGCGCTTGGACCGCTCGGTGGCCGCGATGCTGGCGACCTCTTTGCGGTCGGCGTCGGCCTTGGCGGCGACCAGCTGGGTCTCGGCGTCCAGCTCGGCCTCCCGGCGGGTGTTGGCGCCGTGCTGCTCGACCAGCTCCTGCTGGCGGCGGGCCAGCTCGATCTTGCTCTGCAACTCGTTCTCGGCGATCTGCCGCTCCTGCTGCACGGCGTGTGCCCGGCGGGCGTAGGTCGCCTTGTCGGCGTCCTGCTGGACCTGCTCGCGGGTCGGAGTCTGCAGTGCCCGCTCCAGGTCGGGCTCGGGCCGGATGGCGACCACCCGGGCGCTGACCACCGAGACGCCGGTCTCGCTGAGCCGCGGGTCGCCGGCCAGGGCGTCGGCGACCGACTGGCGCACCGGGGCGATGCCGGTGGTCAGCGCCTCGGCGAGCGGCACCCGGGCGAGCACGTCGAGGGCGGGTTGCTGGGCCAGCTCGGCGAGCAGTGTCGCCACCTGGTCCAGGGGCTGGCCGCGCCAGGCGCCACGGTAGGGGTCGATGGAGAAGTCGAGCCGGCCGGCGGCCGCGGCCGGGTCGCTGAACCGGTAGGTCACGGTGGCCTGCACGGTCACGTCGGCGAAGTCCTCGGTGCGGGCGTGGAAGAGCAGTGGCAGCTCACGGTCGTCGACCGGGACCTCGCTCAGCACGGCGGTGAGCGGCCGGTACCAGAAGGAGAGGCCGGTGCCCGAGCGCTTCTCCCGGCCCTTGACGGTGTGGCTGACCCAGCTGGTGGGGGCGCCACGCAGGTGCCGGAGGTGGAAGCGGCGTGTCACGTCGGCCATGTCGGGGGGTCCCTTCGTTTGTCGTCGGAATGACGATAATCCCGGCGAGGTATTATCGTCAACATGACGCGAACCGAGTTCTCCGTCACTGTGGATCTGGTGCTGCTGACGATCCGGCAGGCCGCGCTCCAGGTGCTGCTCGTCCGCCGGGGCATCCCGCCGTTCCAGGACCGGTGGGCGCTGCCCGGCGGGTTCGTGCACGGCGACGAGGATCTCGCCGACGCCGCTGCCCGCGAGCTGCGCGAGGAGACCGGCCTGACGCCGAGGGACGGCCACTTCGAGCAGCTCGGGACGTACGGCAAGCCGGGTCGTGATCCTCGGGGGCGGGTGATCACGGTGGCCTACCTGGCGCTGGTGCCGGATCTGCCGATGCCGGTGGCCGGCAGCGACGCGGCCGGGGCGGCCTGGCGCCCGGTCGACGAGGTGGCCGGGGAGCTGGCCTTCGACCACGACACGATCCTCGCCGACGGGGTGGAGCGCGCCCGGTCGAAGCTGGAGTACACGCCGCTGGCCACCGCGTTCTGCCCACCCGAGTTCACCGTGGCCGATCTGCGGTCGGTCTACGAGTCGGTGTGGCGGGTGCGGCTCGACCCCCGCAACTTCCACCGCAAGGTGACCAGCGCCGACGGGTTCGTGGAGCGGGCCACCGGCAGCGTGATCCGCGAGCGTGGCCGCCCGGCGCAGCTCTTCCGCCGGGGAGCGGCGACCATGCTGCATCCACCCCTGCTGCGCGGCCCGGTCGAGAAGGAGGCCGGGAGGGAAGCCGGAAAGGAGGCCGAGAAAGGGGACGGGAAAGGGCCGGAAGCCTCAGCACCGGACTGATGGGGCCGAACTGTCAGATGAAGACCACCACCGACTCCGGATAGCGGGAACGCCCATGCCAAGCCTGCTCGACCTGAGCGTCGCCAAGCGCCTGTCGTCGATCGTGGTGACCGGTGTGCTGGTCGCCGCGGCCCTGACCGGCATCGGTGTCTGGTCGCAGGAGCGCCTCAGCGACGAGCAGGAGAGTCTCACCAACTACATCCTGACCAAGTCGGCCCTCAACCACCTGGACACCCGGGGCTCCGAGCTCAAGGTCGACGCCTACCGGGCAGCGCACGGCGACGACGTGTCCGGTGACGCCGCCGACGACGTGGTGGCGATGAGCGAGGCCTTCGAGGCCGCCGAGGCGCTGGACGTCGGTGACCTCAGCACCGAGATCGACGCGCTGAAACCGAGCGTCGACACGTTCAGCGCCTTCGTCATCGACTTCGTGAAGGACGCGAAGGCCGACCCGGCCAGCATCGCCGGCCGGTACGACTCGATCGCCGAGCAGAACGGCATGGTCGACGACAAGATCGGCGCCATCCACGAGATCCTGGACGCCGAGGTGATCGAGCATCAGGCCGCGATGGACGCGGTGAAGTCGTCGGCGCTGTGGTGGATGCTGGCGGTCGCCGCGATGGGCCTGATCGTGCTGGTGGCGTTGTCGGTGCCTCTGGTGCAGTCGATCCTGCGGCCGGTGCGCAAGGTCGCCTCGGTGGTGGGCGCGCTGGCCTCCGGCGACCTGACCCGGCGCAGCGGCATCACCTCGCGTGACGAGCTGGGCACGATGGCCAAGGAGCTGGACGCGGCGATGGACGGCATCCGCGCCACCATGCAGCGGATGGCGGAGAACGCCGACACGCTGGCCGGCGCCGCCACCGAGCTGGCCGCCACCAGCCAGGAGATCGCCGGCGCGGCGAACGCCACCGACCAGCAGACGTCGGCCGCCTCGAACGAGGCCGCGGAGATCTCCCGCAACGTGCAGACGGTGGCGGCGGGCAGTGAGGAGATGGGCGTCTCGATCCGGGAGATCTCGGAGAACACCAACCGGGCCGCGCAGATCGCCGGGGAGGCGGTGTCCGAGGCGGCCCTGGCCACCCAGCGGATCGAGCAGCTGGGCGCGTCGTCGGTGGAGATCGGCAACGTGGTCAAGACGATCACCGCGATCGCCGAGCAGACCAACCTGCTGGCGCTGAACGCGACGATCGAGGCGGCCCGCGCCGGTGAGCTGGGCAAGGGCTTCGCGGTGGTGGCGTCCGAGGTCAAGGATCTGGCGCAGGAGACCGCGCGGGCGACCGAGGACATCAGCGAGCGGGTGGCGTCGATCCAGCAGGAGACCAGTCAGGCGGTCGAGGTGATCAGCCGGGTCAGTGAGGTGATCGCGCGGATCAACGACTACCAGACCACGATCGCCAGCGCGGTGGAGGAGCAGACCGCCACCACGCAGGAGATGAGCCGCAGCATCAGCGAGGTGTCCTCGGGCAGCAACCGGATCGCGGCGAGCATCTCCGAGGTGGCCCGGGCCAGTTCGGTGTCGGTGGCCGGCACCAGCCAGACGAATCTGGCCAGCGCCGAGGTGGCCCGGACCGCCGAGGAGCTGCGCGGCCTGGTCGGTTCGTTCCGGATAAGCTAGCTGACCAGCGGCTTCAAGGCCGCGCCGACCCGGGAGACCAGTCCGGGGCGGTGGCCGTTGCGGGGCAGGTTGATGGTGATGCCGTCGATGCCGGCGCCCAGCACCCGCTCCTGGATCTGCTCGGCGACCTGCTCCGGCGTACCGAGGATGGTGCGGTTGCGGCGGTCCTCCGGGATCTCCTGGGACAGTTCCTTGATCTCCTGCTCGTCCTCGCCGACCAGGCCCATCACCAGGTAGCTGGTGGCCAGGGTGGCCGGGTCGCGGCCGATCTCCTCGCACCGTTCGCGCAGCACCGACACCTTGCGGGCCAGGTCGTCGGCGTCGCAGATGATGTTCATGTGGTCGGCGTACCGGGCGGCCAGGCGGAACGTCTTCTGCTCGCCGCTGCCACCCAGCATGATCGGGATGGTCGGCCGGACCCGCGGGTTGTTCAACGCGCCGCGGGCGGTGTACCACTTGCCGTCCAGGCTGGCCGGCTCGCCCTTCAGCATCGGCGTGATGATCTGCAGGGCCTCGTCGAGGCGTTCGAAGCGCTGCCCGAAGGTGCCGAACTCGAAGCCGTAGTCGTTGTGCTCACGCTCGAACCAGCCGGCGCCGATGCCGAGGATCGCGCGGCCGTGCGAGACCACGTCGAGGGTGGTCACGGTCTTGGCGAGAAGAGCCGGATTGCGGTACGTGTTGCCGGTGACCAGGGTGGACAGCTGGATCGTCGAGGTGGCCGTGGCCAGCGCGCCGAGGGTGGTGTAGGCCTCCAGCATGGCGTTCTCCGGCGCCCCGATGCCCTGTAGTTGATAGAAGTGGTCCATCACCAGAACCGTGTCGAAGCCGGACGCCTCGGCCTCCTTGGCCTGCGCCACGACCGTGTCGAACAGCGTCTCGACCGGGCCGGGGTAGGTGTAGTTCGGGATCTGGTAGCCGAGCCGGATGGTCACGATGCCTCCGAAGAGAATGTAAGAGGGCTATCACTTGCTAATGTAAGAGCCTACTCACATGGAGGCAAGCGTGTCGGCCAATCGGGCGTATCACCACGGTGACCTGCGCGCCGCCCTGATCGCCGCGAGTTTCGAGCTGCTCGCCGAGTGCGGCCTGCAGAAGTTCTCGGTGGCCGCGGTGGCGAGAAGACTGCAGGTCAGCTCGGCCGCGCCGTACCGGCATTTCCCGGACCGCGACCACCTCCTCGCCGCGGTGTCCGGGATCGCCGCCCGCGAGCTGACCGCCGCCGTCCGTGCCGCCGCCGACGCCGCCGGCACCGACCCGGGGGACCGGATGGCCGCGGCGGCCGGGGCCTACGTGCGGCACGTGGCCCGCACCGGCGCCGGCCTGCCGGTGATCTACGCCGCCGAGCTGTCCCGGATCGAGGACGACGGCCGCCGCGAGGACACCCGCGCCCTGATGGAGACCCTGATGGACCTGGCCGGCGAGACCGGCGCCGGCACCTACCGGGAGGCGTTGCTGCTGGTCGAGGCCACCATCGCGGTCGCACACGGATACATCGCACTGTTCGCCGACGGCTTCTTCACCAAAGGGCACCACACCACCGAGGACATCGCCGCCCGCGCCATCGAGGCGGCCCGCACCCTGGTCCCGTCAGGGCGCCCGTGAGCCGCGGGCGTGCTCCTGCTCGACCAGCGCGTCCCGATCGTCCAGCCGGCGCAGACCCTGCAACGGCCGGCCCATCCGGTGATTGCCGGCCAGTCGCGGTTCGTTGCGGGCCAGGAAACTCCAATACCCCGCGGTGTACGGGCACGCGTCGTCCCCCACCCGCACCTTCGGGTCGTACCGGCACCCGCCGCAGTAGTCGCTCATCCGGTTGAGGTAAGCGCCGCCCGCCGCGTACGGCTTGCTGCTCATCCGCCCGCCGTCGGCGAACTGGCTCATACCGATGACGTTCGCGGTCATCACCCACTCGTATCCGTCGACGAAGTTGCGGTGGAACCAGTCGGCCATCGCGGCCGGCCGCCAGCCCCGCTGCATCGCGTAGTTGCCCAGCACCATCAGCCGCGGGATGTGGTGCACCCAGCCGCGGTCGCGCACCCCGGCCAGCACATCGGACAGACACCGCGCCTCGACCGCGTCGGCGTCCAGAGTGGCGAACCACTTCGGCAGCCGGCCGGCCGCGCCCAGCACGTTCTCCGAGCGGTAGCGCGGCTCGAAATACCAGTACAGATGCCAGACGAAGTCCCGCCAGCCGAGGATCTGCCGGATGAACCCCTCGGCACTGGCCAACGGCACCGACCCGGCCCGGTACGCGTCCGCCGCCGCACTGATCACCTCGACCGGATCGAGAAGTCCGAGATTGATCGCCGGGCTGAGCATGCTGTGTGCCATCCACGGGTCACCGGCCAGCATGGCGTCCTCGTGCGGGCCGAACACCGGCAGCCGGTGCTCGACGAAGTGCCGCAGCCGGGCCAGGGCCTCCCGCCGGGTGACCGGGAACAGCCGAGGGCCGTCGTTGCCGGCGAACTCGATGCCGTCGACGCGCTGCCAGCGATCCAGCTCCGACCGTACGCCATCGTCGATCTCGTCTTCGTTGATCTCCGGAGGGGACGCGACGTCCAGCCTGGTGGCGCCGCGAGGGGGCGGCTCACGGTTGTCGGCGTCCAGGTTCCAGCGGCCACCACACGGTTCGGCGCCGTCCATCAGAACACCGTGCTGCTGCCGGGCGAACCGGTAGAAATCCTCCATCCGCAGGTGGTCCCGCCCGTCCGCCCACCGGGTGAAGTCCCGCGGCGCGGTGACGAAACCGCGCGGCGGCAGCATCTCCACGTCCGGCAGACGGCGCACCAGATCACGGGCCGCACGCGAGGTGGGATGACACACCGTCACCGGCTCGGTGACCGCCTCACGGTAGGTGGCGGCGCGAACCAACCGTGCGTCACCCTCCTCGGCCCGGTGCCGCAACGCGGACAGGATCAGATGGGCCTTCTGCCGGTGGAAGACCCGGCGCCGGAACACCGCCTTCGACTCCACCAGCAGCACCGGCTGCCCCGGATCATCCAGGAAGTGCGGGCCGAGTTGATCAGCGAACAGCCAGCGACGCCTCATCCGCCCATGCTCGCGCTCTCCGCCCGCCAACACCTTCAGATTGCGTTTTCCCCGCCGACTAGGTGGGTCCGGCGGGAACGAGCCGGGCGAAGCGGGGAGTGAACGACGTGCAGACAGCAACCGGGGGCGTGTGGCAGCCGGGCGACGCCGACATCGCGGTGGTGGAACGGATGCTGGACCTGGTCCGCGCCCACCTCGGCCTCGACGTGGCCTGGGCATCCACGCTGAGCGCCGACGACCAGACGATCCACGTCGCCACCGGCGAGTACGAGACCATGGGCATCCCCCTCGGGCGGCCGCTCGACCTGCGGAACTCCTACTGCGCCCGGGTCCTCGCCGGGATCCTGCCGGGCACCGTCACGGACAGCCGGGTGCACCCGATCGCCCGTGAACTCGCCTCCACCCGCGACTACCAGATCGGCTCCTACGCCGGGGTGCCGTGGCGCGGCCCGGACGGCGAGGTGGCCGGCATGGTCTGCGGGGCCAGCCGGCAACCCGACCCGTCCCTCGGCGAACAGTCGCTGCGGTACATGGCATTGATCGCCGACGTGATCAGCGACCACATGAGCGGCCCGCTCGCCCAGCAGCGGCACGAGGCCGCCCTCGCCCGGCACACCGTGCAGGCGGTCCTGGACGCCCAGTCGGTGCGGATGGTCTTCCAGCCGATCGTGCGGATCAAAGACAACGACACGATCGGGTACGAGGCCCTGGCGCGCTTCGAACCCGCCGTGTTCACCGGCCCCGACAAGGCATTCGCCGCGGCGTCGAAGTGCGGTCTCGGCGTACCGCTGGAACTGCTCGCTCTCCGCCAGGCGCTGTGGCGCCTGCCGGATCTGCCGCCGGACGGCTGGCTGGCCGTCAACCTGTCCGCCGAGGCGCTGCTCGACCCGCACGTGCGCGACATCCTGCTCCTGCACGCCGAGCACCGCCTCGTCGTGGAGATCACCGAGCACACCCAGGTGGCCGATTACGATCAGCTCACCGAGGCGTTGGACCGGCTGCGGGAGGCCGGCGTCCGGCTCAGCGTCGACGACGCCGGCGCCGGATTCGCCAGCCTCCAGCACATCCTCAAACTCCGCCCCGACCTGATCAAACTCGACCTGAGCCTGGTCCGGGGCATCGACAGCGACCCGGTGAAGACGGCGCTGGCCGGCTCACTGGCCGGATTCGCCGCCCAGATCGGCGCCGAACTCGTCGCCGAGGGCATCGAGACCGCCGCCGAACTGGAACGCCTCACCGAGATCGGCGTCACCTACGGTCAGGGCTACTACCTGGGCAGGCCCGCCGAACTCTGCTGACCGTCGACCTGGACGTCCGAAGACCGCCAGAATCGTGACCGCGCAGGCGTGACAGTGGTCGGATGCACGTGACACCCGACCTGAAGGTCCTGTACTTCGGCACACCCGTAGTCGTGATCAGCACCGAGAACCCCGACGGCACCACCAACCTGGCACCCCTGTCGTCGGCCTGGTGGCTGGGCCGGACCTGCGTACTCGGCATGGGCGACCGTAGCCGCACCGCGGTCAACCTGCGCCGAACCGGCGAAGCCGTCCTCAACCTGCCCGACACGACCATGGTCACCGCCGTCGACCGGCTCGCCCTGACCACCGGCCGCCCCGACGTGCCGGAGACAAAACACGGACAGGGCTACCGGTACGTGCCGGACAAGTTCGCCGCCGCCGGCCTGACCCGTCAGCCGTCCGACGTGGTCGCACCGGCCCGGATCCGCGAATGCCCGATCCAGCTCGAATGCCGCCTGACGTCAGCGACCTCGATCGGCGGCCCGGCCATGCATGCCACGGCGTTCGAGGTGGAGGTGCTCCGCACCCATGTGGAGGAGTCCCTGATGATCCCGGGAACCGCCTACGTCGACCCGATCCGCTGGGACCCACTGATCATGAAGTTCACCGAGTTCTTCGGCGAATCCCGAAACCTGCACCCGTCCCGCCTGGCCACCGGTTGGCAGATGCCACACACGTTGCCGCCCCCCGGCCCCCGTCGGCGCTCGGTGAGTCAGGCCTGACCGCGTCTCCGGGAAACCGCCGTTCCAGCCCCGAGCAGGTGTGCCATGCAAACCGAGAACGACCGTTCTGTCTCGCCTGTTTCGGGGCTCCAGCGAGAACGACCGTTCTGTCGCGCCCACGGCCGCCCCCAACAAGAGCGACCGTTTTGTCTTGCGGGGGTGGGTTCTGTTGCGAGGGGCTGTTCGGTTTTGCCTACGGCTGACCGCAACGAGA